>NZ_CP108538.1:3694615-4002500 GCF_035994185.1 Streptomyces sp. NBC_01217
CCGCGGCCCAGCGCGAACCGGCCACGTCGCAGCCCACCTGGATCACGGTGGTCACATTGACCGCGGCGGCCCTGGCCAGACCCTCCTCGACGGTCGCGTCCTGCATGTCCAGGTGGGTGTGCGAATCGGCGACCGGCACCCGGAGGGGTTCGGGCAGCGGCGGGGCTTCGGTACGGCTCATGCCGACGATCGTACGAGGACCGCGCCGGGGGCCTTGCGCCCGATGGGCCGGGTCCTACTTCCGGTGGAAGGGGTGCAGCAGGTCGGACAGGTGCCAGTGGCGCTCCGCGCCCGTGTGGGCGACGGCGGCGGCCACGGCCCCGCCGTCCCGGGCGCCGGTGTCCTCGATCGCCCGCCGCTTCGGCCCGGGGTTGTGGAGCAGCTGCTGGACGGTCGAGACCCGGCCGGCCCCCATGATCCGGACCACGTGTCCGCCGCAGTTCGTGCACGTCGGCCTGGAAAGGGGGGAGGGCACCCGTTCCCCGTCGGCCTTGTAGATGACGAAATCCTTGTTGGAGCCGTCGACGTGGTGCTCTATTTCGTAGGCCTGCTCCCAGCCGTATCCGCACCTCATGCAGGCGAAGGCATACGCCTCGTGCACGGTGGTTGCTGCGCTCTCGCTCATGCCTGCTCCTTAGTCCGCCGGACTGGCACTCCGAAAAGTGCGTCCCCGATCCAGTGGACGCCTTTACCGGCGGGGGCGCATCAGGCCTGTCGAGTGTTGGAGCGGATTTGGCCTTTCCGTGGCAGAAAGGCCCGGCGCACGGCTCGCGCTTTGCATTTCACGATAGTCCTTTGCCTTAGAGGATGTCTCACGTGGTGATGGTGTGAGCTGCGGCATGATGTCTCTTCGTGAGTGCCGATCTGTCGCAGCGGCTGGTTCCTGACGGTCTGTGGGAACTCGTCGCCCCGTTGTTGCCGTCGTTCAACTCCCGTCCGCAGGGTGGTGGGACTGCGCCGCTGGATGAGCGGGCTGTGTTCACGGCGGTGGTGTACGTGCTGACCAGCGGGTGCGCCTGGCGGCACCTGCCGGAGACGTTCGGGGTGTCGCCCGCGACGGCACACCGTCGGTTCACCGCGTGGACCCAGGCGGGGCTGTGGCGCCGATTGCACCGGGCGATCCTGGACGAACTCGGCGCCAGGGGCGAGCTCGACTGGACCTCCGCAATCGTTGACGCCGCGTCGGTGCGGGCGAAAAGGGGGGTTCGCTGACCGGGCCGAACCCGGTCGATCGCGGCAAGAAGGGCAGCAAACTGCACGTGCTGTCCGAGGCCCAGGGCATCCCACTCGCCATCGCCGTGTCCGGCGCAAACATGCACGACAGCCTCGCCCTCAAGCCGCTGATCCGTGGCATACCCGCCATCCGTTCCCGGCGCGGACCCCGTCGGCGCCGCCCAGTCAAACTCCGCGCCGATAAGGCGTACTTCTCCGCTGACCACCTCGCCTGGCTGCGTGAACGGGGGCTGATCCCGCGCATCGCCCGGCCGGGCATCGAATCCGGCGAACGGCTCGGCCGGCACCGCTGGAAGATCGAGCGGTCCATCGCCTGGTTGTTCGGCTACCGCCGCCTCACCGTCCGGTACGAACGAAAGGGCTCGCACTTCCTCGCCTTCCTCGGCCTGGCCGCCGTCCTGACCTGCTACAAGAAACTCGCGAAACTTGCCACGTGAGACACCCTCTTACTGGGGGCCGGTTCGCTCCGCGTTCTTTGCCGCGACGACCGCATCGAAGACTTCGCGCTTGGGCAGCCCCGCATCCGCGGCGACGGCGGCGATGGCCTCCTTGCGCCGCTCCCCCGCCTCCTCGCGCACCCGCACCCTGCGCACCAGCTCCGCGGCATCCAGTTCCCCGGGTCCGGAGTCGGCCGCGCCCTCGACGACGACGGTGATCTCGCCGCGTACCCCTTCGGCCGCCCAGGCCGCCAGCTCGCCGAGCGGGCCTCGCTTCACTTCCTCGTACGTCTTGGTCAGCTCCCGGCACACGGCGGCCCGGCGGTCGGCGCCGAAGACCTCGGCCATCGCGGCGAGGGTGTCGTCGAGCCGGTGCGGGGCCTCGAAGAAGACCATGGTGCGGCGCTCCTCGGCGACCTCGCGCAGCTTGCCGAGCCGTTCGCCGGCCTTGCGCGGCAGGAAGCCCTCGAAGCAGAAACGGTCGACGGGCAGCGCGGACAGGGCGAGCGCGGTGAGCACGGCGGACGGGCCGGGGACCGCGGTGACCTTGATGTTCTTCTCCACGGCGGCGGCCACGAGCCGGTAGCCGGGGTCGGAGACGGACGGCATCCCGGCGTCCGTGACCAGCAGGACGCGGGCGCCGCCGGTCAGCGCCTCGACGAGTTCGGGCGTACGCGCCGACTCGTTGCCCTCGAAGTAGGAGACGACCCGCCCCGTGGTGTGGATGCCGAGGGCCTGGGTGAGGCGGCGCAGCCTGCGGGTGTCCTCGGCGGCGACGACATCGGCCGTCTCCAGTTCGGCGGCGAGGCGTGGCGGGGCGTCCGCCACATCGCCGATGGGGGTTCCTGCGAGTACCAGCGTTCCAGTCGTTCCAGTCACATGAGTCATCCTCCCAGCACGGGCGACAGCACTCGCACAGAAGCGTTCCCTACGATGGCGCGGTGACGAGTACTGCGCCCGAAGCCCGACAGGGCCAAGACGCCGGGGAATCCTGCGGCGAAGAGCCGGCCTCCTGGCAGCAGCGGCTGCGCCGCTTCGGCCATTCGCCCCGGCCCGGAATCGGGCTGCGTGAACGGCTGGTACCGCCGTACACCAGGCCCGGAGCCCAGCTGTGGGCGGTGCTCGGGATCTCCCCGCCGACGGCCGAGCGGCTGGTGCGGTGGTCCGCCTGGGGCGGTCCGCTGCTGGTGGCGCTGGTCGCCGGGGTGCTGCGGTTCTGGAACCTGGGCAGCCCGCACGCGCTGATATTCGACGAGACGTACTACGCCAAGGATTCCTGGGCGCTGATCCACCAGGGGTACGAGGGCGACTGGCCCAAGGACGTCGACAAGCTGATCCTCGACGATCCGTCGAGGGTGCACATCCCGGTGGATCCGGGTTATGTGGTGCACCCGCCGGTCGGCAAGTGGATCATCGGCTTCGGTGAGCAGCTCTTCGGTTTCACGCCGTTCGGCTGGCGGTTCATGGTCGCGGTGCTCGGCACGCTGTCGGTGCTGATGCTGTGCCGGATCGGGCGGCGGCTGTTCCGCTCGACGTTCCTGGGGTGTCTGGCGGGCGCGCTGCTCGCCGTCGACGGTCTGCACTTCGTGATGAGCCGCACCGCACTGCTCGACCTGGTGCTGATGTTCTTCGTGCTGGCGGCGTTCGGCGCTCTGCTGACCGACCGCGACTGGGCGCGGCGCCGCCTCGCCGCCGCGCTGCCGGTCGACGAGGAGGGGGTGCTGCGCCCGGACGCCCGGGTCGCGGAGAACCTGCGGCTGGGATGGCGTCCCTGGCGGCTCGTCGCCGGGCTGATGCTGGGGCTCGCCTTCGCCACCAAGTGGAACGGTCTGTACATCCTGGTCGGCTTCGGTCTGATGACGGTGCTGTGGGATGTGGGCGCGCGCCGGACCGCGGGTGCGGTCCGGCCGCACGAGGCGGTGCTGAAGCGGGATCTGCTGCCGGCGTTCGCCTCGACGGTCCCGGTCGCGGTCCTCACCTACCTCGTCTCCTGGACCGGCTGGATCGTCACCGACAAGGGCTACTACCGGAACTGGGCGCAGACCGACGGCAGGGGCGGCAGCTGGACGTGGCTGCCGGACTGGCTGCGCAGCCTGTGGCACTACGAGTACCAGGTCTACGAATTCCATGTGAATCTGACGTCCGGCCACACCTACCAGTCCAATCCCTGGAGCTGGATCGTGCTCGGCCGGCCCGTCTCGTACTTCTGGGCGGAGGAGCCCGGCTGCGCGGCGTCGGAGACCGGCAAGTGCTCGCGCGAGGTGCTGGCGATCGGGACGCCGCTGCTGTGGTGGGCGGCGTGCTTCGCCCTGGTGTACGTGCTGTGGCGGTGGTTCTTCCGGCGTGACTGGCGGGCGGGCGCGATCGCCTGCGGTGTGGCGGCGGGCTGGCTGCCCTGGTTCCTCTACCAGGAGCGGACGATCTTCCTCTTCTACGCGGTCGTGTTCGTGCCGTTCCTGTGTCTGGCGGTCACGATGATGATCGGCGCGATGCTGGGACCGGCGGCGGGGACCGGGGCCAGACGCGAACTCGGTCTGGTGACCGGCGATCTGTCGGGGGAACGGCGACGGACACTGGGGGCGATCGCGGCGGGCGTGCTGGTGCTGCTGATCATCTGGAACTTCATTTACTTCTGGCCCATCTACACGGGAACGCCCATTCCCGACGGTTCATGGCGGGACCGGATGTGGCTGGATACCTGGATTTGACCGTCACACCTTGATTTGACCGATGTATTCACGATGTATTCAACCCCCACGCATTGCGTTCCGATAAAGACCGTCCCGGCCGTCACCACCGTCCCGTAGGGTGCCAGCAGCATCCCCTTGAACACGTTCAAGGGGAACTTCCTGGGGAGGGGGACTGCAGGGATGCGCAGTGGAGCGAAGGTTGCGATAGTCGGCGGAGTGTTCGCGGTCGTGGTCGGCGGGGTGGGCTATGGGGCCTACAACGTTCTGGACGCACTGAACGGCGGGGGCGGCGGCACGGACAGCAAGTCCACCGCCGCCGAGGTGAAGACGGGACCGGTCACCAAGGCGGAGATCGACGACGCGTCGGAGAAGTTCCTCAAGGCCTGGGCGAGCGGTGACGCGGCCGTCGCGTCCCAGCTCACCAACAACGCGGCCGAGGCCGAACCGGCCCTGAGCGGCTACCGCGAGATCGCCCATGTCACCGAGGCCGTGATCACTCCGGGCCCCGCGGTCGGCACGAAGGTGCCGTACACGGTGAAGGCGACCGTGTCGTTCGGGGGAAAGTCCAAGCCCTGGTCGTACTCCTCCGAACTGACCGTGGTGCGCGGCCTGACCACCGGCAGGCCCCTGGTCGACTGGTCCCCCACCGTGATCCACCCTGATCTGACGGCCGGCGCGTCGCTGAAGACGGGTGAGGCGTCGACGCCGTCGATCGAGGCCCTCGACCACAACGGCAAGGTGCTCACCAAGGAGAAGTACCCCTCTCTGGGGCCGATCCTGGACGCGCTGCGCGAGAAGTACGGGGAGAAGTCGGGCGGCACCGCGGGCATCGAGACCTGGATCGAGAGCGCGGACGCGGGCGGCACGGACAAGACCCTGCTGACCCTCACCAAGGGAAAGCCCGGCAGGCTGCAGACGACGCTGGACGCCGACGCCCAGGCGGCGGCCGAGGTGGCCGTGAAGAAGTTCAGCCAGGCCTCGGTGGTCGCGGTCCGGCCGTCCACGGGCGCGATCCGCGCGGTCGCCAACAATCCGGCCACCGGATTCAACGCGGCGATGCAGGGCAAGCAGGCGCCGGGATCGACGATGAAGATCGTGACCGCGGCGATGCTGATCGAGAAGGGCCTCACCTCGGCCAACCAGAAGATCGAGTGCCCGCCGACCGCGACGTACTACAGCCGCACCTTCAAGAACCTGGACGACTTCTCCATTCCCGACGGCACCCTGACGACCAGCTTCGCCCGGTCCTGCAACACGGCCTTCATCAAGCTGATCGACGACGCGAAGGACGACGCGGCGCTCGCCAAGGAGGCCCGCGACGTCTTCGGGATCGGCCTGGACTGGCAGACCGGTGTGGTGTCCTTCGACGGCAGCGTGCCCGAGGAGACCCACGGCGAGGCGGCAGCGCAGTACATCGGTCAGGGCACGGTCCAGATGAACGCCCTCAACATGGCGTCCATCACCGCCACCGCGAAGAACGGCACCTTCCACCAGCCGATCCTCGTGGACCGTTCCCTGGACGGCCGGACGCTCGCCACCGCCTCCCGGTCGCTGTCTCCGTCCGTCTCCCAACAGCTCACCAACATGATGCGCCAGACCGCGAGTTGGGGCACCGGCAAGAACGCGATGGCCTCGGTCGGCGGCGACAAGGGCGCCAAGACGGGCTCGGCGGAGGTGGACGGCCAGGCCACGTCCAACAGCTGGTTCACCGGCTTCAGTAACGACCTGGCCGCGGCGGCGGTCGTCCAGTCCGGCGGCCACGGCGGGGACGCGGCGGGACCGGTGGTGGCTGCGGTGCTGCGAGCGGGTTCATGACGCGCCGGCCGGCAAGGCCGCCCGCGCGGACGGGAGGCGTGGCGGGCGGCCGGGGTTGCGCCATGCGTGCAATCCCGTCGCGTGCCCCATACAGCGTTCGCTAGCGTGCACGGCATGAGCACTCCCGACACCACCGCCGCCGAAGCCCATCCCCGATTCGCCGAAGCCCTGCGGGAGCTGGGGCTGCGGGTCGAGATCCGCCGGTTCCCGGAGGCCACGCGGACGGCCGCCGAGGCCGCCGCCGCGATCGGCTGCGAACTCAGCGAGATCGTCAAGTCCCTGGTCTTCGAGGCCGACGGCGACCCGGTGCTGGTCCTGATGGACGGATCGTCGCGCGTCGACGTCGAGCTCGTACGCGAGGAACTGGGCGCCGGGAAGGTCAAGCGGGCCGGGGCCGATCTGGTCCGGGAGACGACCGGGTACGCGATCGGGGGCGTGCCGCCCTTCGGCCACCGTACGAGGACCCGGGTGCTGGCCGACCGCGGGCTGCTGGACCACGACGTGGTGTGGGCGGCCGCGGGCACCCCGCACACCGTCTTCCCCCTCGACCCCAAGACGCTGATCGGGCATGCCGGCGGAACCCTGGTGGATGTGCGCGAGCAGTCCCGGTGACGCCGCTGGTCGCCTTCGCCGTACTGATCGCCGCGATCACGCACGCCAGTTGGAACGCGATCGCGCACGCGGTCAAGGACCAGCTCCTCTCCTTCACCCTGATCTCCGGGTGCGGGCTGCTGATCTGCGTGCCGCTGGCCTGCTTCGCCCCCTTCCCGGCCGCCGGGGCCTGGCCGTATCTCCTCACCTCGGCCGTGCTGCACGTGGCGTACATGCTGCTGCTGATGCGCTCGTTCACCCTGGGCGACTTCGGCCAGATGTACCCGATCGCCCGGGGCACGGCACCGCTGGTGGTGACGGTCCTCGCCGCCGTGTTCGTCGGTGAACGCCCCGACGCCTGGGCCACCGCGGGCGTCGCGGTGGCCTCCGCGGGGCTCGTCGGGCTCGCCCTCTGGGGCATCCGGGGCTCCGGCAGCCGCCCGGACTGGCCGGCGCTGCTGGCCGCCGTCGCGACCGGCCTGGCCATCGCCGGGTACACCACGGTCGACGGGGTCGGGGTACGCGCCTCCGGCACCTCGCTCGGCTATATCGCCTGGCTGATCGTCCTGCAGGGGACGGCCATCCCCCTCTACGCGCTCCACCGCCGCCGGGGCGAACTCGCCGCCCAGCTGAAGCCGTTCGTCGCGCGCGGACTGCTGGGGGCGGCGCTGTCCGTGGCCGCGTACGGCCTCGTCCTGTGGGCCCAGACGCAGGCGGCACTGGCCCCGATCGCGGCGCTCCGCGAGTCGTCGATCATCGTCGGCGCGGCCATAGGGACGGTGTTCTTCAAGGAACGCTTCGGCGCACCGCGCATCGCGGCGGCGGGGCTGATGGTGGTCGGCATCGGGCTGATGCTGCACACGAGCTGAGCACGGCGGGGGCGGGGCGCCACCTACGCGGGCGAATGCCCCCGCACCCAGGCCGCCGCTACCCGCCCGAAACCGCCTGCCGGAAGCCGTAGTTCGCCGCGGTCAGGCCGCCGTCCACGCGCAGTGTCGTTCCCGTGATCCAGGCCGCGTCGCGCGAGGCGAGGAAGGCGACGGCGGAGGCGATGTCGTCCGGCTCGCCGACCCGGCCCAGCGGGTAGAGGCCGCTCACCCGGGACAGTTCCGCGTCGCGGCCCGCCCAGGCGTCCGTGCGGATCGTGCCGGGGACGACGAGATTGACGCGTACGCCGCGCGGTCCCGCATGGCCCGCGAGGGTACGGGTCAGGCTGCCCAGGCCCGCCTTGGCGGCGCTGTAGGCGTGATTGCCGAAGTCCTGTTCGCCGTTGACCGAGCCGATGTTGACGATCGCGCCCCGGCCGCAGGCCGCCAGGTGCGGGAGGGCGGCGCGGGCGCAGCGGTAGGGGCCGGTGAGGGTGATGTCCAGGTCGCGCTGCCAGACCTCGTCCGGCTCGTCCTCGAAGAGCGGGGCGTCGGGGGTGCAGGCGTAGGCGTTGTTCACCAGTACGTCGAGGGAGCCGAAGGCGCTGACGGCGTGGGCGACCGCGGCCTCGACCGCCGCCCGGTCGCCCACGTCGCAGGGCAGCGAACCGGCCGTCGCACCGCTCTCGCGTATCTCCGCGGCGGTGCGTGCGGCGCGGTCGCCGTCCAGGTCGGTGACCAGGACGCGCGCGCCCTCCGAGGCCAGCCGGCGGGCCGTGGCCGCGCCGATGCCCTGGCCCGCTCCGGTGATGAGCACGCCGTATCCGTCGAACCGTGAACCGGTGGAGGAAGGAGGAGTCATAGCGCCGACCGTACTGCCCTGACCAGGGCCTGGGCACGGGGATCGGCGGTGACTCCCTTCTGCAGACCGTTCGTCACATAGCCCAGCGCGATGCCGGATTCGGGATCGGCGAAGCCGAGCGAGCCGCCCCGGCCGGGGTGGCCGAAGGAGCCGGGGGCCAGCAGCGGTGCCGCCGGGCCGTGCAGCATGTAGCCGAGGCCGAAGCGGGTGTTGACGACCAGGACCCGGTCCGGGCCCGCCGACTCCTCGGTGCGGGCGAGGGTCAGCGTGGCCGGGGCGAACAGGCGGTGGCCGTCGACCGGGCCGATCATCGCGGCGTAGCAGCGGGCCAGCGCGCGGGCGGTGGCGATGCCGTTGGACGCGGGGAGTTCGGCCGCCCGGTAGGAGGGGTCGTTCTCGTCGGGGAGGGGGTCGATGGCCCCGAAGGCGCGGCGGGTGAGGGAGGCCGGGTCGCGGTAGGCCTCGGTGACCGACCGCTTGGGGCGCATCCGCAGGGAGCCACCGTTGCCCTCGTCGGCGGGCGGTTCGGCGGGGCCGATCCGGCCCACCCGGTGCGCCTCGTCCGCCGGGAGTCCGAACCAGAAGTCGAGGCCGAGGGGGCGGGCGATCTCCTCGGCGACCCAGCGGCCGACGGTGCGGCCGGTGACCCTGCGCACCAGTTCGCCGACGAGCCAGCTGTAGGTCTGGGCGTGGTAGCCGTGGTCGGTGCCGGGTTCCCACTGGGGGCGCTGGGCCGCGACGGCCTGCGGCCCGGAGATCCCGTCGGCCGCCTCGGAGGGGGTCAGCGGGCAGTCGAGGGCGGGGATGCCGGCCCGGTGGGCGAGGAGGTGGCGCACGAGCACGCGCTCCTTGCCGGCGGCCTTGAACTCCGGCCAGTACGTGCCGACCGGGGCGTCGAGGTCGACCTGGCCGCGCTGGTGCAGCAGCAGTGGTACCGCGGCGGCTATGCCCTTGCCCGCCGAGCGGACGATCTGCACGGTGTCGACGGCCCACGGTTCGACGCCGTCGACGTCTCTCGTACCGGCCCACAGATCGACGACCTTGCGGCCGTCCCGGTAGACCGTGACGGCCGCACCGCGTTCGCCGCGCTGCTCGAAGTTACGGACGAAAGCATCCCGGACCGGTTCGAATCCGGCCGCCACCGTGCCCCGTACGTCCACACCTGCTCCTGCGCTGCCGCTCATCCCCCCATGGTGCATCCCTTCGCAGGTGGAACGCGTGGCGGGTCACCTCATGTTCACAGTCACGGAACGCGGATCGAAGCCGAAGGGCAGCTCCAGACGGTGGCTGCGCATCAGCTCCTCGTCGCAGAGCAGGTCCTGGGTGCGGTCGTCGGCGGCGATGACGCCCTCGCTCAGGACGACCGCGCGGGGGCAGAGCTCCAGGGCGTACGGCAGGTCGTGCGTGACCATGAGCACGGTGACGTCCAGGGACCGCAGGATGTCGGCGAGCTCGCGCCGCGAGGCCGGGTCCAGGTTGGAGGACGGCTCGTCCAGGACGAGGATCTCCGGCCGCATGGCGAGGACGGTGGCGACGGCGACGCGGCGGCGCTGGCCGAAGGAGAGGTGGTGCGGCGGCCGGTCCGCGTACTCCTCCATGCCGACCTGCTTGAGCGCCTCGGTGACGCGTTCCTCCAGTTCGGCGCCGCGCATTCCGGAGGCGGCGGGTCCGAAGGCGACGTCCTCGCGGACGGTGGGCATGAAGAGCTGGTCGTCGGGGTCCTGGAAGACGATGCCGACGCGGCGGCGGATCTCGGCGAGGTTGCGCTTCTCGACCGGGAGCCCGGCGACCCGGACGGTGCCCGCGCCGGCGTCGAGGATGCCGTTGAGGTGGAGGACGAGGGTGGTCTTGCCCGCGCCGTTCGGGCCGAGCAGGGCGACGCGTTCGCCGCGGGCGACCGTCAGGTCCACTCCGAAGAGCGCCTGGTGGCCGTCGGGGTAGGCGTAGGCGAGGCCGCTGACCTCCAGGGACGGCGCGGGGGCGGTGGTGGTGGGGCTCATAGGGTCCATCCCAGCAGACAGATGACGAGGGCGAGGACGGGGAGTGCCGAGGCGTACGCCCACTGGGTCCGGGAGGCCGTCACCTCGTCGATGACCGGCATCGATCCGGCGTAGCCGCGGCTGACCATCGCGAGGTGGACGCGTTCGCCGCGCTCGTACGACCTGATGAAGAGCGCGCCCGCCGACTTGGCGAGGACACCCCATTGCCGTATCCCGCGCGCCTCGAAGCCGCGGGAGCGGCGGGCGATCGACATCCGGCGCATCTCGTCGGTGATCACATCGCCGTACCGGAGCATGAAGGAGGCGATCTGGACGAGCAGCGGCGGCAGCCTGAGGCGTTGGAGGCCGAGCAGAAGTGAGCGCAGTTCGGTGGTGGAGGCGAGGAGCACGGAGGCGGCGACGCCGAGGGTGCCCTTGGCCAGCACGTTCCAGGCGCCCCAGAGGCCGGGGACGCTGACGGAGAGGCCGAGGACATGGGTCTGCTCGCCGGGCACCACGAACGGCATGAGCAGCGCGAACGCGACGAACGGCACCTCGATCAGCAGCCGCCCCAGCAGGAAGCCCGCGGGGATGCGGGCCAGGGCGGTGACGGCGCCGATCAGTACCGCGTACAGCGCGAACGCCCACACCGCCTCGCGCGGCGTGGAGACGACGACCACGACGAAGCAGAAGGCGGCGGCGAGCTTGCAGTGCGGTGGCAGGCCGTGCACGGGCGAGTGCCCGTGCCGGTAGAGCCGGTGAGAGTGTCCGGCGCCCATGTCAGACGGCTTCCCGGGTCGCGGCGACGGGGGCGTCCGGCGTGCGACGGCGGCGGACCAGGTAGAAGACTCCGCTGCCGGCCACGATCGTCGCGCCGACACCGATCACTCCGGCGAGGCCTCCGGAGATCCGGGCGTCGGAGACGTCCTTGACGCCGTAGTCGGCGAGCGGGGAGTCCTTGGCGGCGTGTTCCTCGGTCTTCTTGTCGATGCCCTGGTCGGCGGCGACCTTCTCCAGGCCGTCGGGGCTGGCGGAGGCGTAGAAGGAGACGAAGCCCGCCAGGACGAGGGCGGTGACCAGGCCGGTGGCCCAGATCCCGCGGGTGGACCGGGCGGCGACGGGGGCGGGGGCGCCGGGCTGCCGGGCGGGGATGTCGATCAGTTCGCCGTCGACACGGAGCTTGAGCGGTGCGGTGAGTCCGCGGGCGCCGTGGACGAGATCGGGGCGTACGGCGAGGACGGCGCCGACGGTCAGCGCGGTGATCGCGGCCTCGCCGATGCCGATGAGGACATGGACCCCGACCATGGCGGTGAAGACCTTGCCGATCGGGATGTCGGTGGTGCCGCCGATCCAGTAGATCAGCGTGAAGACACAGGCCGCGGCCGGTACGGAGACCAGGGCGGCGACGAAGGACGCGGCCGTCGTGGAGCGGCGTGTCCTCGGCAGCACGGCGACCAGTCCGCGGAAGAGGGCGTAGGCGACGACGGTGGTCGTGATGCCCATGTCGAGCACGTTCACACCGAGCGCGGTGAGGCCGCCGTCGGCGAAGAGGATGCCCTGCATGAGCAGGACGACGGAGATGCAGAGCACCCCGGTATAGGGCCCGACCAGGATCGCGGCGAGCGCCCCGCCCAGCAGATGCCCGCTGGTGCCCGCAGCGACCGGGAAGTTCAGCATCTGTACGGCGAAGATGAACGCGGCGACGAGACCGGCGAGCGGCGCGGTGCGCTCGTCCAGCTCCCTCCGAGCGCCCCGCAGACTGACGGCCACGGCACCGGCGGCTACGACTCCCGCGACGGCGGAGACGGGCGCGTTGATGAATCCGTCGGGTACATGCATGGGTGAGGCTCCGCTTCCTGCGACCTGCGTTGCCGCGGACGGTGTCGTGAACCGTTCAATGATAGAGCCTTGTTGCAAACCATTCGCAAGAGCGCAGATGTCACAGTCGACTGCTCGCCGCGCACATAATGTGAAATATGCGACATTAGAGGTTGAAGAAGAACACACAGGAGGAGTCGGCCCATGCCCCCCGTGATCCATGAGCAGGCCGAGGCCTGGCTCGTCAATGACACCCCTGATCTCCCGGCGGTGCCGGTGGACCTGTTGTACGACGCCGATGTCGACCCGCGCACCGTCCATGTCGCCTTCCCCGGCGGCACCGACTGGGCGTTCGGTCGCGACCTGCTGGAGCGCGGACTGCGCTCCCCCGCCGAGCGCGGCGGCATCCGGGTGTGGCCGTGCGGACGGACACAGCTGGTCGTGGAGCTGCGCTCGAAGGAGGGCGTGGAGGTGGTGCAGTTCGACAACGCGCCGCTGATCCGCTTCCTGCACCGCACACACGGCGAGAGCGCCGCAGCCGCTCCCGCAGGCAGGACACAGACACCCGCATGACGCCTGCACACGACACGTACGCACGACAGAAGGCGTACGCATGACAGAAGCCCCCGTGCAGCTCGCACGGGGGCTTCTGTCATTGCCCCGGTCCCCCGTCCCCACAGGTAACCGGCGCATCCGGGGCCGCGCTCCGCTCAGACGCGGACCCCGGAGGCTCTACGACCCGGGCCGTACACGGCTCGGACCCGGGCCGTACACGGCTCAGACGCGGACCAGCTCACGCTCGTCCTCGGCGTCACCGCCGCGTCCGTCGTGGCCGGCCAGACCCCCGGACGTCTCGCCGAGCTGCTTGCGCAGCCCCTCGCCCTCCACGTCCACGTTCGGCAGGAGCCGGTCCAGCCAGCGCGGCAGCCACCAGGCGCGCTTGCCGAGCAGGGCGAGGACCGCGGGCACGATCGCCATCCGGACGACGAACGCGTCGAAGAAGACGGCGATGGCGAGCGAGAAGCCGATCATCTTGATCATCTGCTCGCTGGAGCCGATGAAGCCGGAGAAGACCGCCATCATGATCACGGCGGCGGCCGTGACGACCCGGGCGCCGTGCTTGAAGCCGGTGACGATCGCCTGGCCGGGCTTCTCGCCATGGACGTACGCCTCCCGCATCCGGGTCACGAGGAAGACCTCGTAGTCCATCGCGAGACCGAAGACCACACCCACCATGAAGATCGGCATCATCGACATGATCGGGCCGGTCTGTTCCACACCGAAGAGCGAGCCGAGCCAGCCCCACTGGAAGACCGCGACGACCGCGCCCAGGGCCGCGACGACCGAGAGCAGGAAGCCCAGGGCCGCCTTCAGTGGCACCAGCACCGACCGGAAGACCACCATCAGCAGCAGGAAGGCCAGGCCGACCACGAGCGCCAGGTACGGCAGCAGCGCGTCGTTCATCTTCTGCGAGAAGTCGATGTTCATCGCCGTGGAGCCGGTGACCAGGACCTCCGCGCCGGTCTGGGACCTGATGTCCTTGCCCGTGTCACGGATCGCGTGGACCACGTTCTCGGTCTCGGTGGAACTCGGCCGGTCCTTCGGGATCACGGTGATCATCGCGGCGTCACCGGCCTTGTTGAACTGGGCCGGAGTGACGGCGACGACGCCCGGGATGCCGGAGATCTCGTCGGACACCTGCTTGGCGGCGGTCTTGCCGTCGGAGCTGTCCGCGGTGTCGACGACGACCATCAGCGGCCCGTTGAAGCCGGGGCCGAAGCCGTCGGAGAGCAGGTCGTAGGCGCGCCGCTGTGTGGTGCTGGTGGGCTGGGAGCCGTCGTCGGGCAGACCCATCTCCAGGGACGCGGCCGGTACGGCGATCGCACCGAGGCCGAGGACCCCCACCAGCAGCACCCACACCGGCTTGCGCAGCACGAACCGCGCCCAGCGGGTGCCCATGTTGGGCTTGGCCTCGGGCCGGTTCTCGGCCTCGGCGGCCCTGCGCGCCCTGCGTCCCATGATCCGCTTGCCCGCGAAGCCCATCATGGCCGGGACCAGGGTGAGCGCGATGAGGACGGCGATCGCGACCGTACCGGCCGCGGCGAAGCCCATCTTCGACAGCATCGGGATGTTCACGACGGCGAGGCCGACCAGCGCGATCACGACGGTGAGACCGGCGAAGACGACCGCGGAACCCGCGGTGCCGACGGCCCGTCCGGCCGCTTCCTCGCGCTCCCGGCCCTCGGCCAGCTCGGCGCGGTAGCGGGAGACGATGAACAACGCGTAGTCGATGCCGACCGCGAGGCCGATCATCATCGCGAGGGTGGAGGTGGTGGAGCCCAGGTCCAGGACGTTCGCCAGCGCCGTGATCGTCGAGACACCGATGCCGACCCCGATCAGGGCGGTGAGCAGCGGCAGCCCGGCGGCGATCAGCGAGCCGAAGGTGATGACCAGCACCACCGCGGCGATCGCGACACCGATGATCTCGGTGGCCCCGGTCTCCGGCATGGCCTGGAGCGCGTCACCGCCGATCTCCACGGTCATCCCGCTCTTCTGCGCCGTGTGGCCCGCCTCCTCCAGGGCGTCCCGGGTCGCATCGGTCAGCTCCATCGAGTTGACCTTGTAGGACACGGAGACGTACGCCGTGGAGCCGTTCTTGCTGACGGCGTTGCCGGTGTACGGGTCGGTGACCGAGGCGATCTGGTCGGAGCCGGACTTCAGCTCGTCGGCGATCTTGTTCACCTCGGCCTTGTTGGCCGGGTCCGTCATCTTCTGGCCGTCGGGGGCCTTGAAGACGACTCGTGCGGTCGCGCCGTCGGCGCTGGAGTTCGGGAAGCGCTGTTCCAGCAGGTCGAAGGCCCTCTGAGCCTCCGTACCCGGGATCGAGAAGGAGCTGGAGGTGGCGGTGGACGCGGAGGCCGCGCCGAATCCGGCGAGTGCCAGCAGTGCCACCCAGATCAGGGCGACATAGCGGCGGCGCCGGAAGGCGAGCCGTCCGAGCTTGTAGAGGAATGTGGCCACGGAGGGGTACTCCCGGTCAGGTCGTTTGAGTGGAAAGGGCGTGAGAAACCAGCCCGACGACGAGAGCGGCGTGTCAGGTGGAGCTTGGGGAGGGGGCCGTACTAAGGGGACGGGGGTCAGACGCCGAGGGCGGGGAGAACCACGGAGTCGACGTAGTCGATGAGAAACGCCTGGTCGACGGCGCGGTCCTCGACCAGCTGCCGAGCGGCGAAGGCGCCGATCAGCATGTGCGGTACATATTTCAGCGCCGGATTGTCCGGACGCAGCTCACCCCGGTCCACGGCTCGGCGCAGCAGCGTGTCGAGACCGGTCATCTCCGGCTCGACGAGCAGCTCGCGCAGCGCCTGGTAAAGATCGGGGTTCTCGTGGACGGCATGCATCAGGCCCCGCATCAGCGCGGAGTCCTTCTCCATCTGACAGTCGTCGCTACGGCCCAGCGCGGCGCTGAAGTCGCCGCGCAGCGATCCGGTGTCGATCTCCGCGAGGGAGACCGGCTTGTTGTGCCGCATGGCCTTCACGACCAGCTCGGCCTTGCTCCCCCACTGGCGGTAGAGGGTGGCCTTGCTGGAACGGGTGCGGGCGGCTATGGCGTCCATGGTCAGGGCGTCGTAGCCGACCTCGCGGAGCAGGTCGAGCACGGCGGCGTACAGCTCGCTCTCACGCTCGGGCGTGAGCCGGGTGCGCGCCATGCGCCGACCTCCTGTTCGCGTATCCGTACATCAGTCAATCGAACGAAACTGTTTCGTACACATCGACGGTACCCCGCCCGCCCAGCGAAACGAAATCGTTTCGCTTGTGTTCCCCACCACAAGTTGCCGGGGCCCTTCCGCGCGGAAAGCATTGGAGGGTGAGTGACGACGCCGCGTATCTCCGCTTCCCGCACCTCCACGAGGATCTCCTCTGCTTCGCGGCCGAGGACGACCTCTGGGTCGCTCCCCTCGCCCCCGAGGGGCAGCGGCCCGGCCGCGCGTGGCGGGTGACCGTCGACCGGACCAGAGTCAGCCACCCACGGTTCTCCCCCGACGGGAGCCGCATCGCGTACACGACCTGGCGCAGCCTGGACCCCGAGATCCATCTCGCACCCGTGGACGGCGGCCCGACGCGCCGGCTCACCTACTGGGGGTCGACGGACGCCCGGGTCTGCGGCTGGACCCCCGATCCGGGGGACGCCTCCCAGATCCTCGCCGTGTCCTCGCACAACCAGCCGTTCTCGTATTTCTCCTGGGCCTACTCCGTCTCCACGGACGGCGGCCCCGGCGGCAAGCTGCCCTGGGGGCCGGTCTGCGACATCGCGGTCGCCGACATCGACGGCGAGCGGCGCACCCTGCTGCTCACCGGCAAGCCGCCGCACGAACCGGCCGCCTGGAAGCGGTACCGGGGCGGCGCGATGGGGCGGCTGTGGCTGCACGGCAAGCGGCTGCTCCCGGACATCGGCGGCCATCTCGACTCACCCATGTTCGTCGGCGGCCGGATCGCGTTCCTCTCCGACCACGAGGGCGTCGGCAATCTGTACTCCTGCCTGCCGGACGGGCGCGATCTGCGCCGCCACACGGACCACGACGCCTTCTACGCCCGGCACGCCTCCAGCGACGGACACCGGGTCGTGTACCAGTGCGCGGGCGAGGTGTGGCTGGTGGACGACCTGGAGTCGCCGGACGCGGTGCCGCGGAAGCTGGAGGTGCGGCTCGGCGGGCCGCGCGCCGGACGGCGTACGTACCAGGTGCCGGCCGCCAGCAACGTCGACTCGCTGTCCGTGGACGAGACGGGCCGGGCCAGCGCCGTCTCCGTACGCGGCAGCCTGTACTGGCTCACCCACCGCGACGGCCCCGCCCGGACGATCTCCGACACCCCGGGGGTCCGGGTCCGGCTGCCCGAGATGCTCGGCAGCGGCGGCCAGGTCGCCTACGTCACGGACGCGGACGGCGAGGACGCCGTCGAGATCGCCTATCTGCCGCGCGCCAGCGGCGACCGCGAGCCGCGCCGGCTGGCCTCCGGCCAGGTCGGCAGGGTCCAGGAGCTGATCGCCGACCCGGACGGCGAACGCCTGGCCATCGCCACGAACGACGGGCGGCTGCTGCTCCTGGACACGGACGAGGAGACGTCCACCGGCGAACCCACCGAACTGGTCCGCTCCATCAACGGCCCGGTCCGTGACATGGCGTTCTCACCGGACGGCGCGTGGCTGGCCTGGTCGCACCCAGGGATCGGCCGTTCCCTGCGCCAGATCAAACTGGCGCGCATCCTGGGGTCCGGCTCCCCGGTGATCGTCGATGTCACCAACGGCCGCTTCGAGGACGAGAATCCCGTCTTCACGGGCGACGGACGCTATCTCGCCTTCCTCTCCTGGCGCGGTTTCGACCCGGTGTACGACGTCCACACCGGCGACCTCTCCTTTCCGCTGGGCTGCCGCCCGTATCTGGTGCCGCTCTCCTCCGCCACACCCTCGCCCTTCGCCCTGTCGCCGGAGGGGCGCCCGGCGGCGGGCGGTCTCGACCCGGCCGACGACGTGCCCGACACCGGTGCGGGCGAGGGGACATCGACGGTCACGGTCGAGTTCGAGGGCCTGGAGAACCGGGTGACGCCGTTCCCGGTCTCCGCGTCGAAGTACTCGGCCCTGCACCCGGTGAGCGGCGGCGGTCTCGTCTGGCTGCGCTGGCCGATCTCGGGCGCGCTCGGCGAGACGTTCGCCAACCCGGCGGACATGTCGGGCCGCCCCACGCTCGAGCACTTCAACATCTCCAAGGCCAGGAAGACCGAACTCGTCAAGGATCTGGACTGGTTCTCGGTCAGCGGCGACGCGACGCGGCTGGTCGTCATGGACGAGGGCGAGCTGCGCGCCGTGCCCGCCACCGAGATCGGCGACAGCGACTCGACGGTCTACATCGACCTGCGCCGCATCCTGCACGAGGTCGACCCGGGGGCGGAGTGGCGCCAGGCCTACGGGGAGGGCGGCCGCATCATCCGCTCGTACTTCTGGGAACCGGACATGTGCGGCATCGACTGGGACGGCGTGCTCGACCAGTACCGTCCCCTGGTCGAACGGGTCGCCTCCCCCGACGAGTTCGCGGATCTGATGCGCGAGGTCCTGGGCGAGCTGGGTACGTCGCACGCGTACGTGGCACCGGCTCGGCGCAACGAGGGCCCGCCGCACTACCAGCGGGCGATCGGGCTGCTCGGCGCGAACCTGGTGTGCCGGGACGGCGACTGGACGGTCCAGCGCATCCTGCCCGGTGACTCCTCCGACTCCAAGGCCCGCTCCCCGCTGGCCGGTACGGGCATCCGGGAGGGCGCGGCCCTCACCCATATCGACGGCCGCCCGGTCGACCCGGTGACGGGCCCGTACCCCCTGCTCTCCGCGGCGGGCGGCACCACGGTCGAGCTGACCTTCCGATCGCCCGGCGGCGAGGGCCACTCCCGCCGCGTGGCAATCGTCCCCCTGGTCGACGAACGACCCCTGCGCTATCAGGACTGGGTGGCCAAACGCCGCGAAGTCGTACGCGACTTGAGCGGCGGCAAGTGCGGGTATCTGCACATCCCCGACATGGGCGGCTCGGGCTGGGCCCAGTTCAACCGGGACCTGCGCATGGAGGTCTCCCGCCCGGCCCTGATCGTCGACGTACGCGGCAACGCGGGCGGCCACATCAGCGAGTTGGTGGTCGAGAAGCTCACCCGCACGATCCTCGGCTGGGACCTGACCCGCAACGCCCAGCCGGTCTCGTACGCCTCGAACGCCCCCCGCGGCCCGGTGGTCGCGCTGGCCGACGAGGCGACGTCCTCCGACGGCGACATGATCACCGCCGTGTTCCGCCTGCTGAAACTGGGCCCGGTGGTGGGCCAGCGGACGTGGGGCGGTGTGGTCGGCATGACCGGGCGGCACCGGCTGGGTGACGGGACGGTGATCACGGTGCCGATGAACGCGGCCTGGTTCGACGCGTACGGGTGGTCGGTGGAGAACTACGGTGTCGAACCGGATCTGGAGGCCCTGCGCACGCCACTCGACTGGGCGGAGGGCCGGTACGCGGTGCTGGACGACGCGGTCCGGGTGGCACTGGACCTGCTCGCAGCGCACCCGGCGGCAACACCCCCGACCTACGAATCGGCCCCCGACCGCCGACGCCCCCCGCTCCCCCCGAGGTAGGGCAAGCAGAATCCAGCCCGGCCAGGCAAAATCCAGCCCCGCCGGCGTTTGAGGCGCGGTGTCCGGGGCAGAGCCCCGGTCGCACCCGCACCCAACCCCGCGCACACTCAAACGCACACGCACGCGAAAGGGCGCACCCGGTCACCCGGGTGCGCCCCTCTCAGAGACAGTGCGCAGATTCGCGAAGCCGCGTCAGCGGTCGAACTCGTTGCGGACGTCGTCCCTCGCCTGACGCCCCGTCTGCTGGGCCTTGTTCTGGCCCTGCTGCGACGTCTTCGAGGCCCGCTCGGACGCGTCGTGCGTCCGCTCGCGGCCCGACGAGTCCTTGCCCTCGTTCGCCTTGCGCTTCGCCTGCTCGGCGAGCTCCTGCGCCTTGTCCTTGAACTGGTCTGCGATACCCATGCTGTTCACTCCTAGTGGGTGTGTGGGGGACGGTCCGTAAGGACCTCGACCAGAGTGACACGCCCGGACATTCACCGCATTTCGATCACTTACTCTCCGTGCGCACCGCCTGCGCATCCCGGTCCGCAGCGCCTCCCGCGCCCACGAGCCCCTTGCTCACGCCCTCCAGCCGCGGCCCGAACCGACGCATCTCCCGCTGTCCGACGACCCCGATCAGCGCGGGCAGGTAGCCCCGCACGGACTGCATCCCGCGCAGCCACCACTGCGCGTACACGTGCGCGGACCGCCGCTCGATACCGGCCACGATCCGGTCGACCGCCGGGCCCAGCGGATACGTACGGTTCGACGGCCAGGGCAGCCGCTGCCGCAGCTCCCGCATCACGTCGTCCTCGTCGGCGCCCCGCACCATGTCCGTGTCGGTCCAGGACAGATAGCCGACCCCGACCTTCACCCCGCGGTAGCCGACCTCGGCCCGCAGGCTGTGCGCGAACGCCTCCACGCCCGACTTGGACGCGCAGTACGCGGTCATCATCGGCGCCGGGGTGATCGCGGCGAGCGAGGCGATCTGGAGAAAGTACCCGCGGCTCTCCATGAGCACCGGCAGGAACGCCCGCCCCGTCACCGCGCCACCGATCAGATTGACCTCGATGACCCGGCGCCACGCCTCGGGGTCCGAGTCGACGAACGGACCGCCCGACGCCACTCCCGCGTTGGCGACGACGACGTCGACCTTCCCGAACCGCTCCTTGACCTGCTCGGCGACGCGCGCCATCGCCTCGTGGTCGGTGACGTCCGCGAACCAGTGGTCGCTCTCCGAGTGCAGCCGCTCGGAGACCTTCTTCAGCTCGTCGGGTTCCAGACCGACCAGCGCGAGCGTGGCCCCGCGCGCCGAGAGCTTGCGCGCCAGCAGCTCGCCCACGCCGCGCGCCGCGCCCGTGACGACGACGACCTGTCCTTCGAGACTCCGCCTGCCTCTCATGCGACATCCTCCTTCTCGGCCGTACCGTCCACACCGTCTGCACTGCCCGCGCCGCCCGCCGGGACGTACGCGGTGACGAGCTCCCGGATCTTCGCGGTGACGGCCTCCGGCGCCTCCACCGGCGTCATGTGCCCCATGCCCGCCAGCTCGGTGAGGCCCAGGCAGTCGGGCAGCGCCGCCGCGATGGCGCGGGCGTGCACGGGCGGCGTCAGCCGGTCCTCCGTACCCGCGATCACCGCCGTGGGCACCCGCAACTCCCGTACCCCCGCGTCGAGATCGAGCTCCGCGAGGACGTGCCCCCAGGCCACCCTGGCCGCCCGCGGGCACGCGTGCACGATCCGGGCACAGATGTCGACCCGTTCGGGGGATGAACCCGCCCCCATCGTCCCGTACTTGAGTATCCGCCTGGAGACCGGCGTGACGGGCCCGAGCGGCGCGCGCGCCCCGAGAATCGCGCGGGTGATCCGGGTACGGACCGCCCCGGCCCGCAAGGGCACCACCAGCGACTCCTCGATCAGCCGTGAACTTCCGGTGCTGCACAGCAGTACGGCGGCCGCATGTTCCCGCACCCCGGCCCGCCGCGAGGCGGCCATCATCGTCATGCCGCCCATGGAGTGCCCGGCGAGCACGGCCTTCTCGCCCGGTTCGAGGGTGGCGGCCAGCACCGCTTCGAGGTCGTCGGCGAGGGCCTTCGTGCTGTATCCGTCGCGCCCGGCCGCGGGCGAACGGCCGTGACCGCGCTGGTCGTAGGCGACGACCCGGTGATCCACCGCGAGGTCCCGGATCTGCGCCGCCCAGAAGTGGGTGCTGCACGTCCAGCCGTGCGACAGGACCACCGTGGGGGCGCCGTCCTGCCCGTGCACCTCGACATGGATCCGGGCGCCGTCGGCGGAGACGACGGTCAACTCGCGCGCGGGAACGGGCGGGGCGTCCTCGCGCCGCAGCAGCCGGCTCATCCCACGACCTCCTCGGCGACGGACTTCTTCGCGGCGGCCTGCTTCGGCATCCGCACGACCTCGTACTCCGCGAGGTCCACCGACCGCGTCACCTTGCGGAACTCGGAGGTGGTGCCCGGCCAGACCGTGGTGTTGCGCCCATTGGCGTCCAGGTACCAGCTGTTGCAGCCGCCGGTGTTCCACACGGTGCGCTTCATCCGCTCCTGGACCCGGCGGTTCCACGCCCCGACCGCCGAGGCCCGCGCGTCGAGTGCGACGCGGCCGCCCAGCACGTTCAGCTGACGCAGATAGTCGGCCATGTAGTTCAGCTGGGACTCGATCATGAGGATCATCGAGGAGTTCCCGAGTCCCGTGTTGGGGCCGATGATCGTCATCCAGTTGGGGAAACCGGCCGCGCTCGCACCGCGCAGCGCCTGCATGCCGTCCTTCCAGGACTCGGCGAGCGTGATGCCCTCCGCGCCCACCACCCGGTCGGCGATCGGCATGTCGGTCACATGGAAGCCGGTGCCGAAGATGATCGCGTCGACCTCGGTCTCCGTACCGTCGAAGGCGACGGCCGTGGAGCCGCGCACCTCGGCCAGACCGGAGGCGACCACGTCCACATTGGGCCGGGCGAGCGCCGGGTAGTAGGCGCTGGAGAGCAGGATGCGCTTGCAGCCGATGCGGTACGAGGGGGTCAGCTTGGCCCGCAGCGCCGGGTCCTTGATGGACCGCGCCATGTTGGACTTGGCCATCTTCTCGACCAGGCCCAGCTCGCCCGGGTGCTTGGTGAAGGCGCTGACCTGCAACTCCCTTATGCCCCAGAGCAGTCCGCGGCGTGCGGCGCCGGTGAAGGGGAGCGTGCGGTGCAGCCAGCGCTCGGCGCCGCTGATCTTCCGGTCCATGCGCGGCATGACCCAGGGCGGCGTGCGCTGGAAGAGCGTCAGCCTGGCGGCCTTCGGCTGGATCGAGGGCACGATCTGGATGGCGGAGGCACCGGTGCCTATCATCGCGACGCGCTTGCCGGTCAGGTCGTAGTCGTGGTCCCAGCGGGCCGAGTGGAAGACCTTGCCGGGGAAGCCGGAGAGCCCCGGCACATCGGGCGTCTTCGGGTCGGAGAGCGGCCCGGTCGCGGAGACGACGACATCGGCGGTGAACGTGGCCCCGTTGCCGGTCTCGATGACCCAGTGCAGTTCGTCGCGGTCCCAGCGCATCCGCGTCACTTCATGGTTGAGCCTGATGTGCGGGCGCAGCCCGAAGGTGTCCGCGACATGGTCCAGGTAGGCGCGGATGTTCTCCTGCCCGGAGAAGGTGCGCGGCCACTCGGGGTTGGGGGCGAACGAGAACGAGTAGAGGTGGGACGGTACGTCGCAGGCGCAGCCCGGATAGCTGTTGTCGCGCCAGGTGCCGCCGACGGAGCCGGCACGTTCCAGGACGACGAAGTCCGTGATGCCTTCGCGGCGCAGCCGGACCGCGGCCCCGAGGCCCCCGAATCCGGATCCGATCACCGCCACTCGTACGTGCTCGTGCTGGGCCATGCTGCCGCCTCCCGCGGTACGTCACACGACTCCGCCAGCAATCACTGGCATTGTTGGGAGAGTAGAGCAGCCCAGTACCGATGGGTAGGGGTGCGACAAGGGAAAGTTACCGACGGTACAACATAGGGTGCGGGTGTGGCCGACGAACGCGAGCACCGTGAATACCGGATGGAGGAGCTGGCCAAGGAGGCCGGCATCCCCGTGCGGACCGTGCGCTTCTACCGGGAGCGCGGCCTGATCTCGCCACCCCGCCGCGAGGGGCGCATCGCCTGGTACGACGACCACCACCTGGCCCGGCTGCGCACCATCGCGGGCCTGCTGGAGCGCGGCCACACCCTCACCGGCATCGCCGATCTCGCCCGCACCTTCGAGAGCGGCCGCGATGTCGCCGAGGTGCTGGGGCTGGGCGAACCGACCGAGGAGACCCCGGTCCGCCTCACTCCGGAACAGCTCGCGGACTACTTCGAGGGCGAGGTCACCCCGGAGAATCTGGCCGCCGCCCTGGACCTGGGCTATCTGGCCACCGACGGCGACGAGATCGTCCACATCAGCCGCCGCCTGCTGGAGGTGTCGGCGGAGCTGGTACGGGAAGGGGTGCCGCTGGCCACGGTGCTCGCGGCCGGCCGCCGGGTCCGCGCGCACGCGGACGCGCTCGCCGAGCTGTTCGTAGGGGTGATGCGGGCCCACGCCGCGGAGACCGAACCGCCCCAACTGCGCCCGCTCGCCCGCGCGGTGGTGGACGCGGAACTCTCCATGGCACTGGACCGCCGCCTGCGCCACGAGAACACCGAGCACCCGCCGCAAACGCCCGCCCCCTGACGGGACGGCCCAAGCCCGCCCCCGCCCGCCCCCGCCCGCTCCCGCTACAGCTCGAAGACCACCGTCACCGGCGCGTGGTCACTCCACCGCTCACCGTGCGTCGCGGCCCGCTCGACCCAGCCCTTCACCGCGCGCCCGGCCAGCCCCGGCGTCGCCACCTGGTAGTCGATCCGCCAGCCCGCGTCGTTATCGAAGGCCCGCCCGCGGTAGGACCACCACGAGTACGGCCCCTCCTCCTCCGGGTGCAGCGCCCGTACGACATCGACGTACTCGGCCTCGTCGAAGACCCGGGTCAGCCACTCCCGCTCCTCGGGGAGGAAGCCGGAGTTCTTCTTGTTGGCCTTCCAGTTCTTCAGGTCGGCCTCCTGGTGGGCGATGTTCCAGTCGCCGCACACCACGACCTCACGCCCGTCGGCCGCCGCCCGCTCCTTGAGGCCCTTCAGATACGGCAGGAACGCGGCCATGAACCGCTCCTTCTCGTCCTGCTTCTCCGTGCCGACCTCCCCGGAGGGCAGATACAGGCTCGCGACCGTGACACCGGGCAGGTCGACCTCGATGTAGCGGCCGCTGGTGTCGAACTCCTCACTCCCGGCGTCCCCGAAGCCGCTGAACCCGATCTGCACGCGCTCGGGCGCACGCCGCGTGAAGAGGGAGACCCCCGCCCGCCCCTTGGCGGCGGCCGGTGCGTGCACGGTGTGCCAGCCCTCGGGTTCACGCACCTCGTCGGGCAGCTGCTGCGGCTCGGCCCGCACCTCCTGCAGACAGATCACATCGGCTTCGGTCCGGGCCAGCCACTCGACGAAGCCCTTTTTGGCGGCCGCGCGGAGCCCGTTTACATTGACGGTGGTCACAGTGAGCATTCCGGCACGATACCGACACCCGGCGTTCGCATACATGTACCATTGCCTGCATGAATATCCACCCTCGGCCTTTCGATCACGCCGATGCCGTCAAACTCAACGATCAGGTGCAGCTCGAATACGCCGCGCGGTACGGCGACGAGGGCGATGTCACACCGCTCGACGCGTCGATGTTCGAGCCGCCGAACGGTCTGTATCTCCTTGCCTACGATGCGCAGGGCTACCCGGTCGCCACCGGCGGCTGGCGCTCCCAGGAGCAGAACGACGAGGGCTACTCCGACGGCGACGCCGAGCTCAAGCGGATGTTCGTGATCCCCGAGGGCCGCGGCAACGGGCTGGCGCGCCGCATCCTGGCCGCCCTGGAGGCCGACGCCCGGGCGGCGGGCCGCAGCCGCATGGTGCTGGAGACCGGGGACAAGCAGCCCGAGGCGATCGCGTTGTACACATCCAGCGGCTACGCCCCGTGCGAGAAGTTCGGCCACTACCGCAAATACGAGAGCAGCCGCTGCTTCGCGAAGCCGCTGCGGTAACCGCAGCCGCGGAACCCCGGGCCGCAAGCCCCGGCCACGTACTGCCGGAACTCCCGCGTCAGCGTCGCACCCGGCCGACTCCCACATAGAAGCCACTGCGTTCGTCGGCCGGTGCGGGCTCCTCCTGATACCACTGCGTGGCGTACACCAGCCCGGGCTCGACGAGATCCAGGCCTTCGAAGAAGGGCTCGACCTCGCTCCGGGTACGCATCCGCAGCGGAATCGCCCCCTTCTTGTACGCGGTCTCGGTCTCCTGCCGCAGCTCGGGATGCTGGTCGGCGGTACCGTGCGAAAGCACCAGGAAGCTGCCCGCGGGCAGGGCGTCGACCAGGGTGCGTGTGATGCCGTACGGGTCCTGGTCATCCGGCAGGAAGTGCATCAGGGCGATCAGGGACAACGCGATGGGCCTGCTGAAGTCCAGCAGCTCACGGGCGCGTTCGAGGATCAGCTGCGGCTGCCGCACATCCGCGTGGATGTAGTCGGTGACGCCTTCCGGACTGCTGATCAGCAACGCTTCCGCGTGACGCAGGACGATCGGGTCGTTGTCCGCGTAGACGACCCGGGCGGCCGGTGCGACGGCCTGGACGACCTGGTGCAGATTGGGCGCCGTGGGTATACCGGTGCCGATGTCGAGGAACTGATCGACCCCCTTGCCTGCCAGCCAGGCGGAGGCCCGATGCATGAAGGCCCGGTTCCGCGCCGCGTTGCCCCGCGCCTCCTCGGGCAGCGTCTCCCCCACCTGCTGGTCGACCGGATAGTTGTCCTTCCCGCCCAGCAGCCAGTCGTAGACGCGAGCGGGGTGGGGCTTGCTGGTGTCGATCCGAGGCTTGGGCATTCCGGCCGTCACAGGACACTCCTCCGTACGGGGACATCACGAGCAACTGTGCACTCACCCCGCCGCGAGCCCCTGGCAGGCTCCACGGAACGGACGAGCACGGCCAGCCTAGTTGAGCCGCCCACCGTCGTTGACGGTCCGTGTGACCCCGTCCCCTCCTGAAGACCCCACAGGAACGCGATGGAATGCGATCTCTTCGTACGGGCTGCCGTCCCCTGTCTCATACAGAATCCCGACCGTCCTGTCATCGAGCTGCACCAGGTCCGAGTACCCGGCCTTCCGTGACGACAAGGTCAGCACCTTCCGGAACGAGTGCCCACCATCCGCGCTGTTCCAGAGGGCCATGGCGACTCGGCCGGACGGCACCGAAGGTCCGGAAAACAGCAACTCACCTCGCTCGCCCGCCAGTTGCAGCGCACTCCCCTGGACCATCGGGACGTCGCCGAGGGTCGGCTGCACCGCGTAGGGTCGGTCGAGCGACGCAGCACCGTCACCGGAATAGGCATCCAGACGATTGCCCGGACTCGTCCCGCGCTGATTCCTGGCGCCGAAGTACAGGCGACCGTCCGGCAGTTGTGCGGCAATGGATTCATTCGCATTCACCGCACCGTCGTAAGTGTCATCCACAAATCCGAGGTGCCAGGACCGGCCCGAATCGTCACTGTAGATCGCATGCGCCCCGTAGTACTTGGGCTCCTGACCGGTGTCCCCGGACCCGGCAAGGGGCGCAGCGGAGTGGTTCGCGGGCACCACCAGCCGGCCGGCATGCTCACCGCGGGTCAGCGCGACCGCATGGCCCGGCCCCGTCGCGTACCACCGCCAGTCCGCGCGCTTCACCGCTGATGTGATCTCACGCGGCTCCGAGAACGACCGCCCCTCGTCCTGGCTCGTCTGCACGAACACCCGACGGCTCTCCGCATCCGCCGCCTCGCCCCTGAGTATCTGATCCTCGGTCACCTCACCGCTGTTGTACGAGGTGACGAGCACGATGTCGCCGGTACGCGGGTCGACCACCGGTGCCGGATTGCCCCGGGTGTCCCCCCGGCCTGCCGCGACAACCTGCAGCGGCCCCCAGGTGCAGCCCCCGTCACGGGACCGCCTGACCACGACGTCGATGTCACCACTGTCCCCCCGCCCGCCGACACGGCCTTCGGCGAACGCAAGCAGCGCACCCGCGCGCGTCCGCACGACGGCAGGTATCCGGAACGAGGCATAGCCACCGGAACCCGAGCTGTACGGAATCGACAGCGTGCAGCCTCGTTCCGAACCCCTGGCCCTGTCGTCCGGCTCGTCCGCCCCGGATTGCACCTTCACCGCACCCGCCACAGCAATCACGACCAAACCGAGAACGAAGAATCTTCGACGGAGAGAAAAACGAGCCATGAATTCCACCCCTCAGCACATCCAATGCCGCCGCCTACGCCGCACCGAGCTTAAGCAATGGTCCACGCCGGGCGAGGGCCCCGCCGGGTCAGCCGAGCTCGCCCCCGCCGGGTCAGCCGAGCTCGCCCCCGCCGGCCAAGGCCCCTGACGGCCGGATCTGCAATTCCTTCATGCGCGAGCGCACTTGAGGAGAGTCATTTCCGCGGGGCCGGCAGGGTCAGAACCGCACCTCCCGGAACGCCAAGATCCCGCCAGGTCTTCACGACCTGACGGGATCTTGTGTGCGGTGGACCTGTGGGGATTTGAACCCCAGACCCCCTCGATGCGAACGAGGTGCGCTACCAGACTGCGCCACAGGCCCTTGCAACGAGAGAAACTCTAGCACCCCCTCGGGGGTGCTCGGAAATCCGGTCCTTGCTGGTCAGCCGAGTCGGGGTCACAGCGGGGCCGAAGGGGCTCACTCGTTGGCCGCTCGGGGGCGTTCCCCGTCCTCGTACTGGTCGAAGAGCGGGGTCCGGCCGCGGTCGCGGGTGCGGCGGGACTGGTTGGTGCGCTGGCGCGGGGCCGGGTCGACGGGGGGCACCGTGGGGTGCGAGGTGCCCGTCTGGGTGGGCTCGGCGGTGCTGGAGCGGGCCGCGCTCCAGGTCTCCGGGTTGCCGACCTCGACGCCGCCCGTGGCGCGCGGGGCGACCGGGGCGGTGACGTATGTCGGCAGGGGAACCGGGACCGGCTCCCAGCTGTCGCCCTGGACCTGGCCCCGTTCGCGCTGCTGGTCCACCCATTCCGCGTGGTCCGTCTGCTCGACCAGGGCGCGGCGGCCGGCCTCCTGCGGGGAGAGCGCGGGAGCCGGCTCGGGCTCGGGGCGGCGCCCTTCGGGCTCCTCGTCGGCCTCGGCGGGGGCCGTGGTCGCGGGCTGGTGCCTGCGGGGACGGTTCTCGCGCAGATGCTGCGCCGCCACCTCGGCCCGGCGCCGGTCCATGGTGAAGGCGAACCGGCGTCGCTCCTGGGCGCGCAGATGCACGATGTACGTGCTCAGCAGCACCGCCGGAACCGCGGGTGCCCAGAGGAAGCCGAGGCCGCCGACCGCCGCGACGATCGCGCCGAGGGTGAAGGCGAGGAAGAGGACGACGGTGGTACGCCGACGGCGCGCGAGGACCTGGAGGCGCTGGGCGCGCCGGACGCGCTCGGCGTCCGCCTCACCGCCCGGGCGCTGGCGCGCGCGCCGCGCGGGACCGGGTTCGGGGCGCTCCCGCGCCATGCGCTCGGGCGCGGGAGCCGGGTCGTGCACCCGGGCTTCGGTATGCGCCTCGGGCGCGGCGAAGGCCCGGACGTCCACGGAATCCATTCGGTCCGTAATCACGTCCGGGTCGGCGTCGGGTGCCGCCTCCTCGGTGGTGCGCTCCCGCAGCTCCTTGGCGTACCGGCGCTCCATGGCCGCCCGTCCGGACAGCAGCCGGATGGCGGTGCTGAAGCGTTCCGTCGGACGGGCTTCGTTGAGCTCGTCCTGCCTGCGGAGCCACATCGGCACCAAGTAGGCGGCCCAGGCCCCGACGATGACTGCATAGATCAGGCCGCTGCTGCTCACGTCTCACACCGTAGAGGGGTTTGCACGGGGACATCCGCCAATTGGCCCGGTGTGTCGCACGATCCGGCTGATATCAAGGACTTTTTTTGTGATTGTTCAGATCAGCGGTGGGTGTTTGCGCGCTCGTTAGTGGTCATCTGCCGATCAATATCGAACACTTATTTTATTTCTCGTGGCGTTCCGGGGTGCGCCCGGTGCCAGCGCCGGAGCAGTCCGTCGGGCACTTCCTCCGCCGTGAGCGCATAGATCAGATGGTCCCGCCAGGCGCCGTCGATGTGGAGATAGCGCGGACGCAGACCCTCCTCACGGAATCCCAGTTTCTCGACGACCCTTCTGCTGGGCCCGTTCTCCGGCCGGATGCACACCTCGACGCGGTGCAGTCCGACCCGGCGGAAGCAGTGGTCGACGACGAGGGCGACCGCGGTCGGCATCACGCCGCGGCCCGCCACGTCCTGGTCGACCCAGTAGCCGATGTGGCCCGAGCACATCGAGCCCCAGGTGATCCCGGCGACGGTCAGCTGGCCGACCAGACGGCCCTCGTACTCGATGGCGAAGGGCAGCATCCGGCCCGCGTTGGCCTCGGAGCGCAGATGACGGACCATCTGACGGTAGGTGGGGCGCTGGGCCACGGGGCCGCCCGGGGCGGGCGGCGGCACGGTCGCCTCCCAGGGGCGCAGCCAGTCGCGGTTGCGCCGGTTGACCTCGCGCCACATGCGCTGGTCGCGCAGCTTCACCGGACGAAGGGTGATCTCGCCGTCGCGGAGGACCACCGGCCAGGTCGGGACGTTCAGCTCGGGCTCCCGGGTCGGGGGTGATCGCCGCCGCGAAGCTGGTCGACGGCGTGCACCAGAAGGCGTTCGAGGACGGCGAGGCCGTCGCGCACCCCGCCGGTGGAGCCCGGCAGATTCACGATGAGCGTGTGGGCGGCGACGCCCGCGAGGCCCCGGGAGAGCGCGGCTGTGGGGACCTTGTCACGGCCCTCGGCGCGGATCGCCTCGGGGATGCCTGGGATCTCGTGGTCGAGGACGCGGCGGGTGGCCTCGGGGGTGCGGTCGGTGGGCGAGACGCCCGTACCGCCGGTGGTGACGATGACGTCGTACCCGGCGGCCACCCCGGCGCGCAGGGCCTGCTCGACCGGGTCGCCGTCGGGCACGACCTGCGGCCCGTCGACGGCGAAGCCGAGCCGTGTGAGCGCCTCGGAGATCAGGGGACCGCCCTTGTCCGCGTAGACCCCGGCGGAGGCGCGGTTGGACGCGGTCACGACGAGCGCGGTACGGGGGGCGGGCGCCGTCATGCGTCCGCCCCGTCCGCCGCGGTGCGCCGGTAGTCGCCGGACTTGCCGCCCGACTTCGACTCGACCCTTACGTCCGTGATGACCGCCGCCTTGTCGACCGCCTTGATCATGTCGATCACGGTGAGCGCGGCGACCGAGACGGCGGTCAGGGCCTCCATCTCGACGCCGGTGCGGTCCGTGGTCCGCACCGTGGCGGCGATCTCCACCGCGTCGTCGGCGACACTCAGGTCGACCTTCACGCCGGAGACGGGGAGCGGGTGGCAGAGCGGGATCAGGTCGGGGGTGCGCTTGGCGCCCATGATCCCGGCGATACGGGCGGTGGCGAGGGCGTCGCCCTTGGGAACGCCCTCACCGCGGAGCAGCTCGACGACGCGCGGCGAGACGAGGACCCGGCCGCTCGCGCGGGCGACGCGCGCGGTGACCTCCTTCTCGGACACGTCGACCATGCGGGCCGCGCCCGCCTCGTCGATGTGCGTCAGCCTGTTCTGCGTACTCAACTAACTCCGCCTCGCGGTAGGGCGCCGGTTGCCCGCCCGCCCGCACCGGGGTGCGGGCCGGGGGCCCGGGGGTGTCCCCGGGAAGGCACAGCGGCAGATACCGTACCGCCACCGCCCGGGGATCAGCGGAGCAGGATCACCTCGGTGTCCGCGCCGGGCTCGGCGGAGGTGACGTCCTCGGGCAGCACGATCAGGGCGTCCGCCTGGGCGAGGGCGGCGATCAGATGCGATCCGGAGCCGCCGACGGGGGTGACCGCGCCGGCCTCCGCGTCGTACGTACCGCGCAGGAACTGGCGTTTGCCGGACGGCGAGGTGAGTACCTTGTCGGTGTTGAGCGTGGCCCGGGCGGTGGGGCGGTTCACGTCCTTGAGGCCCATCAGGGCACGGATCGCGGGCCGCACGAACAGCTCGAAGGAGATGTACGAGGAGACGGGGTTGCCCGGGAGCGCCAGCAGCGGTGTGTGTTCGGGGCCGATCGAGCCGAAGCCCTGCGGCTTGCCCGGCTGCATGGCGAGCTTGCGGAAGTCGACGCCGCTGCCGGGCTCGTCCTCGTCGCCCACCGACGACAGGGCCTCCTTGACGACGTCGTACGCGCCGACGCTGACGCCTCCGGTGGTGACGACGATGTCGGCGCGGATCAGCTGGTCCTCGATCGTGGCGCGGAGCGTGTCGGCGTCGTCGGTGACGGCGCCGACCCGGTAGGCGATCGCTCCGGCGTCCCGGGCGGCGGCCGTGAGCGCGAAGCTGTTCGAGTCGTAGATCCGGCCGCCGGTCAGCTCCTCGCCGGGCTGCACCAGTTCGCTGCCGGTCGAGATGACGACGACGCGCGGCCGGGGCCGTACCTTCACCGTGGAGCGGCCGATCGCGGCGAGCAGCCCGATCTGCGGCGGGCCGATCACCGCTCCGGCGCGCAGGGCCAGATCGCCCGGCTCGACGTCGCTGCCGCGGGCCCTTACATGGGCGCGGGCCTCGACGGGGCGGTGGACCCGGACCTCACCGCCTGCGCCCTCGGGGGCGTCCCGATGGGCACGCATGGTGTCGGCGGGGCCGCCGCCCGTACCGCCGTCGGTCCACTCGACCGGGATCACGGCCTCGGCGCCGGCCGGCAGCGGGGCTCCGGTCATGATGCGGGCGGCCTCGCCGGGGCCCACGCTCCGGTCGCCGGGCAGCCCGTCGCTGCCCGCCGCGACGTCACCGATGACGGTGAGCACCGCGGGGAACTCCTCGTCGGCGCCCTCGACATCGGCGACGCGGACCGCGTACCCGTCCATCGAGCTGTTGTCGAAGGGCGGCAGGGCGATCTCCACGACGACGTCCTCGACGAGGACGCAGCCCTGGGCGTCGTGCAGTTGCAGCTCGATGGGTTCGAGCGGTCGTACCGCGCCGAGAATGTCTTCCAGGTGCTCGTCCACCGACCAGGTCGTGCTGCTCAAATTGCTACATCTCCTCGGTGACGTAACTGCGGAGCCAGGTCCGGAAGTCCGGGCCCAGGTCTTCACGTTCGCACGCGAGTCTGACAATGGCACGGAGGTAGTCGCCGCGGTCACCGGTGTCATAGCGGCGCCCCTTGAAGACGACGCCGTGCACGGGGCCGCCGATCTTCTCGTCATCGGCGAGAAGCTGAAGGGCGTCGGTGAGCTGGATCTCGCCACCGCGGCCCGGCTCGGTCTTGCGCAGTATGTCGAAGACGGCGGGGTCCAGGACATAGCGGCCGATGACCGCGAGGTTGCTGGGCGCATCGGACACATCGGGCTTCTCGACCAGGCCGGTGACGCGCACCAGATCGTCCTCGGCGGTGAGCTCGACGGCCGCGCAGCCGTACAGGTGGATCTGCTCCGGCGCGACCTCCATCAGTGCGATGACGCTGCCGCCCTCACGCTCCTGGATCTCGACCATGCGGGCCAGCAGCGGGTCGCGCGGGTCGATCAGGTCGTCGCCGAGGAGGACCGCGAAGGGCTGGTCGCCGACGTGCGGTGCGGCGCACAGCACGGCGTGGCCGAGGCCGCGCGGGTCGCCCTGCCGGACGTAGTGCATGGTGGCCAGGTCGCTCGACTCCTGGACCTTCTGGAGCCGTTCGGCGTCTCCCTTGCGGGTGAGCGCGGACTCCAGTTCGTAATTGCGGTCGAAGTGGTCCTCAAGGGGGCGCTTGTTGCGGCCGGTGATCATCAGGACGTCGGAGAGACCGGCGGCCACCGCTTCCTCGACGACGTACTGGATCGCGGGCTTGTCGACGACAGGCAGCATCTCCTTGGGAGTGGCTTTGGTGGCCGGCAGGAAGCGGGTACCGAGGCCTGCGGCCGGGATGACAGCCTTGCTGATCCTGGGGTGCGACTGAGTCATGAGCAGAACCATAACCGGTGCGTATGGGAGGAAGATGAGGTTCCGGTTAACTTTGTACGCCTATATGCACATACGAGAGGCCCGGGGTGCCCGTTGAATAAGGACATGTCCGAAAAAGCATTGCTCAGACGTGAACTGCTGGCCGCCCGGCGCCTTCTGACCGGAAAAGACGTGGAAAACGCCGCGATGGTTCTGTGCCGGGGCGCATTGAGTCTTCCGGAACTGTCCGGGGCCCGTACCGTCGCCGCGTATGTCTCGGTGGGGAGCGAGCCGGGCACCCGCACGCTACTGGACGCGCTGTGCGCGCGGGGCGCAAGGGTGCTGCTTCCGGTGCTCCTTCCGGACAACGATCTGGACTGGGCGGCGTACGAGGGGGCGGACCGTCTGGTCCGGGCCGGCCGCGGGCTCCTGGAGCCGGACGGGGAGCGGCTCGGCCCCGACGCGGTCCTGGAGGCCGGCGCTGTCCTGCTGCCGGGCCTCGCGGTGGACGCGCGCGGGATGCGGCTCGGCCGCGGCGGCGGCAGTTACGACCGGGTGCTGGCCCGGCTCGCCGCGGCGGGGGCGCACCCGGCGCTGATCGTCCTGCTGTACGACGACGAGGTGGTCGCGCAGGTCCCCGAGGAACCGCACGACCACCCCGTGGACGTGGTGGTGACACCGGCCATGACCCGCCGGACGGGCCCTAGGGCTTGAGGGTCAGGGTGTCGGTCGTCGAGTGGGCGACGGCGTTCGTCCCGAAGGACCAGTCGAGCAGTTCACCGTCGACCCATTTCTCGGTCTGATCGGTGTAGTGCGCGCTGAACGCGTGCCCGGAGGCGCCGGTGAGGTTGATCCAGCGGGACTTGTCCCAGTCCCCCACGTTGACGACCATCCGCATCGACGGCACCCAGACGACCTCGTAGCCGCCCGCCGCGTTCCAGCCGGTGGCGTTCACCGCGGCCTCGCCGCCGCCGAGGTTCCACGGGCCGCGGTTGAGGACCCGCTGGAGCAGATCGGGGCCCTCGGTGCCGAGAGTCTGGTTCTTCAGGGTCAGCTGGTGCAGCCGGCCCCAGCTCCAGGTGGTGATGTCCTTGCCGAGCTCGGCGGTCAGCTCCCAGCGGGCGTCCTCCATGGCTCGGGCGAAGAGCTGGTCCCGGTTCTGGGTCGCCTCGTCACGGCCGCGCTCCGGCGACTTCCACCAGTCGCTGTCCGAGTCGTCCATCAGCTTGTCGACCACCTGGTACCAGCGGTCGCCGCCGTCCGGCTGCGCCGTGTCCGCGTCGCGCCTGCCGCACTCGCGCACCAGCTTGCCCTGCTCGTCGACCGGGCCCGAGGTGTCGGCCCTGGGCACGTAGAGGCACTCGCCCTTGACCCTCAGCTCCTTGGGCAGCTTGTCGCCGAAGGCCAGCTTGAGGATGTTGCGCCAGACCGCGTTGAAGTACGCGGCGGCGGCCGAGTCGGGCTCCTGCGTGTAGTCCCAGCCCTCCAGGAGCTTCTGTGCCTCGCGGACGCTCTTGTCCGAGATGTTGATCTTCATCAGCTCGGGCACCAGCAGCGCGGCGATCTCGCTGCTGTTGTCCATCTGCATCTTCTGCATGTCCTCGGTCGAGATCTTCCCGCCGCCCTTGATCTTCGACTTGATGAGGTCGTTGATCCGCTGGCTGCGGGTGCCGTAGCCCCAGTCCTTGGTGAGCATGGGGGCGTACGTGTTCTCGTCGATGACGGCCTGGTTGGCGGTGACGATGTAGCCGCGCTTCGGGTCGTACTCGTAGGGCAGCTCGTCGAACGGGACCGGCTCCTTCTTCCAGCCGTACGCCGAGGACCAGCCGGGGCTGGGCATCGTGCCGTCGCCCTGGAGACGGACCGGGATCTTCCCCGGCGCCTGGTAGCCAATGTGGCCCTTGGTGTCGGCGTAGATGAGGTTCTGCGAGGGAACCTCGAAGTGTGCGGCCGCCTTGCGGAAGGACGGGAAGTCCTTGGCCCGGTTGAGCTCGAAGACGGCGTCCATGGAGTGGCCGGGTGCCAGCGCGGTCCACTTCAGGGCGACCGCGTAACCGTCGGCCCGGTCCGGAGCCGCGTTGGTGACGGGGGCCTTCTGGCCGACCCTCTCCAGTTCGCTGCTGCGGTCGGAGACCAGCGGACCGTTGTTGGTCTCGCGGACAGTGATCTTCCGGCTCTTGCCGCCCGCGACCTTGATGGTCTCCTCACGGGCGGTGAAGGGCTTGACCTTGCCGTCGTACAGATAGCCGTCGCCCGAGACCTTCTCCAGGAAGAGGTCGGTGACGTCGGCGCCGAGGTTGGTGAAGCCCCAGGCGATGTCCTGGTTGTGGCCGATTATCACGCCGGGCATGCCGGAGAAGGTGTAGCCGGCGGTGTCGTACCGGCACTTCGCCGTGATCTCGCGGCAGTGCAGCCCCATCTGGTACCAGAGCGAGGGCAGCTGCGGCGCCAGGTGCGGGTCGTTGGCGAGCAGCGGCTTGCCGGTCGTCGTGTAGTCGCCGGAGACCACCCAGGAGTTGGACCCGATGCCGTTGCCGTTCGGGCCGAGCAGTGCCGGGATCTGGTCCAGGGTGTCGGAGAGCGAGGAGAGCTGGGTGTTCAGGCCCTCCGTCGCGCCCGCCATGGTGTTCGAGCCGATGCTGTCGGACGGTGTCGCCTCCGGGTCGAACTTCCCGGTGACCGGGGAGATCGCGCCCTCGCTGACGATCGGCTCGTGCGTCTTGTACGGATAGGCCGGGTAGAGATCCTTGATCTGCTTCGAGTCGAGCCTGCTGGTCATCAGCGAGCGGTCGATCTCCTCCTGCATGTTGCCGCGCAGGTCCCAGGCCATGGCTTTGAGCCAGGCGACCGAGTCGACCGGGGTCCACTCGGCCGGCTTGTAGTCGTTGGTGAGGCCGAGGGCGGCGTACTCGACGGAGATGTCCTTGCCGTCGCGCCCCTTGAGATAGGCGTTCACGCCGTCCGCGTACGCCTGGAGGTTCTTCTTGGTGTCCGCGGACAGGACGTCGTCGTACTCCTCCTGCGCGATCCTGTGCCAGCCGAGCGTGCGCAGGAAGGAGTCCGTCTCGACCTGTCCGGAGCCGAACATCTCGGAGAGCCGTCCCGCCGTCATGTGACGGCGGACGTCCATCTCCCAGAAGCGGTCCTGCGCCTGTACGAATCCCTGGGCGCGGAAGAGGTCGGTGTCGGAGTCCGCGTACAGCTGCGGGATCCCGTAGCTGTCGCGCCGGACGTCGACGCTGCCGTCGAGGCCGTCGAGTTTGATGGAGCCGGTCGTCTGCGGGTACGAGGCCCGCACGGTTGATACGGACCAGAACGCGCCGTATCCGATACCCGCGACAAGCGCCAGCACCAGAACGATCACGATCAGGCGGGCGCGTCGCCCCTTCTTCCTGCCGGTCTTCCCACCGGCGGAACCCGTGGTGCCGGAAGAGGCGGTTGTGTTGGCGGGCATCGCTGTCCTTCGAGGGGCAGGTGGTCCAGGGAGTGCAGGAGCAACCATAGGCGCAGCGCCCGGGCGGCTCTGACGCGGCATCGGCATGGTTCGCATTGCATGGCGATCGTACGAATGGTCGACCGCGTCAAGAAAACGTTAAAGATTAGGTAAGGTAACGAAGTACCGGCCGTCAACGGCCGATGCCGAGAATCGACTCGGCAGACGTACGCAGGGAAGGAACGGCCACTGACTGTCCACGCGCTCAACGAACTCCTGCTCGTCTGCTCACTCGTCCTGCTCGTCGCCGTGGCGGCGGTACGCATCTCGTCCCGCAGCGGGCTCCCCAGCCTGCTCCTGTACCTCGGCATCGGGATCGCCATAGGGCAGGACGGCATCTTCGACGTCAAGTTCGACAACGCGGAACTGACCCAGGTGTTCGGCTATGCCGCACTTGTCGTGATCCTCGCCGAGGGCGGCCTGGGCACGAAGTGGAAAGAGATCAAACCCGCGCTGCCGGCTGCCGCGATGCTCTCGATCGTCGGTGTCGCGGTGAGCGTCGGCGTCACCGCGGCCGGGGCGCACTACCTGGTCGGCCTGGACTGGCGGCAGTCGCTGATCATCGGCGCGGTCGTCTCGTCGACGGACGCCGCCGCGGTCTTCTCGGTGCTGCGCAAGGTGCCGCTGCCCGCCCGGGTCACCGGCGTACTGGAGGCCGAGTCCGGATTCAACGACGCACCCGTCGTGATCCTGGTGGTGGCCTTCTCGACCAGGGGGCCGGTGGAGAGCTGGTACGTACTGGTCGGCGAGATAGCCCTGGAGCTCGCGATCGGTGCGGCCATCGGTCTCGCCGTCGGCTGGCTCGGCGCGTTCGGACTGCGTCATGTGGCACTGCCCGCGTCCGGTCTGTATCCGATCGCCGTGATGGCGATCGCGGTGTCCGCGTACGCGGCGGGCGCCATGGCCCACGGCAGCGGCTTCCTCGCCGTCTATCTGGCCGCGATGATCCTCGGCAACGCCAAACTGCCGCACTGGCCCGCCACCCGCGGCTTCGCCGACGGGCTCGGCTGGCTGGCCCAGATCGGCATGTTCGTGCTGCTCGGACTCCTGGTCACTCCGCACGATCTGCTCGACGACTTCTGGCCCGCGGTCATCGTGGGACTGGTGCTGACCGTGGTGGCACGCCCGCTGGAGGTCTTCATCTCGCTGGCGCCGTTCCGGCTGCCCTGGCAGGAGAAGGCGCTGATGTCCTGGGCGGGGCTGCGCGGCGCCGTGCCCATCATCCTGGCGACCATTCCGATGGTGTCCGGAATCGAGGGCTCCACCCGGGTCTTCAACATCGTCTTCGTGCTCGTCGTCGTCTACACCCTCATCCAGGGACCGACCCTGCCCTGGGTGGCAAGGGCCCTGAAGATCGCCGACGACCCGGCCGAGGCCGCCGACCTGGGCATCGAGTCGGCGCCGCTGGAGAGGCTGCGCGGCCATCTGCTGTCGGTGGCGATCCCCGGGAAGTCGAAGATGCACGGCGTGGAGATCGGGGAGCTGCGACTGCCCGCCGGGGCCGCGGTCACCCTGGTCGTACGGGACGGGAAGAGCTTCGTACCGGCGCCGTCGACCGTGCTGCGGCGCGGCGACGAGCTGCTGGTGATCACCACCGACCCGGTGCGCGACGCGGCGGAGGAACGGCTGCGCGCGGTTGGCGAGGGCGGCAAGCTCGCGGGCTGGCTGGGCAAGAGCGGCAGCGGCGGCGAGAACCTCGCCAGGCCCCATATGGCACATGATGTGGCACACGCGCTGAAGTCCGCGAAGAAGCTGGGGAAGGCCGAAGGGCCGAAGGCACACTCCTGAGAGCCGGCGAACCGGGCGTCGCGTGCTGACGATCCGAGGCGGGGGCGGTGTCCCTGCGCACAATCAGAGGTGCGCAGGGAAACCTGCCTGTATCATCAAGGAAACCTGACCGACCCCCGTCGAGGGGCCGGCCGATCTGATCGACCAACCCGAACGACCAACTCTGCCTGATGCAGAGCTGGCGCGACCGTATGGCGGTCGTGGCGTCCTCCGCCTCTGCTGAGCGCCCGGCATCTACCGCAGTTCCGCGCGAAGAGGACAGCTCTCGGCAGCACCCGCACGAGCCCGCACCCATCCGTGCCGGCCCGGACCCGCGGGAGCTCGGCCACCAGGCGGCAGAAAGGCATGGACCGTGGCATCCACGGTCTCCGACCGCCCCGGTTACGGGCAGTTGCTGCGCACCCCCGGTGCGTGGACGTTTCTCCTGCCGGGCTTCGCCGCACGGCAGCCCTTCGCGATGCTGACGATCGGCATCGTGCTCCTGGTTCAGCACACCACCGGCTCCTACGGCAGCGCGGGCTCCGTCGCCGCCGTGACCGGTGTCTCCATGGCCCTGTTCGCACCGCAGACCGGCAAGCTCGCCGACCGATTCGGACAGCGCGCCGTGCTGCTGCCCGGTGTCCTGGTGCACGCGGCGTCCGTATCGGCCCTCACGGCGCTTGCGCTGGCGGGCGCGCCCCTGTGGGCCCTGTTCGCGGCGGCCGTGCCGACCGGTGCGTCCGTTCCGCAGATCGGGCCGATGGTACGGGCCCGCTGGGCGGCCGTGCTGGGCGCGGCACCGGGCCGCAAGGCCTCACCACTGATGTCCACCGCGGCAGCCTTCGAATCGGTGACGGACGAGTTCACCTTCGTCATCGGCCCGGTGCTCGCCACCGCGCTGTGCACCGGGGTGCACCCGGCGGCCGGCCTGATCACGGAGGCCGGGCTGACCCTGGTCGGCGGGCTGCTCTTCGCCGCACGGCGAAGCACCCAGCCCGCGGTGCGCGGCGCCGCGTCCGGCACCTCCCAGCGGCATGTGTCCGCCCTGTCCGTACCGGGTGTACGGGTGCTCGCGGTGGCCTTCCTGGGGATCGGCGCGGTCTTCGGCGGCATGCAGGTCTCGCTGACCGCCTTCGCCGACGAGATCGGCCGGCCGGGGGCGAACGGCCTGCTGTACGGGGTCTTCGCGGCCGGCAACATGCTGGCCGGGATCACCTGCGGCGCCATCGCCTGGAAGAGCGGGCCGCGGCGGCGGCTGATCGTCGGGTACGCGGCGCTGACCCTGACCGCGTCCGGACTGTGGGCGGTGCACTCCGTACCCCTGCTGGCCGGGCTCGGACTGCTGGTCGGTCTCTCCATCGCGCCGGCCCTGATCAGCGGCTACACGCTGGTCGAGGCGCTGGTGCCGGGGTCCGCGCGGACCGAGGCGTTCACCTGGCTGACGGGCTCGGTCGCCCTCGGCCAGGCGGCCGCGGTGACGGTCGCGGGGCGGCTCGCCGACGCCCACGGCGCGAGCACCGGATTCGTCGTACCGCTGGTGGGGACCGTACTGGCGCTGGTCACCCTGGTGGCACTGCGTTCCAGGCTCGTGCCGACCGCTCCGGGACGGACCGTGGCACGTGGTATCGGTCACCGGGAGCCGGTCACGGTGGACTGATCCAGCGGAATACGTCAGTATGGAGCGTCGTTAGCACTCATTGAGTCAGAGTGCCAGGAGGAGCAAGTGCCGACCTATCAGTATCAGTGCACCGAATGTGGCGAGGGCCTTGAGGCGGTGCAGAAGTTCACCGATGATGCCCTGACCGTGTGCCCGAACTGCGATGGACGCCTGAAGAAGGTGTTCTCGGCGGTCGGCATTGTCTTCAAGGGTTCCGGTTTCTACCGGAACGACAGCCGCGGCTCCTCATCGAGCAGCGCGCCGGCGTCGTCCTCGGCGAAGACGTCCGGTTCCGCTTCGTCCGATTCATCGTCGTCGACGGGGTCCGGCACGAAGTCGTCCGCCTCCTCCTCGTCCACCGCGTCCTCTTCTTCGTCCGCCTCGTCGTCGACGAGCGGTACGTCTTCGGCCGCCTAGCCGAACCGCACCTCCTTGAGGACCCCGCCGATCCGTTCGGGCGGGGTCCTCGGCGTTTTTCGGCGCCGCTACTGTGATCGCATGGCGAACGCAGAGATCGGTGTCATCGGCGGATCAGGCTTGTACTCCTTCCTGGAGGACGTCACGGAGGTGCGTGTGGACACTCCGTACGGACAGCCGAGCGACTCCCTCTTCCTCGGCGAGGTCGGCGGCCGCCGGGTCGCCTTCCTGCCCCGCCACGGACGCGGTCACCATCTGCCGCCGCACCGCATCAACTACCGGGCCAATCTGTGGGCACTGCGCTCCGTCGGCGTACGTCAGGTGCTCGGCCCGTGCGCGGTGGGCGGCCTGCGCCCGGAGTACGGGCCGGGCACGCTGCTCGTTCCCGACCAGCTGGTGGACCGCACCAAGGCCCGGACGCAGACGTACTACGACGGAGAGACCCGGGCCGACGGCGCCGAGCCGAACGTGCTGCATCTGGGCTTCGCCGATCCGTACTGCCCCGACGGGCGCAGGGCCGCGCTGGCGGCGGCTCGCGCGAAGAGCTGGGAGCCGGTGGACGGCGGAACGCTGGTGGTCGTCGAGGGACCGCGCTTCTCGACCCGGGCGGAATCGCGCTGGCATGCGGCGATGGGCTGGTCGGTGGTCGGGATGACCGGGCACCCGGAGGCGGTTCTCGCGCGCGAACTGGGCCTCTGCTACACGACGATGACCCTGGTGACGGACCTCGACGCGGGCGCGGAGGCCGGGGAGGGCGTCTCGCACGGAGAGGTGCTGAAGGTGTTCGCGGCCAATGTGGACCGGCTGCGCGCGGTGCTCTTCGACGTGGTGACGGCGCTGCCTGCGGAGGCGGACCGGGACTGCCCGTGCTCGCATGCGCTGGACGGGCTGGAGACGGGGATCGAGCTTCCGTAGCGGGTGGGTTGGGTGATGGTTGGCGGCGTGGGTGGGTGACGATTGGCGGCGTGGGTGGGTGACGATTGGCGGCGTGGGTGGGTGACGATTGGCGGCGTGGGTGGGTGACGGTTACGGCGTGGGTGGGTGACGGTTACGGCGTGCGTGGGTGACGGTTACGGCGTGCGTGGGTGACGGAGATATCCACAATGCCGGGGCCGTCCACAGGCCTCGGCGGGAATCTCGCGGACGGTGGATCGTGAGGGGTGTTCGTCCGAAACTCCTCACGGCAGGTGGTGTTGGCCATGTTCCCGTCGTCTCAGTCATCCAGCGAGGTACGTCCGACGGTGCCGGGGCCTCCGGCACCGGCACCCCCGCCCTGCGGCGTGCCCGCGTTCGAGCCGCTGCGGGTGCGCGGAGGCGGTGGCCACCGGCTGCGGCGGGCGGTGTGGCGACAGCGCCGCGCCATGGCCGCCGGGCTGGCCCTGACGGCTGCGACGCTGGCCGCGACAGGGCTGGGCGGGGGTGGCGACGCGGCGCATGGTGCGGGGGCCGGGGGTACGGCCGGGGCGGCGCCGGAGCGGGTGCGGCGGCCGGTTCCCCTGGTGTCCGCGCCGGTACGGATCGCGGATGCGGGGACGGTGCGGCTGTTACGGCCGGGTGACCGTGTCGACGTGATCGCCGCCGAGGGGGCCGGGGCCGATGCCAGGGTGCTGGCGAAGGGCGCGCGGGTGGCGGATGTGCCGCGGGCCGGCACCGAAGGGCTCGCGGAGGACGGCGCGCTGATCGTGCTGTCCGTTCCCCGGGGCACGGCCGCCGCGCTGGCCGGTGCGGGCATCTCGGCCAGGCTGGCGGTGACCCTGTGCTGATTCGTACTGATGAGCTGTCAAGTCACCTACCCAAAGGCGCAGATGGGGTGGTTTCATCGCCTACTGCCGTAAGTTGCGGAGGAGTTTGCTCCGCTTATGGCACATGCGCAGAAAGACTCATCCGTGAGCGAGAAGAAGGTCAGCCTGCTGCAGGGGTTCAAAGCCTTCCTGCTGCGCGGCAATGTGATCGACCTGGCGGTCGCCGTCGTCATCGGCGCCGCGTTCACACAGATCGTGAACGCGATCGTCAAGGGCGTCATCAACCCGCTGGTCGGCGCGTTCGGCACCAAGGACCTGGAGAGCTACAGCTCGTGCTTCAAGGGGCCCTGCGTCACGGACCCGAAGACGGGCGAGGCTACCGAGGGCATCCGGATCCTGTGGGGCTCGGTGCTCAGCGCCACTCTCAGCTTTGTGATCACGGCGGCCGTCGTCTACTTCCTGATGGTGCTGCCCATGGCCAAGTACCTCGCCAGGCGGGCGGCCATGCAGGCCGCGAAGGAGGGCGTGCAGGAGACGCTGGAGGTCAGCGAGCTGGAGGTGCTGAAGGAGATCCGCGACGCCCTGGTCCCCCAGCGCGGCGCCCCCGGGGGCGAGACCCCCGGCCGGGGTCCGGGGCAGTAGCGGGACGCGCTTCGGGAGGACCGGCAGCGGCGTCGTCGGACCAGCGTCCGAGCGGGGGCTCAGATGTGGTGGGGCGGCTTCTCGTCGAGGAAGCGCGCCAGATCGGCGGCGCTGCCACCGGCCGGGGCCCGCTCGCCCCACCCTCGGTCCGTATCGTCCGCGGACTGCTGGTCCAGCGGATCGTCGAAGATCAGAGCCGGTTTCGGTTTCGTCTGTGCCGGCTGGGGCGGCTTCGAATCGCGCGGGCCGGGGGCGGGGGCGGTGCTCATACCTCAAGAGTACGGCGATGGTCAGCGGTCCTTCGGATCGAGCAGCCACAGCCCGAGGACGACGAGGAACGACAGACAGAGGAAGCCCGCACCCCACCAGGCCGTACCGGTGTTGCCCTCCATCCACGCGTCGACGACGGTGATCAGGCCCCAGAGCTGTCCGATGACGACGGTCATCGCCAGGGCCAGCCGGGCCGTCAGTTTCGAGGTGCGCTCGGGTTCCTGGTCGGTGCCCGCGCCCGGGCCGGGACCGGTGTGGCGGACCCGGGGGTCGCCGTAGCCGCTGGTGGAGCGGATCTGCGGATAACGGTCGCGGACGGGGCGGTTGAGCTCGGGGTGGGCGCTGCCCGGGTGATAGGCCGGGTAGTCGGTGGACTCCTGGTCACGGGGCTGCCGGGCGTCGGTCATGTCCGCCTCCCCGGAGTCTCGTCCTCAGCGGCCGGGATACGGGACACACCGCCCCGCGAACCTGCCGCACCGGACGCCTTGGCTGTCCCGGACGGCTCGGCTGCTCCGGACGGCTTGGCTGTCCCCGACGGCTCGGCTGCGCCGGGGGCCTCCGCGCCTGCGCCTTTGACCGCGGGGCAGCCGATGCGGGACGCGAGGTCCGGGCGGTCGGTGCTGAGCTGGCGGCACAGGCCGTGTTCGATGCTCTCGCCGGAGCGGGTCGTGCCGACCGCCCAGACGCTGCCGTCGGCCTGTTCGGTGAGCACCACCTTGGGCAGTGCGCGGGGCGGCGGCCCGGCGGTGACCTCGCCGGTGCGGGCGTCGAAGACGCCCTCGTGGCAGGGACAGTACAGCTCGCCCTCGGATCCGCGGTCCTTGCGCCAGAGCACCGCGCAGGCGAGATGGGTGCAGATCGCGGAGTAGCCGACGAGTGTGCCGTCGTCGAGGCGGACGGCGACCGCACGGTCCTCTTCGTCCGGGTAGCGGAAGGCGATGGACTCACCGGGAAGGAGCTGTGGAGTGATCTTCTTCGGCGCGGGTGTCCTGGCGTCGTCGGGGTCGCCGTGGCGTGGAAGGATTCCGCCGGCCACGCCGAGGCCGCCGGCGGCGAGTCCGCCCGAGACGGTCGTGACGATCCGGAGGTAGTCGCGCCGGGTGGTGAGGGAGTCGGCGGCGATCCGGTCGTGCAGGGCCTCGCGCGGGTCCCCGGCGGGCTGCCGGCCGGTGATGCTCATCGGCGGACGTCCTTCCCGTTGATCTCGACCACGGGAAGACCACCGGGCACCGGCCACTGGACCTTGTCGGCGGGGACGACCATGGCGACGCCGGTGCGGACCTCGCTCCGGCCGAAGACGAAGGTGTCGGCCACCTGGACGCCGGGGCGCTCGGCCTGGAGCTCCTCGACGGTCCCGTAGAACAGGGCTCCCGTCGGGCAGACGGTCGCGCACATGGGGGCGAGGCCGTAGGCGGTGCGGTCGTAGCAGAGGTTGCATTTCATCTGCAGCTTCGCCTGCAGGTCGATCTTCGGGACTCCGAAGGGGCAGGCGTTGACGCAGTTGGCGCAGCCGATGCAGCGGGTGGTGTCGGCCTGCTGCACCACGCCGTCGGCGGTCACCAGGATCGCATCGGCGGGGCAGACCTCGGCGCACGGGGCGACCGGGTCCTCGCAGTGCATGCAGACCGTGGGAAGGGAGGCGACGGACTGGCCCTCGTCGGTGTAGTCGAGGTGGATCATCGACTTGCCGCGGTGCGAGTCGCACTCGCGGCAGGCGGAGACACAGGCCTGGCAGCCGATGCAACGCCCGGGATCGATGAAGATCGTTCTGCCCATCATGCGGTGATCAGCCCCTCTCCGAGGTGCCGCGGCCCTGGGGGGAGGTGGGCGGCAGCGGGTCGGTGCGGGAGACCTGGGCCTGCGGGTAGGCGACATGGCCGGGGGCGACAGGGGGTGCGGGGACCTCGTCGATCGTCCGGGCGTGCTCGATGCGGCAGGCGCACACCTTGTACTCGGGGATCTTGGAGCGGGGGTCGAGGGCGTCGATGGTCAGGGCGTTGACCGCGGTGGGGACGGGCCAGTGGTACGGGATGAAGACGGTGTCGGGGCGGATCGCCTCGGTGACCAGGGCGGGGAAGACCTCGCTGCCGCGCCGGGTGACGACGCGGACCGGTTCGCCGTTGCGGAAGCCGTGGGAGGGATGGAGCTCGGCCCAGGGGCGCGGGGTCTGTTCGACGAGGGCGCCCAGGCGGCGGGTCTGGTTGCCGGAGAGGAAGTGGGCGACGGTGCGTCCTGTGGTGAGCGACATGGGGTGCTCGTCGTCGTACGGATCCATCGGCGGATGCCACTCGACGACCTGGAGGTGGATCCTGCCGTCGGGGTGGTAGGTCTTCCCGTCCTCGAAGAGCCGGGGGGTGCCGGGGTGGTCGGTGGAGGGGCACGGCCAGGCGATGCCGCCCGTCTCCTCCAGACGTTCGTAGGTGATGCCGTAGTAGTCGTTGACGGTGCCGGCGGAGGCGGTCCGCAGTTCGTCGAAGACCTCGCGGGAGTCGGCGAAGGCGAATTTGTCGCCCGAGCCGAGCCGCCTGGCGAGTTCGCACATCACCCAGGTGTCGGTCCGTACGCCGGGGGGCGGGTCCTGGGCCTTGTTGTGCTTGACCACCCGGGCCTCGGCGTTGGCCATCACCCCTTCGTCCTCGGCCCAGGTGGTGACGGGGAAGACGACATGTGCGTTGGCAGCGGTCTCGGAAAGGAAGAAGTCGAATTGGGCATGGAACTCTGTGGCGTCGTACCCCTCCTTGACCACTTTGTAGTTGGGCAGGGAGACAAAGGGGTTGTTGCAGATGCCGATCAGTCCGCGGATCTCGCGGCGCTGCATCTGCCAGACCATTTCCATCATCGAGGTTCCCGCCCGCGGGAGTTCGGACTCCTCGATGCCCCAGATCTCGCAGATCTGCCTGCGGTGCTCCTCGTTCATGATCGAGCGGCCTCCGGGGAGGAGGTCGGCCTTCTGGCCGTGTTCGCGGCCGCCCTGCCCGTTGCCCTGGCCGGTGATGGTGCCGTATCCGGCGCCGGGCTTGCCGATGTGGCCGGTGGCGGTACAGAGGTTGATCACGCTGAGGCAGTTCTCGACGCCCTGCGAGTGGTGCTCGATGCCGCGGGCGTGCCAGGCCATGGCCTTGGGGGCACGGGCGAAGGCACGGGCGACCTGGACGATCTGCTCGGCGGGGATGCCGCAGATCTCGGCGGCCCGGGCCGGCGGGTACTCGGCAGCCTTGGCCTTCACCTCCTCCCAGCCGGTGGCGTGGGCGGCGAGATAGGCCTCGTCGGTCAGGCCCTCCTCGATGACGACGTTCAGTACGGAGTTGAAGAAGGCCGAGTCGGTGCCGGGCTTGAGTGCGACATGGATGTCGGCGGTGCGGGCGATCGCGGTCTGCCGCGGGTCCACGACGATCAGGATCGCGCCGCGGTCCCGGGCTCCCCATACGTACTGGGTCATCACGGGGAAGCACTCGCCGACGTTGGAGCCCGCGATCAGCAGGCAGTCGGTGAGCAGAATGTCGGAGAAGGGGTTGCCGGCCCGGTCGATACCGAAGGCGAGTTTGTTGGCGCCCGCGGCGCTGACCATGCAGAGTCGGCCGTTGTAGTCGACATGCCGGGACTTGAGGGCGACCCGGGCGAATTTGCCGACCAGATAGGTCTTTTCGGAGAAGAGGCTGGCGCCGCCGAGGAGCCCGAAGGCGTCGTTCCCGTGGGTCTGCTGGATGCGCTTGATCTCGGCGACGGTGAAGTCGAGCGCCTCGTCCCAGGAGACCTCGTGGAAGTCCTCGTCGCGGGAGCGGCGCAGGAGCGGGGCGGTGAGCCGGTCGGGGTGGTTGACCTGCTGATACGCGTTGATGCCCTTGGGGCACAGCCGCATCCGGTTGATGTCGTGGTTGCGGGGTTCGACGCCGAAGACCTTGCCTCCCCGGTCGACGCGCAGATACATCCCGCACTGGACCCCGCAGAAGCAGCAGTGGGTGGGGACGAGCGTCTCGCCCTCCTGGTCGGCGTGCCAGCGGTCGGCGGGGATACCGCCCGCGTCCCGGAAGGCCCGGGTGCCGGGCGGCGCGAGGGAGGGGTCGAGAGGGACGTCCGTACCGGGTTCGGCCGCTCGCGGGTCCGGGGTCACTTGAAGCCCTTCTTCACCTGGGAGAGATAGGCGCTGCCGCGCAGCACCCGCTTGCAGCGCGGGCAGTACTCGGCCCACCCGTCGAAGTCGAGGCTGAGATCGCGCATGGTGCCCCGGAGGTTCTCGACGTACGGCCCGGTGTCGATGGGCTCCTCGCAGCGGCGGCAGCCGAAGACCTCCTGGTCCTGCCGGGCGGTGTATTTGAACAGCTGCATGCCGACCGCGGCCGGGCGCTGGACGATGTGGAAGAACTTCCCGAACGGGATGTAGATGAGGGTGAAGACCACCGACACCATGTGGAGGATCGCGAGGAATTCGTAGCCGCCGCCTTGCAGGAAGATCGAAGAGAAGGTGAGCAGCAGACCGGTCACGGAGATGACGATCAGGGCGATCAGCGGCACCAGGTCGTAGGCGAAGCGCTGGCCGGTGATGGCGCCGCGGTCCTTCATCCGCCGCCAGAGGAAGTAGGAGGCGCCGGGGATGACGAGCACGGCGGCGATGTCCAGGCCGTGGAACATCAGCCAGCCCAGGATGTCCAGGGAGTCGAAGCCGATGACCTTGAAGCCCCAGATGCGCATCTCGTAGCCGGGGCCCGAACCGGAACCGGAGGTGAAGGTGAACCAGCCCCAGGTCAGCGGGAAGGTGATCAGGGCGGCGAGGATGCAGCCCCAGAAGATCAGCTGGTGGGCGACCCAGCGGGGGTAGGAGCGGGCGCCGAGGAATCTCTGGAAGCCCAGATAGGTGGCGATCATCCTGGGCAGGGCGGTGGGGGCCTTGCGGAAGTTGGCCAGGGAGAAGAAGCTCCCCCACCCCTGCTTGAACAGGCGCCGGGCGCCGGGAGCGGAGACCCAGACCGTGTAGCGGTAGGCGACGCCGAAGGCGAGGAAGACGGTGGCGACGGCGTACGGGAGGAGGGCGGAGTCGAAGTTCTCCAGCAGCCGGCTGCCGAACACCATCGCGAGGATCAGCAGGGCGGAGACGATGACACCGGCCGCGGTCGCGCGGGCGGTGACGGACCGGGGCGCGGCGGCCCGGGGGCCAGCGGAGCCGGTGGTGCGTGCACCGGGGGTGGGGTGCGCGGCCGCGGCAGAGGCGTCTGGTGGCTCGGTCACCCCGTCACCGTAGGGCTGTATGGGGCGCTTGGTCCTGATTTGCGGCTCAGCGGGGTGAGTCGTACGCCCGACCGGCTCGCAGCGTCTCAGACGGCTCGGCAGGAGGATCAGGAGGATCAGGAGGATCAGGGCGAGCCGTGGAAGGTGCGGTCGATGACGTCGAGCTGCTGTTCGCGGGCCGGCCGCACGAAGTTGACCGCCCAAGGAGCCGTCGCCCTCGTACGGGGTGCAGTTCCGCTGGAGGAAGTCACGGACGTCGATCGCGTCGCGCCACGGCCCGTCCCTGAAGACCTCTCAGCCCCGGTGTCCGTCGCCGCCTCTTCCGAAGCAGCCGTCATGGCCCGCACCTTCCGATATCGTCCGTGCGTCTCTCGCAGCTCCGTCCATTGCACTCCCGTTCTCCACCGCTCGGAGCCCGCAATGGTCCCTGTCGAAGGCCCAAGGTCCCGTCAGATATCGGGTTCGGTCCGGCTCGGCCGCGCCGACCTGCGAGTTCTCGGGGGACTTTGGACCCCTGCCCATTTGTGAATGTGTTCATAAGAATCCCGACCCGCGTCGGGGGCGCGTCCCCCGAACGCCGAAGACCCCGTCTGGTGTGCTGATCCACATGCCTGGAATGACTGCCCGCAGCCGCGCCGAGAAACATCGTGCGGCGACCCCGCTGGAACTCTTCTTCGATCTCTGCTTCGTCGTCGCCGTGGCCCAGGCGGGCGGGAGGCTGCTGCATGCCGTCGCCGAGGGCCACGCCGCCACCGGAGTCGTCAGTTACGCGGCTGTCTTCTTCGCGATCTGGTGGGCCTGGGTCAACTTCACCTGGTTCGCCTCGGCGTACGACACCGACGACCCGCTGTACCGCGTGGTCACGTTCGTCCAGATCACCGGTGTGCTGATCTTCGCCGCCGGGGTGCCGCGCGCCTTCGACGCGGGCGACTGGACGCTCGGCGTCATCGGCTATGTCGTGATGCGGCTCGCCCTGACCAGCCAGTGGCTGCGCGCCGCGTACTGCACCCGGGGCAGCGAGCGGCGCGTCGCGCTGCGGTACGCCGTCGGGATCACCGTGGTGCAGCTGGGCTGGATCGCCATGCTGCTGACCGACGACAGGGGCAGCGCACGTGCCGTCGTCTTCGTCGTGCTCGCGCTCGCGGAGATGTCCGTTCCGGCGATCGCCGAGCGCGACCGCGCGACGAGCTGGCATCCGCGCCACATCGGCGAGCGGTACGGCCTGTTCACGATCATCGTGCTGGGCGAGACGATCGCGGCGGCCACGGTCGCGGTCCAGGAGGCGGTGGATGAGCACGAGGCGTTGGGTGAACTGCTGCCGATCGCCGCGGGTGGGCTGCTGATCGTCTTCTCCGCCTGGTGGATCTACTTCGCCGTGCCGATCCATGACTACCTCCGCGGCAGCAGGGAAGCGTTCGTCTGGGGGTACGGGCACTTCCTGATCTTCGGCTCCGCGGCCGCGATCGGCGCGGGCATCGAGGTCGCGGTGGAGGAGGCCGTGGGCAAGGCCCATGTCTCGGACACAGTGGCCGCCGCCGCGGTGACCGTGCCCTCCGCGCTCTTCCTGCTGACGGTGTGGGCGCTGCACGCCCGCCACTTCAAACGCGATCTCGCGGAGCAACTGTCCCTTCCCGTGGCCGCGCTGGCCATCCTGGCCTGTACGTTCGCCGGGGGCGGGTGGGCGGTGCTCGCGGCGGGCCTGGTGGCGGCCGCGACGGTGACCGTGGGGGTGCTGTTGTCCCGGCGGCCCGCGGTGGACCCGGTGAGGAGCTCGCAGTGACGCAAGAGTCGCGGAAGCCGGCAGGCTCCGCCGGGCAGCGCGCGTCGGCCGCGCAGTCCGGGCCCCTCGACGCGTCGGCCATACCGTCCGGGCCGCTGGACGCGTTGACCGATGTCGCCGGGCTGCGGGTCGGTCACGCGCAGGTGGCGGGCGCGGGTGCGCTGAGCGGCACCACCGTCGTCCTCGCTCCCGAGGGTGGTGCCATCGCCGCCGTCGACGTACGCGGCGGCGGCCCCGGCACCCGCGAGACGGACGCGCTCGATCCGCGCAATCTGGTGCAGCGCATCGATGCCGTCGTCCTTACGGGCGGCAGCGCGTACGGACTTGACGCGGCGTCCGGTGTGATGGCCTGGCTGGAGGAGCAGGGGCGCGGGGTGCGGGTCGGCCCCGATCCGGCGCAGGTGGTGCCCGTGGTTCCGGCCGCATGCATCTTCGACCTGGGGCGGGGCGGTGACTGGCGGGCCCGTCCGGATGCCTCGACCGGTCGCGCGGCGGTGGAGGACGCGGCGGGTACGGAGCCGGGCGCCCCGGTCGCCGAGGGAGGCGTCGGCGCCGGTACGGGCGCGGTCGCCGGGCAGCTCAAGGGCGGGGTGGGCACGGCGAGCGTGCGGCTGGCGTCCGGGATCACGGTGGGCGCGCTCGTCGTGGTGAACGCGGCAGGTTCGGTCCTCGATCCGCGTACCGGAGTGCTGTACGGGGAGTACGGCGCCGCCGAACCGCCGGTGCACCCCGCGCCCGAGGTCCACCGCGCGGCGCAGCAGCGTCTGGCCGAGGCGCGTCAGGAGTCCGCACGGCCCCCGCTCAACACCACGCTCGCGGTCGTCGCCACGGACGCCGGCCTGACCCGCGCCCAGGCGCAGAAGCTCGCGGGTACGGCCCACGACGGACTGGCGCGCGCCGTCCGCCCCGTACATCTGCTGACCGACGGGGACACCGTTTTCGCGTTGGCCACCGGTGACCGGCCGATGGATCCGCAGAACCCGATCGCGCTCAACGATCTGCTGGCGGCCGGCGCGGACGCCCTGACCCGGGCCATCGTGAAGGCCGTCCGGGCAGCTCAGAGCGTCGACGGCGGACCGGGCGGCGGCAACTACCCCTCGTACAGCGATCTCTACGGCGCCCGCCCGCACCTCTCATGACCGTAACCGCACGGCCGTCCGAATCTCGACTCGCCTGCCGGTCAAGGAAGTTCGGACGAACCCCCAGGAACCATCCATGTGCGTCATACGTTTTCCAGAACCCCGGTCACGATGTCGGACCCAGGGACTACGTTAAGCACGCACCACGTAACACGCGGCGACGGCCTGGAGACAGCACCTTGAGCGATCCGTACGAGACAACCGAGCAGCACCTCGAGCGACTCCTGCGACGGGCACTCAACTCTTTCGACCTGCCCGACAGCACGGTCGAGAGACTCGGTACCGCGCTCGCCCACAGCAGTTCCCTGCACTCCTCGCACCACAGCTCCGTACTCCACCGCGAGACCTACCGGCACACCTACCTGCTGTCCGACGGCACCCCCTTCACCCTGTGGGAGCTGGTGCACGGCGGCCCGCGGGGCGCGACGGACCCGCGGACCGGGACGGGGCCCGACCTGCGGCACCACGAGCTGTACAACGACGAGGCCGATGTCCGCATCGCCGCCGCCCGGCTGACCGGCGGCGTCAGTGAGGTCCCGGTGTTCGGGGACGACGGATCGCAGGGCGATCTGGAGATCCTCACGGTCCTGTTGACGGCTCCCCCGGCCCCGATGCCCCGGACCTACGCCCCTGACAACTCCGCCGACCACGCCCGCCGCGTCCTGCGCCGCGCGGAGAACGGCGACAGCCCCGGCGAGGAGACCGCCCGGCTGCTGCGCGCCGCCTTCGCCCACCACATCACCCAGGTCTTCGGCCGACAGTGCCGGGTGGACGGACGGGACGCCGGATTCACGCTGTACGAGCACGCCTTCCTGCTGCTCGACGGCAGCGAGACGAGCCTGTGGGAGGTCGAGCACACGGCCACGCCGGACGGCCGGCACATGTGCGAGGTGTACGGCGACGAGGACTCCGCCCGCGGGGCCATGGAGAGCCGTACGCGCATCTGCTGACCGGGCGGGGCCGGGGCCCGCGCCCGCGCCCGCACACACGAAGGTGCCCGCACCCCAAGGGGCGCGGGCACCTTCGCACTTCAGAACGTCAGCACTTCAGAACGTCACGGCGTCAGCGCGGGCTCCTTGCCGAGTTCGGGCTCGTCCACGGCGTCCGCCCCCTCGCCGCTGCCCTCCACGTGCTGCCGCGGCTGCGCGGGCAGCGCGAACATCACCAGGAAGATCACCGCGAGCACCCCCGCCACCCACCACAGCGAGTTCTGGAACGCCTCCGCGAACGCCGGGCCCACCTGCTGGGGCGTCAGCCGGTCCCCGATCGAGCCGAAGAAGACGACCGCGACCAGTCCGAGCCCGAGCGCATTGCCCATCTGCTGCACGGTGTTGATCAGGCCGGAGGCCGAGCCGGAGTGCTCCTTCGGCACCTCGGACAGCACCACGTCCGTCAGCGGGGCCACGATCAGCCCCATGCCGAGGCCCATGAGCACCAGCGGCGGCACCATCTGCCAGGACGTGATGCCCATGCCGTACCGGTCGGACTCCCAGATGTAGAGCAGCAGGCCGACGACCATCAGCAGCGCGCCCGCCTGAAGGACCTTGCGGCCGAAGCGGGGCACCAGCTTCTGTACGGAGATACCCGCGGCGAACGAGACGGCGATCGAGAACGGGACGCCGGTCAGGCCGGCCCGCAGCGCGCTCCAGCCGAGGCCCATCTGCATGTACAGCGTCCAGACCAGGAAGAAGATGCCGAGGCCGATGCCGAAGGTCAGCTGCACGGCGATGCCCGCCGCGAAGCTCTTGACCCGGAACAGCGACAGCTCGATCAGCGGCGAACCGTCCTTGCGCGCCTTCGCCCGCTCGAACAGCACCAGGACCAGGAGGACCAGCAGGCTGCCCGCCATCGACAGGTGGCCCCACAGCGGCCAGTCCAGCTCGCGCCCACGGGTCAGCGGGTAGATCAGCATCAGCAGCCCCAGCGTCACCAGCGCGACGCCGACCAGGTCGAGCCGGAGCGCCTTCGGGGCCTTGGACTCGGTGATGAACCTGGCTCCCAGGATCAGGCCCGCGATGCCGACCGGGAGGTTGATCAGGAAGATCGGGCGCCATTCGAGACCGGCGATGTTCCACTCGGTGAGCAGCGCGCCCAGCAGCGGTCCGGAGACGGCACCGAGACCGACTATCGCGCCGAAGAGGCCGAAGACCTTGCCACGCTCGTGCGCCGGGAAGGTGGCGTGCACGATCGACAGCACCTGCGGAACCATCAGCGCGGCGGTGCCGCCCTGGAGGATGCGGGAGGCGACCAGCATCTCCGGGTTCGCGGCGAAGCCGCAGAGCGCGGAGGCCAGCGTGAAGCCGCCGATGCCGATGAGGAAGAGCCGCTTGCGGCCGTAGATGTCGCCCAGCCGGCCGCCCGTGATCAGACCGGCGGCGAAGGCCAGGGCATACCCGGCGGTGATCCACTGGATCGAGCTGAACGAGGCACCGGTGTCGCTCTTGATGCTCGGTATGGCGATGTTGACGATCGTGACGTCGACCAGGTCCATGAAGGCCGCGGTCATCACGATGGCGAGCGCGAACCAGCGTCGCCGGTCCGACGGGTCCGAGGACACCGTGGGCCCGGATGCCGTGGACGGCAGAGATGTGGAAGAAGTCATGGAAGGAAGCTAAACGGCCATTAGGTCAGATCATGACCCAATGGGGGCGCACCCTGGTGAGATGACGGACACCCCGGCAAGGAGGCCGAGCCCATGACCGACACCCCGGCACGGCTGCTGAATCTGCTGTCGCTCCTCCAGACGCCCCGCGAGTGGCCCGGCAGCGAACTCGCCGAACGGCTCAGTGTCAGCCCGCGCACGATCCGCCGCGACATCGACCGGCTCCGCGAGCTCGGCTATCCGGTGGAGGCCTCGCGCGGATCGGTCGGCGGCTACCGCCTCGTCGCGGGCGCGGCGATGCCGCCTCTGCTCCTCGACGACGAGGAGGCGGTGGCCATCGCGGTGGGCCTGCGGGCGGGCGCGGGGCATGCCATCGAGGGCGTCGACGAGGCCTCCGTGCGGGCTCTGGCGAAGCTGGAGCAGGTGCTGCCGTCGCGGCTGCGGCACCGGGTCTCGACGCTGCAGAACGCCACGATGCCGCTGACCCGCGGCGACGGCTCGACGATCGATCCGCACACGCTGACAGTGATGGCCGCGGCGGTCACCGGCCGGGAGCGGCTGCGGTTCGCCTACCGCGCGGGGGACGGCGCCGAGACGAAGCGGCAGGCCGAGCCGTACCGGCTGGTGAGCACGGGGTGGCGCTGGTATCTCGTCGCATACGACCTGGAGCGCGAGGACTGGCGTACGTTCCGGGTCGACCGGGTCAGCGAGCCGTTGGCGACCGGGGTCCGGTTCACGCCGCGCGAGCTTCCGACGGGTGACGCGGCGGCGTTCCTCGGCCGCTCCATCGCCCGGCGGCAGCCGGAGCTGGCGGTCGATGTGAGCTTCGCGGCGCCGGCGGACTATGTGTCCGCGCGGCTGCCGGCCTCGTTCCGGCCGTTGGAGCGGACCGGCGAGAACGGCTGCCGGCTGCGGGCGGTGCTGGCGGACTCGCTGGAGTGGGTGGCGCTCCGGCTGGCGCTGGTGGACTGCGAGTTCACCGCGCACGAGCCGCCGCAGCTGGTGGAGTACCTGGGCGATCTGGGGGCCCGGCTGACCCGCGCGACGGCCCACTGAGAGCGCAGCACGCAGCACGCAGCACGCAGAAAAGAATGAGCCCCGGCGCCAGGGGGGGTGGGCGCCGGGACTCAGCTCAGGGGTCGCACGAAGCGACCTATTTCGGAGGATACTGGACGAGGGCTCACGCCGCAGCGTCAAAACCCGTGTCGTGGGCCATTCGCTTCAGTTCGAGCAGCGCGTGCTTCTCGATCTGGCGAATCCGCTCACGGGTCAGCCCGTGCTGCTTGCCCACCTCGGTGAGGGTCCGCTCACGGCCGTCCTCGATGCCGTACCGCATGCGGATGATCGACGCGGTGCGGTTGTCGAGCTTGCCGATCAGGTCCTCCAGCTCCTCGCTGCGCAGCAGCGTCATCACCGACTGCTCGGGCGACACCGCGGAGGTGTCCTCCAGCAGATCGCCGAACTGCGTGTCGCCCTCGTCGTCCACGGACATGTTGAGACTGACCGGGTCACGGGCCCAGTCCAGGACGTCGCCCACGCGCTGCGGCGTGGTGTCCAGCTCGGCGGCTATCTCCGCGTGCTCCGGCTCGCGCCCGTGCTCGCGGTTGAATTCGCGCTGCACCCTGCGGATCCGGCCGAGCTCCTCCACCAGGTGGACGGGGAGCCGGATCGTACGGGACTGGTCGGCTATGGATCGGGTGATGGCCTGACGGATCCACCACGTCGCATACGTGGAGAACTTGAAGCCCTTGGCGTAGTCGAACTTCTCGACCGCGCGCACCAAGCCGGCGTTGCCCTCCTGGATCAGGTCGAGCAGGGGCAGCCCTGCCCGCGGATAGCGCCGGGCGACGGCAACGACGAGTCGGAGGTTGGAACGGATGAATATGTCCTTGGCGCGCTCGCCCTCGGCGACCAGCGCCTCCAGCTCTTCTCGCGTCGCTCCACCGGCTTCGCTCTCCACCGCGCCGTCGAGTATCTGTCGCGCGTAAACACCCGCCTCGATGGTCTGCGACAGCTCGACCTCCTTTGCGGCATCGAGCAGTGGCGTACGCGCGATCTCGTCCAGGTACATGCCGACCAGGTCGCGATCGGCGATCTCCCCGCCCGAGGCGCGAACGCTGCTTGCCCGGTTGGTCCCGCCGGAGGCGGACGAACGACGGGCGACGGCACGGGTTGCCATGCGTGCTCCCTTGCTGAGTAGGTCGCGACACCCTTCCCGGGTGCCCTGCATCCGATGGAAACAACGACTGGAATCCGGACAGAATTCCCATGCCTGGCATTGATTTCGCGATCATGCAGTACCCTGTTCGGCCGCGAAGGGAGTGCACATGCCGAGCACCCAGACAGAAGTGCAGGTCAGGCCGGGCGTCGAAGATGATTTGGTGGCGCTCACGGACATCTACAACCATTACGTGCGTGAGACCGCGCTCACCTTCGATACGGCTCCCTTCTCACTCGAACAGCGGCTGCCGTGGCTTCGTTCCCATCCTGAAGACGGCCCGCACCGTCTTCTGGTTGCTCAGGATGTCCGCATTGTCGGCCCGGCCTCGGTTCTGGGATATGCCACCAGCAGCGCTTTCCGCCCCAAGGCGGCGTACGCGACCTCGGTCGAGGTGAGCGTGTACTGCGCCCCGTCGGCCACCGGCCGCGGCATCGGCACGCTCCTGTACTCGTCCCTGTTCGAGGCGCTGGCGGGCGAGGACGTGCACCGCGCGTACGCGGGCATCACCCAGCCCAACGACGCCTCGGTCCGGCTGCACGAGCGCTTCGGTTTCCGCCATGTCGGTACGTACGCCGAGGTGGGCCGGAAGTTCGGCACGTACTGGGACGTGGCCTGGTACGAGAGGCCGCTGGGACCACAGTCCTAGGGCCCGGCCCCGCCGCGTCCTAGGTCCACGGCCCGTTACGCACCCCGGGCGCCGCGCCTAGCGTGCCTCCGTATGGACGACACGACGAAAGAGGCCGCCCCCGACACCACGGGCACGCTCGACGAGGCACTGGAGCGCCTCCACACCGCGGGCCCCGAACGGAACGGCTGGCTGAGCAATCACGGCCCGATGGCCGTAGAGGCGCTGGTCCGGCACGGTCAGGCACCGGCCGTCCACCGATGGCTCGACCACTACAGCCACAAGCTGGAGGACATGCCGGCCACCGCGTCCCGGGTGACCGCGGAGAACTGGCGCGAGGCCCTGGGCGACCCGCGCCGGATCGCGGACTGGACGGCGCACTTCGAGCGGGAGACGGCCGAGCGCCCCTGGCGGGACGTGCTGACCGAGTGGTGGCCGCGGCTGCTGCCCGGCATCGCGGCGGGCGCCACCCACCCCGTGATCCGGGTCGGCCACTCCGTGCGCACCCTGCTCGCCGGTGAGGCGAGCGCGCCCCGGATCGCCGAGCTCGCCCACGGCCTCGGCTACTGGGCCGCCCGCCACCAGCCACTGCGCGCCCTGGCCCCGCTCCCGCCCGCGCCGAGCGCCGCGGCCGCGCTGGACGCCGTACCGCCGGTGCCCGAGCAGAGCGGCGGCATCCGGGACCGGTTGGCGCAGCTCACCGCGTTCCCCGTGTGGCCGCAGCGGTTCACCGACGACCCGGACGAGGCACGGGCCGGGCTGGAGGAGCTGGTGCGGGCCGCGACCCACCGCTATGCCACGCACGGCCACGGCGAACCGATCATGCTGGTGCACGCCGCGACCGCGCCCAATGCCGTGCTGCGTACGCTGCCCGCGCTCCCCCGCGCCCTGTGGGTGGCGAGCCTGCACGCCGCCTGGGCGGCGAGCGCGGCGGTCACCGCCGCGTACAGTCCGGCCGGGCTGGCCCCGTACACACCGGCGTCCGCGTCCGCCGGGGAGCTCTTCGCCCGGGCGGCGGCGCACGGCGACGATCACACCATCAAGTTCACCGACACCGCGCTGGACGTCGGCGATACGACGGCCCTCGCCGCCGCTCTCCGCTCGATCGAGCTGAACCCGCCGGTCCTGTGACAGCCGGCCCATGCACCCGGCCTCGCCGACGCTCTCAGCCGAACTGCACCGAACGCTTCGCGAGCCCCATCCAGAACCCGTCGATGACACTGCGCCCCCGGTCCAGTTCGTTCTCCGAGGCGCCGAGCGTCACGAAGAGCGGCGCGAAGTGCTCGGTGCGCGGGTGGGCCAGCCGGCCCGCCGGGGACTTGTGCTCGAAGTCGAGCAGGGCGTCGATGTCCTGCGCCCGCAGCGCCCGGTTCCCCCAGTCGTCGAACTCCGCCGACCAGCCGGGCGTGCCGCCGCCCGCATGCCGCAGGGCGGCCAGGTTGTGGGTGAAGAAGCCGCTGCCGACGATCAGGACGCCCTCGTCGCGCAGCGGTGCGAGCCTGCGTCCGATGTCCATCAGCTTCTGCGGGTCCAGCGTGGGCATGGAGATCTGGAGTACGGGGATGTCGGCGCCGGGGAACATCTCCACCAGCGGGACGTACGCCCCGTGGTCGAGCCCGCGGTCCGGGATGTCCTGGACCGGTGTACCGGCGCCGCGCAGCAGCTTGCGTACGTTCTCCGCCAGCGCGGGCGCGCCCGGGGCGGCGTACTGCACCTGGTAGTAGTGCTCCGGGAAACCCCAGAAGTCGTAGACGAGCGGGACCGCCTGCGTGGCGCCGAGGGCGAGCGGGGCCTCCTCCCAGTGGGCGGAGACCATCAGGATCGCGCGGGGGCGGGGCAACTGGGCGGACCAGGCGGCCAGTTCGCCGGGCCAGACCGGGTCGTCCGCCAGCGGCGGTGCGCCGTGGGAGAGATAGAGGGCGGGCATGCGCTCCGCGGTGACTGTCATGACACTCCCCATCCGCTGCTGATCGAGGTAAGTCTTCTCTTTGAGTCTTTGAGCTTTGAGTCTTCGAGAAAGAAGATTTCTTTAATCTTCAAGCTTCTGCTACCGCAGACCTTAGCCCTGTCTAGTTAAACTTTCAAGAAAAGGTCGTACAGTGGAGTACATGACCACGGCACCACCCGGCGAGCCCCGCTGGCTCTCCGACGAAGAGCAGGGCGTCTGGAGTGCGTATCTCCACGCCACCACGCTCATGGAGGACCACCTCGACCGCCAGTTGCAGCGCGATGCCGGGATGCCGCACATCTACTACGGACTGCTCGTCCAGCTCTCCCGGGCGCCGCGCCGCCAGAAGCGGATGACCGAGCTCGCCAAGGACGCCAAGATCACCCGCTCCCGGCTCTCGCACGCCGTCGCGCGGCTGGAGAAGAACGGCTGGGTGCGCCGCGAGGACTGCCCGTCCGACAAGCGCGGCCAGAACGCGGTCCTCACCGACGAGGGCTACGAGATGCTCCGCCGGTCCGCGCCGGGTCATGTCAGCGCCGTACGCCAGGCGATGTTCGACCGGCTCACACCCGAGCAGGTGCGCTCGCTCGGCGAGATCATGCAGGCCGTCGCCACCGGACTGCAGCCGGAGGGCACGGACGCGGACCTGCCCTGGCTGCGCTGAGCGACACGCCGCACTCCATATACCGAAACGGCTCTGCCCCGGTTCCGTCGAACGGAACCGGGGCAGAGCCGCGTTCACTTCACTTCGCGCGTCGCGCGACCCACGTCAGTGAGCGACGACCGGGACCTTGAACTCCTCGGCACCGTCCGCGTCACCCGAACCGGAGGCTCCGGTGATGGTCGCGGAGGGGCGCCCGGCGTTGATGAAGGTCACCGCGATCGCGGAGGCCACCACCAGGATGCCGACGGCCCACCAGATGGCGCCGGTGAAGCCGTGCACCATCGACTGGAGCTTCAGCAGCTCCGGGTCGGAGGCGCCGAGTGCGGCGTGCGAGGTGGCGTACGCCGTCGCGGCGGAGGCGGCGATGGTGTTCAGCAGCGCTGTACCGATCGCGCCGCCCACCTGCTGCGAGGTGTTGACCATCGCGGAGGCGACACCCGAGTCCCTCGGCTCGACGCCGTGCGTGGCCAGCGACATGGCCGGCATGAACGCCGTACCCATGCCCAGCCCCAGCAGGAGCTGTGCGGGCAGGATGAGCGCGGTGTACGAGGAGTCGATCTCCAGCTGCGTCAGCAGCAGCATGCCGATGGCGGCGGCCAGGAAGCCGGGGCCCATGAGCCTGCGCGCCGGGACCCGGGTCATCAGCCGGGCACCGATCTGCGTCGAGCCGGTGATCATGCCCGCGATCATCGGGAGGAAGGCGAAGCCCGTCCTGATCGGCGAGTAGCCCCTCACGACCTGCAGGTAGTACGTCAGGAAGAGGAACAGCCCGAACATCGCGATGATGGCCAGACCCAGCGAGAGGTAGACACCACCGCGGTTGCGGTCCAGCACGACCCGCAGCGGCAGCAGCGGCGACTTGACCCGGGCCTCGGTCAGCACGAACGCCAGGAGCAGCACACCGGATGCGACGAACATGCCGATGGTCACCGCGTCCGACCAGCCGGAGGACTCGGCGCGGGTGAATCCGTACACCAGCGAGACCAGACCCAGCGCGGACAGGACGACGCCCGGGATGTCGAGCGACGAGCGGTTGCGGCTGCCGGACGGCTCACGGATCACGAAGTACGCGCCCGCGGCCGCGACGATGGCGAACGGGATGTTGACGAAGAACGTCCAGCGCCAGTTCAGCGCCTGGGTGAGGAAGCCGCCGAGGATCAGGCCGACGGCGCCACCGCCACCGGCGATCGCACCGTAGATGCCGAACGCCTTGGCGCGCTCCTTGGCATCGGTGAACATCACGGCGAGCAGCGACAGGGCCGCCGGGGCGAGCAGCGCGCCGAAGACACCCTGGAGTGCCCGGGAGCCGAAGAGCATGCCCTGGTTCTGCGCCGCGCCACCGAGCGCGGAGGCCAGCGCGAAGCCGATCAGGCCGACGACGAAGGTCCGCTTGCGGCCCCAGAGGTCGGCGATCCGGCCGCCGAAGAGCAGCAGTCCGCCGAAGGCGAGGGCATAGGCCGTGATGACCCACTGCTTGTTGGCGTCGGATATGCCCAGGGCCGTCTGGGCGTGCGGCAGCGCGATGTTCACGATCGTGGCGTCGAGCACGACCATCAGCTGCGCGAGGGCGATGAACGCCAGCGCTTTCCAGCGGCTGGGGTCCGGAAGTCGGATATCAGCTGTTTTTGACATGGATGTATCCACCTAAGGACGCGCGTGGGCGCGCGAAGTCATGAACCGGAAGGTCGGTGAACGGGCAGTCGGTCGACGACGGTCGGCGGGGCGACAGTCGGCAAAGGGAAACGCGGTGCGCAATGTGGTCTGCGATGCGGTCCGCGTCGTGGTGTGCGATGTGGTCTGCGATGCAAGGAAAGGGATGGTCAAGGCGTGGCGGGCGCGCCCCCGGGCGCCTGGTTCAGGCGCCCGGCGCGGGAGTCATGGCCGTCGCCGCAGATCCTCCAGGGTCGCAGCCGTTCCGGGCAGTCGGGACCGGGCCGGAGCCTCCAGTCCGTCCAGGAACAGCTGTAGATGGCGGTGGGTGAACCGGTCGATGGCCAGGCAGCCGGTGCCGGGCAGGGGCCGGGTGAGCTGGAAGAGGGCGACCATGACGTCACCGACGGCGATGTCGGTACGCAGGCGCCCCGCGGACATGGCGCGCGACACGAGCCCTTCGACGGCCTCTTCGAGGCGCCGGCGCTCGGCGAGCAGATCGGGATGGGACTTGTCGAAGCCGCCGGCCAGCATCGGGCACAGCGCACCGATCCGTTCGTCGGCCGCCGCGTGCACGAAGCGGCTGAGCGCGGCGAAGGGATCGGTTTCCCCGGCCGTCGCCTCTTCGGCGCGGTCGGTGGTGCGGGAGGTGACCGCGAGCACGACCTCGTGCGTCAGCGCGGCCCGGTCGGGGAAATTCCGGTAGAGCGTGGCATTGCCGACACCGGCACGGCGGGCCACCTCGTCGAGCGGCACATCCGGCCCGAACTCGACGAACATCTCGCGCGCCGCCGCCACGATCCGCTCCCGGTTGCGCAGTGCATCGGCCCGCGGACGGGTCGTCCTGGGCTGCGCGGCCGCGCTGGCGGTGCGGGTGACGGTATCCACGACGAGTGCCCCTGCCTTCCGACTCTTCCGGTCCTCGTCACGACGCTCTTCACTCTTCGCCGTGACGACGCTCTTCGTTCTCATTGACGATACTTTCCCGTAACCGGGGACCGTCTCCCCGTTTCGGCGGGGACACAGGTTCAAACGGGGAAGGGATCCCCGGTTATTTCCCAGCACAATGTGACCTGAAGCACATCCCCGGAACGGGAAAACCAGCCGATCGGCGCACTCAACGAGCGGTGCCGCATCACCCGCCACAGGCTGATCCGCAGAGCGCAGTCAGGGCCGGCCGACTGCCGCGGACCCCGAGGCGCCTCTATGCAGAAATCCCGCCGCCGGATACGCAAGCACCGCCACCCGGTCGCGCTCGTCTCCGCAACGGCCCTGGTCGTCACCACCATGGCCACGGCCAGCAGCAGTCTCCCGATACCCAGCCGGGCCTCGGCCGGCCCCACCGCCGAGGCCCGTTCGGCGGGCATCGCCCCGTGCCGGATACCGGCGGCCATGGGCGTACAGATGTCGGAGGGCATGCCGACACCGACGGGCTACGCCCGCTCCACGGGCAAGGTCCACGCCCTCAACCTGATGGTCGACTTCCCGGACGCACCGGGCACCGAGCCGGCGATGGACCGGTACGCCGAATTCTTCCCGCAGACCACGAACTGGTTCCGGACCGGTTCGTACGGACGGCTCACCTACATCCCCGACGCCCCCCTGAAGTCCTGGCTGCGGATGCCACTGCCGTTCTCGGAGTACGGGATAGACCGCGGATCGCCGTACGAACCGGGCTACCGCCACCTCGTCCAGGACATAGTCGCCACGGCCGACCCGAAGATCGACTTCGGCAGGTACGACCTGGTCAACATCCTGGTCACACCCAACGCCGGGCCCTCCGCCCTGGACACCGTCCTGTCCGTGACCTTCTCCGGCAACGACGACGCCCTGCACGCGGACGGTGTCGCGCTCTCCAACATGTCCTTCATATACAGCCGCCAGGACGACGGCTCGGGGTCCTACCCGCAGACCGGCTACCGCGTCCTGCCGCACGAGAACGGCCATGTCTTCGGCCTTCCCGACCTCTATACGACGGAGGGCGGCGGCTCGGTCGGGCACTGGGACATCATGTCCGAGGACTGGGGGGCCAACAACGACCTGCTGGGCTGGCACAAGTGGAAGCTCGGCTGGCTGGACAACAAGCAGATCAGCTGCGCCTCCGGGTCCGGCACCAGCGACCACGTACTCGAACCGCTCTCCACCCGGGGCGGCACGAAGCTGGCGTTCGTACCGCTGAGCGGCGAGTCCGGCTACGCCGTGGAGGTACGGACCCAGGCGGGCAACGACCATGCGGTCTGCCGCCCCGGCGTGCTGATCTACAAGGTGAGCTCGGACGTCGACACCGGCCAGAAGCCGGTGTCCGTGGCCGACAGCACCAAGGACAGCAGCGGCTGCACCCGGCTGCCCAATGTGCATGCCCAGCTCTCCGACGCCACCTACCAGAAGGGCGGGACGTTCACCGACCGGACCAACGGGATACGCATAACCGTGGTCGACAAGGACGACAAGGGGAACTACCACGTCCGGATCACTCGCCCCTGACCCGCTCCCCCTCCCCGCAGACCCTGCGGATCGCCGCAGGGTCCGTGGACGCCACCCGCGTCACGCGCCGCCGGCCGACTGCCGCACCTCGGCCTCGACAGGCCCGCGCAGCTCCCGCTTGAGGATCTTCCCGGTCGGATTCCGGGGCAGCGGTTCCTCGCGTACGAGCACATGGGCCGGGACCTTGAACGCGGCCAGGCTCCGCCCGACGTGCGCCCGCAGCTCCTCGGCCGTGACGGTGGCACCGGCCCGCAGCCGGACGACGGCGGCGACCTCCTCGCCCAGGACCGGGTGCGCCACCCCCAGCACCGCCGCGTCCTCGACGTCCGGGTGGTCGTGCAGCGCCGCCTCGACCTCCACGCAGTACACGTTCTCCCCGCCGCGGATCACCATGTCCTTGATCCGGTCGACGACGCTGACCAGCCCCCCGTGCACCACCGCGAGATCACCGGTCCGCAACCACCCGCGGGTGAACGCCCGAGCGGTCGCCGCCTCGTCGCGCCAGTAGCCGCGGACCAGGGACTGACCGCGCAGCCACAGCTCACCGACCTCGCCCTCGGGCAGCGCCTCGCCCGCGGGACCGGCGATCCGCACCTCGGTGGTGGGTGTCGGACGGCCGACGCTGCCGGGGTGCAGCCGGTATTCGGCGCCGAAGTTCGCCAGGACACCGCCGCTGGTCTCGGTCAGGCCGTAGCCGTTGCGGGGCTCGATGCGGTCGCCGTGGCGGGCGGTCAGCCGCGCGACGAGGTCGGGCGGGGCGGCGGCCCCGCCGGTGTTCAGCATCTGGAGGCTCTCCAGGCCGTCGCCCGCGTGCTCGGCCGCGGCGAGCAGCTGGAGCGCGGTCGCCGGGACGCCCGCGTAGTGCGTGACGCGGTGCTCACGGATCAGCCGGAGCGCCTCCTCGGCGTCCCACTTCCGCATCAGGACGAGGGTGCCGCCCGCCGCCATCGCCGCGTAGAAGCCGGTGAACGCGGCGACGTGGAAGAACGGGAACGTCAGCAGCGGCACCGGGGCGGGCCCCTGCCCGGGGATGATCCCGCGCCCGAGCGCGGAGGCGGCCGCGTGGTACCGCGGGTTGAGCGCGGCGCCCGCCTGGGCGAGATGGGTGGCGACGGCCCCCTTGGGCCGGCCGGTGGTGCCGGAGGTGTAGATGATCGTCGCGTCGTCCTCGGGCCGGATCTCGGCCTCGGGGGGCGCGGCGAGCGGATCGGGCGCGGGCAGGTCCTCGTACCGCTCGACGCCGTCGGGCACCTCCCCCTCCTCGTGGAAGACGACCACGCGCGCCCCGTTCTTCGCCGCCCACCCGGCGATCCCGGGCAGCCGCTCGCCGTCCACCAGGAGCACCCTGGGCCCGGAGTCGTCCAGCGCGTACGTGAACTCGTCCTCGGTCCACCAGGCGTTGAGCGGTACGGCGACCAGTCCGGCCAGCTGCGCGGCCCAGAAGGCGATCTGCCACTCCGGGTGGTTGCGCATCGCGACGACGGCCCGGTCGCCCCGGCGCAGCCCGTACGTCCCGGTCATCCGGCAGGCCAGCGCGGACGCGGCGGCGAAGAACTCGGCGTAGGAGTAGCTGCGCTCTTCCGCGATCAGGAACGGCCGGTCCCCGAAGGCCCAGGTGGCCTCCACGAACTCACGGAGTGTCCTGGGCCCGTCCGCGTACACGAGCGACCCGGCATGCGTCCCGTCCTCCGCCCGCACCACGGCGAACGGGGCTCCGGGACCGGTGAGCACGCCTTCGATACGGGCGGCGGCCTCCGCGGCGGCAGCTTCCTCGGCGGCGGGGGTCGGGTCGGTGTGCGGCACGAACGGCCTCTCTAAGCGCTTGCTCAGGACGTTCGCGACGCTATGCCCGCACCCGCGCCCCGTCAAGACAGCCAACCGCGGTCGCCCTCTCCTCACCACCCGGTCCACACGAGGTGATTGACGAGCAGGGCGACGACGGCCTGAGCTGCCAGCCAGCCGCGCCGGGTGCCGGTGGGCAGCAGCGCGGCGGCGGGCAGCAGCCAGAGGATGAAGGGCTGCCAGATGCGCTCGGTCTCCGCCTTGCTCATCCCGGACAGGTCGGCGACCAGGAGTGCCAGGAGCGCCGCCAGGGTGAGCAGGATCAGCCGTTGGGCCGGGCCCCCGGTACCGGTGCGCAGGGCACGTACGGCTCCGGGGGCTCCGGCCGCGGCACGGCGGAGTCCGGCGACCGTGGCGAGGCCCGCGGCGATCGTGGTGCAGGCGAGATTCGCCCAGACCCAGTAGGAGTACGGGCGCAGTCCGCCCGCCCCCTGGTAGTAGCGCTCGACCAACAGCCGGTAGCCCTCCCACCAGTTGTAGCCCGCCAGGGTGAAGGCGGCCGGGACGACCAGCGCTCCGAGGAGGACGAAGGGGAGCGGGCGGACGGTGCGGGTGAGCACGAGGACGGCCAGGAGCAGGACCGCGATCAGCGTCAGGCCGTAACTGAGGTAGCAGGTCAGGCCGTACAGCAGACCGGAGGCGAGTGCCGCGGTACAGGGGAGACGGACCGACCGGGTCGCGGCCACGGCGAGGAGTGCCACGGACCAGGCGGCGACGGCGGTGAAGTAGGCGTCGGCCGAGGTGCCCGTCCACACCGCGACCGGTGCGAGGACCAGGAACGGCGCGGCGCGGCGGGCCAGGCGCTCATCGGCCAGGGCGCGGAGCGCGATCAGTGCGGCGGGGACGGCGGAGGTGCCGGCCACGATGCACCAGACCCCGGCCCAGGCGCCGCCGCCGAGCCCGATGCGGTCGAGGAGGACGAAGGTGAGCGTGGCGCCCGGCGGGTGACCGGCGACATGGGCGGGCCAGTTGCCCGCAGGGCCGATCAGGATGTGGCCGTTGAAGCCGTGCAGGGCCGCGCCGATGTCGTGGAAGCGGTCGATGACCTGTAGGTATTCATGTTTGGTGGTGAGCCGTTCGGCGATGCCCCGTCCCCAGCCGTCGATCATCGCCAGTGAGAGGACCCAGGCGAGCGATGCCGCCCAGGCCGCCGGGAGCAGCGCCCGCCGGCGGATACGGTCGGCCAGCGGCGGCCCGTACGCGACGACGGCCGCCGCGACGGCCGCGGCGGCCGGGGTGCCGGGGCCGATGTGCGGGTACCAGGACGCCAGCAGGGGAGGCCAGTGGACGAAGAGGCTCTGGTCGGCGCTCTGGATCGCCCGGCCCACGACCACGGCGGCGGTGACGAGCAGGACGCCCGCGGCGGCGGCCGTCAGGTCCAGGCGGCGGCCGGTGCGGTCCTCGGTGTCGTCCCTGGTGGGATGTGCTGTGCGCTCCTCGGTCTTCACGCACGCACGGTATGCGCAGAGGGGCCGTTGCGCGCGGTGCCACCGGGGCGCGTCACCGAACCGTCAGATCTTGCTCCGGTCCTGCTCCGGACCCGCTCCCGTCCTGCTCCCGTCCTGCTCCCGTCCTGCTCCCGTCTTGCTCCTGTCCTTGCTCCTGTCCTTGCTCCGACCAGCCGCTCCGGCGTGTGACGTCAGACTTTCGTCAGGAGTCGTACGCGCTCCGGCCGGGTGTCCCGGGCATAGCTTCGGGACATGGGCGACAGACGTTTCGGCAAAGGCTTCCCCTTCCCCCGCTCCGGCACGGTTGCGGGTCGGGGCCCGGCCGTTGCGGAGCGGCTTCCCTCCTCGCCCGGGTTCTGGCGCAGTCCGGTGCGCGGCGTCAGGTTCACGGCGGTGCTCGGGCTCGTCCTGCTCGCCGGGCTCACCCTGCTGTTCGTGACCGGTCTGCTGTCGTACGCCGCGTACAACCCGGATCTCGCACGGGTCAACGACAAGACTCCGGGCAAGGGGCTGCTGGGGTTCTATCTCTTCGCCTGGCCGACGAGTCCGCACTGGCTGTACCGGCTGACTCAGGGGCTGCACGTCACGGTGGGCATCGCGCTCGTCCCCGTACTGCTGGCGAAGCTGTGGTCGGTGATCCCGAAGCTCTTCACGCTGCCTCCGGCCCGTTCGGTGGCGCATGCGCTGGAGCGGGTGTCCCTGCTGCTGCTCGTGGGCGGGGCGCTGTTCGAGTTCATCACCGGGCTGCTCAACATCCAGCTGGAGTACGTGTTTCCGGGGTCGTTCTATCCGCTGCACTTCTACGGGGCGTGGGTGTTCTTCGCCGCGTTCCTCGCTCACATCGGACTGAAACTCCCGCGGGCCGTAAGGGTGCTGCGCAACGGAGAACTGCGCGGTGAAGTGGATGAGCTTGCTGCCCCCGCGCCCCACGCGCCGACCATCTCCCGGCGCGGCGCGCTCGCCATGGTGGGCAGCGGGTCGCTGCTGCTGCTGATCACCTCGGCGGGCCGGAGCTTCGACGGGCCACTGCGGCAGATCGCCCTCCTCACCCCGCACGGCGCGGCCGAACCCGGCCCGGGGCCGAACGGCTTCCAGATCAACAAGACGGCCGCGTCGGTCGGAGTGACGGCGGCCGACACGGGGCAGGGGTGGCAGCTCACCGTCAGCGGGCCGGCCGGGGAGTTCCGGCTCGGCCGCGAACAGTTGCTGGCCATGGACCAGTACAGCGCGGCGCTGCCCATCGCCTGTGTGGAGGGCTGGGCGACCTCGGACCAGTGGTGGCGAGGAGTACGGCTGCGGGATCTGGCGGCGCTCGCGGGGTATCCGGACCGGCCGCCGGGAGTGCTGGTTGAGTCCCTCCAGCGCAGTGGGGCGTTCCGCAGGGCGGCGCTCCGCGACAACCAGGTGCGCGACCCGCGTTCACTGCTGGCCCTGGAGGTCAACGGCGAGGAACTGTCGCTCGACCACGGATACCCCGCACGGATCATCGTCCCGGCCGCTCCCGGTGTGCTCAACACCAAATGGGTGGCCCGGCTGGCCTTTGGAGAGCTGTGAACAGGGTGAGTCCTCGGATGTTCCTGCGCCGTTGGTACGGGGAAGGGCCGCTGCATCTCCTCCTGCTGGCCGCCACGTTCGCCCTGGCGGGCTATGCGGGCATGCGGCTGCTGGAGGGCGAGACGTTCGCGGTGGTGCTGTGGTTCGTCGGCTCGGCCCTCCTGCACGACCTGGTGCTGCTTCCGCTGTACGCGTCGGCGGACCTGGCCGTACGCCGGTCGCTCGGGCCCCGCTCCGGGCTGATCAACCACATCCGCGTCCCGGCCTTCCTCTCCGGCCTGCTCCTGCTGATGTGGCTCCCGCTGATCACCCGGTGGGCGGTGCGCTACGAGCCCTACAGCGGGCTGTCTCTCGATGTGTTCCTGGGGAACTGGCTACTGATCACGGCCGTGCTGTTCGGGGCGTCGGCGCTCCTGCTCGTGGCCAGGGCCGTACGGCTGCGGCGCAGGGACACGAAGCACCGGCCGCCGGCCTCCCACTGATCGACGGACTGCCATCCGTACGGCTGCGCGTACCGCAGCAGGGCAGGTGTGCCGAGCCGGGCCCAGGGAAATGCCGAGCCGTCCGCGGGCTCGACCGCGCCTGCGCCGACGTTCCTTGTGCCGTGTCCGCGTCCGTATCCGTGCCCGCGTCCGTCGTCCAACCGGACCTGGAGTCGCTCGTCGATGTCCTGCGGTGTCGTCTCGGCGATGAGCAGACCGCCCGGGTAGAGCAGGTCGGCCGTGCGGCGCAGCAGGCGGCGCGGGTTCCCGCCGATGCCGATGTTGCCGTCGAGGAGCAGGGCGGTTCCCCAGCGGCTCTCGCCCGGCAGCGGGTCGAAGACAGAACGGTGCAGCGCCGCACCACCGAGCCGGAGAGTGCGGGCGACGGCCGTCTCGCTGATGTCGATGCCCAGCGCGCGATGGCCGCGGACGGACAGCTCGACGACCAGCCGCCCGGGCCCGCAGCCGATGTCCAGGACGGGCCCTTCGCAACGACGCAGCGCCGACAGATCAGCGGCATCGGCATCCGCGCACCAGCGCTCGACGTCCAGGGGCAGCAGCCAGCCATCGGTGCGCCGGAGGAAGAGCGGCCCATGACCGTTGCGCAACGCGTTGGCATACGGGTCGATGCCCCAGGACGCGGCATCACGATCCGCGGCCGGGGTCGCGGTGCCGAGCCGGCTGCGGCGGGAAGCCGTGCTCACCGCGCCTCCGGTCCGGTCAGCCGGGCCAAGGTTGCGGCGAAGCCGCCGTCCGGCGCGGCGGCGGCGACGGCTGTGGCGTCCTGCGCGGTGTCCACGTCACGCAGCCGTGGCAGGTCACGCACGGTCAGCCCGGCATCGACCAGACGTCTGCGCTGAACCGCGCCGGTCTCGGGTACGGACATGGGCACGCCCCGCAGGAGTTCCGGGGCGGGGACGGCCAGGCCCAGCGCCCAGAAGCCGCCGTCGTCGGCCGGCCCGAACCAGGCGTCGCAGCCGTCCCAGGCGGCCGGACCGAGCGCGGCGGCCAGATGGGCGGCGGTGACCTGCGGCGTATCCATGCCGATGAGAAGCGTCGGGCCGGTGACGGCGGCGAACGCCGCGGCGAGCCGCTCGTCGAGGCGGCCGGTGCTCTGCGGCAGCACCTCGATACCGGCCGGCAGCCATGGTCCCGGCCGGCCGTCCAGAACGACGGCGCGGCGCCGGGCGGGCAGGGCGCACACGGTCCGCAGGGTGTCGCCGAGCGCCGCCTCGGCGAGCCGGGCGGCCTGGGCAGGCGTGAACGGCGGGGTGAGCCGGGTCTTGACCCGGCCCGGCAGCGGCTCCTTCGCGATGACCAGCAGGGTGGTCGGCCCGGCCGGGGCGCTCACCGCCGGACCCCCTGGCGCGCAGCCCCCGGCACCGTCCCGGCCGGTGGCCGCAGCAGCACCGCACGCATGTCGCGCACCGCCTGCCAGGTGCCCCGCCACGTACCGGTGACCTTCGACCTCCCCGTACGGGGGAGATACGGGACATCGGTCTCCGTGACCCGCAGCCCGGCGTCGGCCGCGCGGACCACCATCTCCAGCGGATAGCCGCTGCGCCGGTCGGCGATGCCGAGCACCAGTAGATCCGTCCGCCGCCCGGCGCGCATCGGGCCGAGGTCGTGCAGCCGCAGACCGGTGCGGCGGTGCAGCATCCGGGCCAGCGCGAGATTGCCGGCCCGGGCGTGCAGCGGCCAGGCACCGCGGCCCCGGGGGCGGCGACGGCCGAGCAGCAGATCGGTCTCCCCCTCGGCGATCCGGCGTACGAAGGCGGGGAGCAGGGCCGGGTCGAGGGAGCCGTCGCAGTCGCAGAAGCAGACGAACTCCGCCTCCGCGGCGAGCAGTCCGGCATGGCAGGCGGCGCCGAAGCCGCGCCGCGGCTCGTGCACGACGGTCGCACCGAGCGAGCGGGCCAGCTCCGCCGAGCCGTCGGTGGACCCGTTGTCGACGACGATCGCGCGCCAGCCGTCCGGGACGGCGCCCAGCACCCCGGGCAGGGCCGCGGCCTCGTCCAGGCAGGGCAGGACCACATCGGCGGTCGGGGCAGGAAGATCGGCGGACGACAGGCCCGCCGGAGGGGAATCGGTCACGCCGCTCACCCTACGGAGCGGAAACCGACATTCCGGGCTCCATTTTCTTACGAAATATGGACGTCGGCCCGGGGGCGGCAAACCGGCGGTCCGGCCGCCTCATATGCGTGCCAGGGTGGTGAGATGCAGAACATCCCGGACCGCCCAGGCCCAGGTACCGCCTCATCGCCCGCCCCCGTACACAGTCACGTCCTCGTCGTCGACGACGATCCGACGGTCGCAGAGGTCGTCGTCAGCTACCTGGACCGGGCCGGGTACGACGTCGAGCGGGCGGAGGACGGCCCGGCGGCGCTGGAGCGCTTCGCCGGGCGCCGGCCGGACCTGGTCGTCCTCGATCTGATGCTGCCGGGCATGGACGGGTTCGAGGTCTGCCGTCGCATCCGCGCCCACAGTTCCGTACCGGTCATCATGCTGACGGCGCGCGGCGACGAGGACGACCGCATCCTGGGCCTGGAGACGGGCGCGGACGACTACGTCACCAAGCCGTTCAGCCCGCGCGAGCTCGTGCTGCGCGTCGACTCGGTGCTGCGCCGCAGCCGCGCCGCTGCCACCACCGCGGACGCTCCCCGGGCCCCGCTGCGGGGCGCCGGACTGCACCTCGACCCGACGGCCCGCCGGGCGACGCGTCGCGGCCGTGAACTGACCCTGACCCTGCGGGAGTTCGATCTGCTCGCGTTCCTGCTGCGCCACCCCGGCCGGGTATTCACCCGGGAGGAACTGATGCGGCAGGTCTGGGGCTGGGACTTCGGCGACCTGTCGACGGTGACGGTCCATGTGCGGCGGCTGCGCGGGAAGGTCGAGACGGACCCGGCCCGTCCGCAGGTGATCCAGACGGTGTGGGGTGTCGGCTACCGCCTGGACCCGGCCCCGGACGAGCACCGGGGTGCGACGACCGATACGGAGCCGGCGTGACCGACATACTCCTCATCGCACTCTTCGCGTTCCTGGGCGCCGCCGTGGCCGGACTGCTCGGTGCGCTCGTCCTGCGGCTCTTCCGGCACCGTTCGCTCGTCGTGTCGCTGACCGTCGTCGCCGCTGTCGCCGTCACCGCGATGCTCGCCGGAACCCTCGCGGTCGCCTGGGCGATGTTCCTGTCACCGCACGATCTGACCGTCGTCACCACCGTCGTCGCCATGGCCGCGGTGGTGTCGCTCGTCACCGCGATGCTCCTGGGCCGCTGGGTAGCCGCCAGAAGCCGCGAACTGACGCTCGCGGCCCGCTCGTTCGGCGAAGGCGGCACATTCGCCGCCCCCGTGGAACAGACGACGGCCGAACTGGCCTCCCTGGCGGAGGAACTGGCCGCCACCAGCGCCAAGCTCGACAGCTCCCGCGCTCGGGAGCGCACGCTGGAGGCATCGCGGCGCGAGCTCGTCGCCTGGATCTCGCACGATCTGCGGACCCCGCTGGCCGGGCTGCGGGCCATGTCGGAGGCGCTGGAGGACGGCATGGCCACCGACACCGGGCGCTATCTGCGGCAGATCCGCACCGAGGTGGAGCGCATGAACGACATGGTCGGCGACCTCTTCGAACTCTCACGTATCCACGCCGGATCGCTCACCCTGACGCCCTCCCGCACCTCCGTCCACGACCTGGTCGGCGACGCTCTCGCGGGCGCCGATCCGCTGGCCCGCGAGCACGGTGTGCGGCTGGTCGGGAGCCGTGTCGACGCCCTTCCGGTGGACGTCGACAGCAAGGAGATGAGCCGGGTCCTGGGCAACCTCCTGATCAACGCGATCCGCCGCACGCCCGCCGACGGAACCGTCGCCGTGGCAGCGCAGCGCAGCGACGACACGGTGGTGCTCTCGGTGACGGACGGCTGCGGGGGCATCCCCGAGGAGGATCTGCCCAGGGTCTTCGACACCGGCTGGCGCGGCAGTCATGCCCGGACGCCCCCGGCAGGCGCGGGCCTCGGACTCGCCATCGTCCGCGGCATCGTCGAGGCGCACGAGGGCCGCGCGGGCGTCCGTAACGTGGCCGGCGGCTGCTGCTTCGAGGTCACACTCCCCCTGGCACCGGTCGGGCACCGGCGCTCTGCGCGTTGAGCACGGTGGACGGCAATCCGGCTCGAACACTCCTCAGGGCCTTTGGGCGTCGGCGTTCGGGCGCATCCCCCTCAACGGGGCGGTCGCGAACTCCGCCATTCCCTCGGCGAACCCTTCCTTCGGTTTCCAGCCCAGCTCGTCGCGCAGTCGCTGCGAGTCCGCCGTGACATGGCGTACGTCACCGAGCCGGTACTCGCCGGTGATCTCCGGAGCGGGACCACCGTGTGCCGAGGCCAGCGCCGAGGCCATCTCGCCGATGGTGTGCGGTTCCCCGCTCCCCGTGTTGTAAGCGTCGAACCCGCCCGGCTCGTACTCCTGGACGGCCTCCAGCGCCAGCACGTTCGCGGCCGCCACATCCCGTACGTGGACGAAATCCCGCCGCTGGCAACCGTCCTCGAAGACCCGGGGAGCCTCTCCACGTGCCAGAGCCGAGCGGAAGAAGGACGCGACACCGGCGTACGGGGTGTCTCGCGGCATCCCCGGCCCGTACACATTGTGGTAGCGCAGCGACACCGCCGACCCACCCGCCGCGCGCGCCCAGGCCGCGGTGAGGTGTTCCTGGGCGAGCTTGGTGGCCGCGTACACATTGCGCGGGTCCGTGGGCGCGTCCTCGGCGACCAGACCGGACGCCAACTCCGCACCGCAGCGCGGACAGTGCGGCTCGAACCGCCCCGCGTCCAGGTCGGCCGCCGCCCTCGGCCCCGGCCGGACCGTGCCGTGGCGCGGACAGTCGTAGCGCCCCTCGCCGTAGACCACCATCGATCCGGCCAGCACCAGACGCCGCACACCCGCGTCGGCCATCGCGGCAAGCAGCACCGCTGTCCCGAGATCGTTGCACCCGACGTACTCGGGCGCGTCGGCGAAGTCGGTGCCCAGGCCGACCATCGCCGCCTGATGACACACGGCGTCGATGCCCCGCAACGCCCCGTCCACCGCCGCGCGATCGCGTACGTCCGCGATGATTCTCCGCTCGGCGTCGGCGTCCGCAGGGGGCGCCTGCGCACCGTGCACCGAGGGCAGCAGGGCGTCGAACACGACGGCCCGGTGCCCGGCAGATGCGAGGGCACGGACGATCTCCGACCCGATGAACCCGGCTCCGCCGGTGACCAGTACGCGCATGGCGCCCACGCTAGGCCGCCCGGAGTCACATGACCGGGTTCCGGCGCGGCACGTCACCGGTCGGTAAGAACACCGCCACTGCGCCGGTGGCCCGGACACCCGTCGGAGCGATCGGACCACTGCCCGCGCTGACTGCGCTGCCCGTGCCGTCCGTGCCGCCTGCGCTGCCCGTGCTGCCTGCGCTGCCTGCGCTGCCTGCGCTGCCGCCATTGAGCAGGGCGTACGTCAGTCCGGCCAGGGCGAGAGCGAGGGCGAGCAGGCCGGCGATCAGGAAGGCCGCGGCGCGGAGGTTGCGTGGGGGTGTCGGCGCGTAGGAGGACGCTGCGGGCGGGCGCCGCTGCGAGGGACCGCCTGCCGCGATGACGCGCAGTTCCTGAGCGGCCCGCGTGGCGTCCAGCCGCTGGGCCGGGTCCTTGCGCAGCAGCCCCTCGATCACCGGTGCCAGCGCGTCCGCGCGGCGGGGCGGCGGCAGTTCCTGTTCGACGACGGCCCGTACGGTGCCCAGCGGGGTGTTCCGCTGGAAGGGCGAATTTCCCTCGACCGCCGCGTACAGCAGCACTCCGAGGGACCACAGGTCGGACTCGGGCCGCGCGCTCTGCCCCAGGGCCCGCTCCGGGGCGAGGAATTCCGGCGAGCCGACCACCTCGCCTGCCAGGGTCAGTTTGGAAGTGCCCTCGACCATGGCGATGCCGAAGTCGGTCAGGACGACACGGCCGTCGTTCGCCATGAGGACGTTGCCCGGCTTGACGTCGCGGTGCAGGACCCCGGCCGCGTGCGCGGCGCGCAGGGCGGCGAGAACCTCGGCGCCCACTTGCGCGGCGCGTCGCGGGGGCAGGGGGCCCTCGGCGTTCAGGAGGTCGGAGAGCGCCACGCCCCGGATCAGCTCCATGACGATCCAGGGGCGGCCGTCGTGGATGACGACGTCGTGGACGGTCACAGCGTTGGGGTTCGAGATACGGGCCGCGGCCCGGGCTTCGCGCTCAAGGCGGGTGTAGAGCCGCTCGACCATCCCCGTGGGGAGTCCGGCGGGGGCGCGTATCGCCTTGAGCGCGACCTCGCGGTGCAGTACGTCGTCCTCGGCCTGCCACACGGTGCCCATGCCGCCCTCTCCCAGGACGGAGAGAAGACGGTAGCGCCCCGCGATCACCCGGTCCCCCGCTGTGCGCGCTGTGCCGTCGGTCATGGGGCTTCTCCTTTTCGCGTTGCCGTGCTGACGGATGTCCTGACGCCGATGGCGCGGCGAGGCGGGTGACCGGCTCCGCCGCGCGGCTCAGCCGAGTACGGATGACGCCTCCCTCAGCACCAGACCCGCCCCCAGGGCGACGACCGCGAACGCCGAACCCAGGGGTACGGCCCGCTTGATGAGCGCCGCGGACCTGCCGCCGATCCAGCGGGGCGGCCTGTCCAGCAGGCGCGCCACTCGGCCGCCGGCCTTGACCACGGCGAACCCGGCCGCCGTGAGGGTGAGGGCGAGACCGGCCCCGTAGGCGACGACGAGCAGCACGCCGAACCATGCCTGTCCCAGGGCCGACGCGCCGACCAGGACGACCACGGCCGAGGGGCTGGGGACGAGCCCACCGGCGAAGCCGAGCAGGATCGTGCCGCGCACTGTGGGGGCGGTGGGGTGTGTGTGGGTGTGACCGCCGTGGGTGTGCGCATGGTCGTGGGAGTTGTCGTGCGCGTGCTGATGGTGATGCGCGTGTCCGTGTCCGCGGTTGTGCCAGGCGCGTCGTACGAGACCGGCGCCCGCGAGCGTCACCAGGATCCCGCTCGTGACGCCCAGCCATCCGATCACGGAGGGCGCCGCCGCGGATCCCGCGGCGATGGGGAGGCCCAGGGCGACGACCCCCAGGGTGTGCGTGACGGTCACGGAAGCGGCCAGGGGCAGGACGTCGCGGAGCGTGGCGCGCCTGCGGGCGGCGGCCGCGGCTGCCATCAGCGTCTTGCCGTGGCCCGGTGCCAGCGCGTGCAGTGCGCCCAGGGCCACGGCGGCGGCCAGGGCGAGCACGGCGAAGCCGGGGGTGAGGTCGCGGCGGGCGACCAGCCCGTCGAGCGCCTGCGTCCAGCGGTCGGCGCCGCGCGGGAGGACGGACGACGCGGGCGCGTCCCGGCCGGTGTCCGCCAGGGCGGGACCACCCGGGCGAACCCGCAGCAAGGCGGTCGCGGTGTCGGCGGGTGAGGACAGCAGTTCCTCGGGATACCGGGTCAGCTCGTGGGACACCGAATTCTCGGGTACGTCACGGGAGGTGAGCGTCATCCCGTCGCCGCGCGCGGTGATCTCGCGCCAGCCGGGCCCCGAGTCGGGCCGGTCGCTGCGGAAGGCGACGGAAACGGTGCGCCCCTGTGGGAGCGGCACGGTCAGCCGGCACTCCACCCGGAGGGTGCGGAGTCCGGCCTGCCCGGGGCGCTGGACCGCCCGGCTCGCGCCTGCCGTCGGCACGGCCCGGCGGCCGTCGACCGTGATCTCGCTGCCGCGCGCGGCAATCTCGCAGCGCTGTCGGGCCCAGTCCGCCATCCCGGACTGCTTGATCTGCGGCTCGGCCTGGGTTGCCGGTATCTCCGCGAGGTCCTCGACGTGGTCGATCCGCAGCAGCCCGGGAGCGGCGACCAGACCGTCGTAACGGTTGACCGTGAAGTTGCCGAGCGGATGCGCGCTCGCTGCTCCCGAGGGAACTAGCACGAGGGCACAGACGGCCAGGAGGACGGCCGCGCACGAGGCGCCGAAGCGACGCGGCGCCGGAGTCCTGCGGGCTCCGCGTACGGTCGATCCGGCGTGGTGGGCGGTCATTTGGCGGCCTCCAGCACCTGGTGGGCCCGGCGGGCGCCGAGCGGGGAGAAACCGGCGTTGAGGCCGAGCGCCGCGGACAGGGAGCGGCGTGCGGCCGCGGTGTCGCCGGTGGCGTACTCGATCACGCCCCGGTGGTAGCGGAAGGCCGCGCTGCGGTAGCCGGTGGCCGTGGCCCGACGGGCGTAGGGGAGGGCTTCCGCGTCCCGGCCGTTGACATGCAGGGCCCAGGCAAGGGCGTCCGCGGTGTGCACGGTGCGGCGGCGGGCCCACTCGGCGCGGGCCGCACTCAGCGCGGCCGTGCGGTCGCCGTGATCGGCGGCAGCGAGGGCGGTGTCGAGATCCGCGTCGACTTCGTTGGCACGGGCCAGCGAGATCCATACGTCGACGAGTGCGTACTGCTGCCGGGCCTTCGCCCGGTCGCCCTCGCCGCCGCGGGCCTCGTACATCTCGCCCAGCGCGACGAGGGGACCGGGCAGCGGGTAGCGGGCCACGACCGCCTCCATGTCGCGGATCGCCTGCGCGTGGTCGCCGTCGGCGTCCAGGGCGCGGGCGCGGCCCTCCAGGGCGGGTAGGTAGGACGCGTCGGCCTGCAGGGCGCGCGCGTAGTGCCGCAACGCGGCCGGGTAGTGGCCCTGGTTCCAGGCGAGTTGCCCCAGCGCGGTGGCCACGTACGCCACATCGCCGGGGCTGGTGGCCGTGGCGGAGGCCTGCTCCAGGACCCGGTTCGCGCTCGCCACGTCACCGCGCAGCTCGCGGACGTGGGCGTACCGGGTGAAGACCGGAATGCCGGGGCGCCGCGCGTCGGCGACGTCCGCGGCCTTCGACGCCTCGTCGTAGCGGCCGAGTTCGACCAGGGCGTCGATACGCGAGCACAGGGCGCGTTCGCTGTACGGATTCACCGCGAGTGCCTGGTCCGCGTACCGCAGAGCGCCGTCGAAGTCGTGCCGGGCCGCGGCGAGAGCGGCACGGCCCGCGAGCGCGGGGTCGTTGCCGGGGCGGAGCGCCAGAGACCGGTTCAGCGCCTGCTCGGCCTGCGGATAGCGCGACGGATCACCGTCGGTGCGGGCCTGCTCGACGTAGGCGAGCCCCAGCGTGGCCCAGGAGCCGAAGTCCTCGGGCTGGGCGCGCAGTTGAGACTGCAGGGCGCCGATGGTCGTACGGAAATCGCCTGCGGCGAACAGGACGGGGTCGACGCCGCGGGCGGCGGAGGCGGCGGCCGGTCTGCCGCCGTCACGGCCCTGCGAGCCGAGAACGGCGGCTCCGGCGGTGAGTACGACGGCGAGCGCGGCGGCGCATACGGCGAGGAGGACGGCCCTCCGCCTCCCTCCGGGGGTGAAGGTGCCCTGCGGGGCGTGGAGCCCGCCCTCCTGGCTGCGTTCACTTTTGAGTGCGCTGTCATCTGCGCGCGGGAACATGCCCTCTCCTCGGTCTTCTCGGTCTTCTCGGTCTTCTCGGTGGAACGGATGATGCGGTGCCGGCGGCGCGGCCCGCGCTGTGAGGGATGAGTACGCGCGGGCCGCGCCGGAGGACGGGGCGGGGCGGGGCGGGGCGGGTCAGACGACCGGGTTGCGGCGGCGGTTGCGCCACCACAGCAGGCCGGTGCCGGTCAACAGGACGCCGGCCGCGCCCGCCGCGGCGGAGGCGGCGATCAGCGTGGTGCGGGAGTCGTCACTGGAACCGACGGTGCTCACGCCGCCGCCGAGCGAGCTGCCGACGTCGTCCTGCTTGCTGACGTCGCTGCCCTTGACCCCGGCAAGCGGCCCGCGCGAGCCCGTTTCCGGCAGAGCCAGGTACGGGAAGGTGCTGCCGAACTTCCGGTCGTTCTTGTCGACGGCGTCACCCAAGTCGTTCTTGTTGCCGACGAGTTCACCGGCGGCGGCCTGCATCGAGACGTCCACGACGTCGTCGGTGAGCCGGCGTCCGTTCGGGAAGCCCGCGTTGTCGCCGTCCAGCACACCGAGCCTCTTGGGGTCGGCGGACGGCGGGATCGAGGTGTTGAGCCGCAATTCCTCCGCCGGGCGTACGCGAGGCGGCTGGTTGAGGCCCTTGACGCCCTTGAGGTAGACGCCCACCAGGTCGTTCCGGGGCTCCTTGGCGGCCGGGACCTTGTAGATCGCCTGGAGGAGCCTGGGCAGCTCCGGATTGGTCACGTTCCTCAGGAACTGGGCGTCGGTCCAGGGAGCGGACGCGTTGAACCTGTCCTTGTCCTTCAGCGGGTTGACGACCTCGTTGACCAGCGGGTTGCCGAGCCGTGAGACCTGGGTCCACTGCCCCCCGGCGTTCCTGCGCTGCGTGGTCGACCAGATCCCGACGACCGGCTGGCTCCCGGACTGCCGGATCACCGACGTCGGCACCTGCAGGGCGATCGAGTTGACGTTGTAACCGGCGAGCGTGTCCCGTCCGACCTCCGACAGGTTCCCGCCGTACAGCAGGTCAAAAACGCGCAGGTCCAGGAAGAACGGGTCGTCCGCCTGGCCGGCGAACGTGGTGGCCCCGCCGGGGAGCCTGCGCACGGCCTGATCGCGCAGCTTCCCGTAGTCCGGCATCGATGCCTTGCCGACGTTCGACGGCGCCACCGGCACATCGTTCGCGACCTTCGACCTGGAGACGACGGCCTGGTTGTGCAGCCTCAGCAGGTCGATGTCGTAGGTCTGTGTGATGTTGAGGTCCGGGTCGTCGATGCTGGTGACGGGGCCGGTGTCGTACAGGAAGGTGCTGCCGTTTTTGCGGTGCGTGGTGAAGGTGTACCGGTAGAGCAACTCACCTTGTGCATCACCGTTGTTGTCGATGTGGATGTCGTACTGGGCGTCGTCGGCGAAGGTGAAGAAGTTCGGTCCGCCGGCCGGGTCCTCGAACGGCGTCCAGTCCGCCACGATGGTCGTCGTGTCGGGCGCGTCGGGGCTCACGAACGCGTACAGGTCCGTGTTGTCGTACTGCGGCTGCCCCGAGATCAGCGGGGCCTCCCGGTGACTGGAGGCGGTGGCCGCCCCGGGCTCCAGCGCGCTCACGCCGACGGCGACGAGGCCCCCGGCTGCCAGCGCTGCGCATATGAGGGTGGTGAGACTCCTGCGTCCCACGCCGCTCCTGGAAGAAGGATTCATGCCATCCGTCCTGAGGTCTCGGTTGCCTGACGCATGCCATTCGGTGCGGTCGCCGGGGCGGATTGGTCAGATCTTCGACTTCGTCGCGTCGACAACGGTCCTGGTCTTCGGGAGGCTGTTCGACGACCACATCTGACGGCGCGTTCACCGCGCCTGCCGGAAGTGGCGGGGCGGGGCGGGCAGGAACGGGACCGAGAGGTGGGGCGGGTGGGGACAGTGGGGACGGACGAGCTGCTGGTGCTCGTGGCCGGGGGCGACCAGACGGCGTTCGAGAATCTGTACGACACGATGTCGGGACCGGTGTTCGGTCTGGTACGCCGGGTCCTGCGTGACCCCGACCAGTCGGAGGAGGTGGCCCAGGAGGTGCTGCTCGACGTCTGGCGCAGCGCTGCACGGTTCGACCCGGACCGCGGCAGCGCCCAGTCCTGGATCCTCACCCTGGCGCACCGCCGGGCCGTCGACCGGGTACGCAGCGCCCGCGCGGCCGGTGAGCGCGAGCAGCGCGAGGCCCGGCGCGCGGAGCAGCCGGCCTTCGACCAGGTCGCCGAGGAGGTCGAGGCCGGGCTCGAACGCGACTGGGTGCGCCGCTGCCTGGACAAGCTCACCGAGCTGCAGCGGCAGTCCGTCACTCTCGCCTACTACGACGGCTTCACGTACCGTGAAGTGGCCGAGCGGCTCTCCCTGCCCCTGGGCACGGTCAAGACGCGCATGCGCGACGGACTCACGCGGCTGCGCGCATGCCTGGGAGGTGCCGCATGATCACCCTCGGCCGCCTGCTCGGCCGTGACCGGCACGCACTCGCCGCCCCTTACGTGCTCGACGCGCTGGAGCCCGACGAGCGCCGGCAATTCGAACGGCATCTGGACGGCTGCCCGAGGTGCGCCGGCGAGGTGCGGACCCTGGCCGAAGGCGTGGTCCGCCTCGCGCTGCCGACAACCACTCCGGCACCGCCCGCGATGCGCGAGCGGGTCCTCACGGCCATCCGCACGACGGCCCGGGCCGACAACTCCCCAGAGCCCGTCGCCGGTCCCCGACAACAACAATCACCACCACCGGCCGCGGCGCAAGGCCCCCGGATACGCCGCCCCCTCCTGGTCCCACTCGCCCTGGGCACGGCCGTCATGTCCCTTGTCGCGGCGGTGCTTTTCGCCGTACAGGCGGTACGCGCCGACGACCAGCTCGCACAGGAGCGGGCCCGGACACAGGCGATCACGTCAGTACTGGCAGCCCCCGACGCCCGCGCAACCAGCGGAGGCGGCATCGGAGTGGTCGCCTCCGCAACACAGGGACGAGCCGTAGTGACCGTCACCGGACTGGGCACCCCGCCCACGGGCAAGGTCCACCAGCTCTGGCTCATGACCCCCGACACACCACCCCGCTCCCTCGGCCTGCTCCACGGCGACACCCCACTGATCGCCACCGGACTGAAGACGACCACCACATCACTCGCCGTAACCACCGAACCGGCCGGCGGCTCCCAGCAGCCCACCACCACCCCCATAGCCCAACTCGCCCTGTAGCCGCCCGGATTCGGACCGCAACGAACTCAACCACCGAACGGCCCGATGGGGCCTCGCCACACGCTCTGACGACGCCAAGCGCCGAGGCCCCATCGACCATGGACGAACACAGAACCCGAACCAACCCAAAGCGCCACCAAACCACACAGGCCAACACTTCCACCGAAATGACCAGCCCTCTTCCCGAACCCGCCCCACAGCCCCCGCACCCAGCCACCACACCCCCGGGCTCACACGCCACAGGCACCACTGATCAAGAACCCCAGGTACCGGCTGCATCCCACCCGCTACACTGACCCCGGTGGCCGAACCCTCAGGGGCGAGACCACCACAACCCTGTCGACAGCTGACCGGAACTCCATCGCCCATCCGGGCCGGGCCCCGGGCACAGCTTCCGACAGATCCCCGCCTTCGTAGCTCAGGGGATAGAGCACCGCTCTCCTAAAGCGGGTGTCGCAGGTTCGAATCCTGCCGGGGGCACAACGCGTTACCGCTCTGACCTGGCGTTTCTCCCCAGGGAGGGGTCTTACTCGGCCTCGGACTCCTCGTCCGGGGCCGTTTGCGTGAGCGGTGCGTGAGCGGACGGGGAGTTGATCTCCCGAATTTTCCCCAAAGGATCAGCACCATCCGGCACGGATTCCGCTTCGGCGGACTCCGCGTCGTCGGGCTCGGCCTCCGCTTCGGGAGCGGTGTTCTCGGGGGTTGTGCGCGCTCGCGGCACGAGCCGGGCCGCAGCCTCCGCGATCGCCAGATCCGCCTCGGGGAGCAGGCTCGTGTACGTGTCCGACGTGATGGTGATCGAGGAGTGGCCGAGCATCTCCTGGATGTCCTTCAGGCCGGCACCTGCAGCGTGAGCCAGGGTCGCGGCACCGTGGCGGAGGTCGTGGAGCCGGACCGGCGGGAGGCCGATCTCCTCATACAGCTCGATGAATCGTCGTGTGACGTTGGCGGGGTGGAGCAGTTCTCCGTTCTCGCGGGTGAAGACCCTTCCGGTCTCCGCCCAGGCGCTCCCCCACTTCTCGCGATCCTTGTCCTGCTGGGCTCGGTGCCGCTTGAGTGCCTGGACGGTGTCGGCGTCGAGGGCGATGGTGCGCGCTCCGGCGTCCGTCTTCGGATCGTCCTCGTACACCTCCCAGCCATTCACGACGAGTTGCTTGGCGACCGTAAGAAGCCCGGCCTCCAGGTTCGCGTCGGTCCACCTCTGACCGCACGCCTCGCCTCGCCGAAGTCCGCGGAAGGCGACCAGGTGAAACAACGCGTACAGCCGGTCCTCGGCTACATGGTCGAGAAAGAGGCCGGTGTGTTCCGGCGTCCAGACCATCACCGGCGAGGGCTTCTCGCCGGTGCGCTTCCAATGGAGGATGCGCTCCTCGGTCCACACGAGCGCCTTGGGGCGCCTGCCTGCCTCCAGCTCGACGTGGGCGGCCGGGTTGAAGGTGATCAGCTGCTGGGCGATCGCCGCGTTCAGCGCTGCCCGCAGTGTGGAGCGAACACGTTGCCGCGTCGCTGGACCGACAATGCGGCGGTAGGGATCCATCTCGGCGATGGCCGCTTTCATCGCCTTACGGCGGGCGCGGGGCTCGCGCCCCTTCCAGGCAATCTGCGCGAGATCCTCGAACGCCTTGCGTCGTGCGGCGTTCCCCTCGGCGATCTCGACGTTGGCCTCGGCTATGGCCTCGAACATCTCCGAGAGGTGAGTGACCCGAAGGCGGTCGAGCCGAACGTACCCGATGCGCGGCTGAAGGTGGACGCGAATGTTGCTCTCGTCGCGGCTGATTGCACTCTGCCGCCCCTTCTTGCCCGCCAGCCAGATGTCCAGCCACTCACCGACCGTGAGGCGGCTGGTGAGGTCCAGGCCGTGGCTCAGGCGCCGACGGGTCGCCTCGATGTCCGGTAGCGGAGCCTTCTCGTCTGCCACCTTCTCCAGCAACTCGGCGATCTGATCGAGACCTTCGGAGTCATCGGTGTCGGCAAGGCCGAGAAGGGCGCGTATGTGGTCGAGGTCGGCTTGGGCGGCTTTGAGGCTCTCGTAGCCGGCACGGCTGAACGAGCGGCGGGTTCCGTCGGCTCGGGGTGGGAGCTCCTGGCGTACGGAGTAGGAGCCGTGCTTGCGGCCGGCGAGCCTGGGGCACTTCTTGCCGAGCGGCTTGCCGGTCTTGGGGTCGCGGCAGTAGCAGCGGCGGTGGGTGGAGCCCTTCAAGGGCGTTCCTCCTGGGTGGTCTCAGGGGCCCATTCGGGCGGGTCTACGTCGTGAAGTGCGGGTGGGAGGTCGGGTGGGGTGGCTCCGTCTTCGCGGAGCTCGCGACGGAGGTAGCGGAGCTTGTACTTGGCGGAGATGGCCTGGTCGGCGTACGCGCTCTGCTTGCGTTCGGCCTCTTCCTGCTGGGCGCGGCTCGTTGCCGTCCTGGCCGCGAACCGTGCCTGCTCTTCCTCGTCGAGCGCGGCCAGCGCGGTGCGCACGAGACTGGTGTGGGCTTCGAAATCGGGCACGAGGCCCGAGTCATAACCGAGCACTTCCTCTTCGCCGGTGAAGCGGCGCAGGGCATCCCAGGTCGGCACAAGTCCCTGAAAGGGGAGTTCCTGCGTCCGGTCGACGTAACCAACCGGGAAAATCAGGCAGGCCGGATACGTCTCCAACGCGGCGGCCAAGACGATGACGTCCACCAGCGGGAGGCCGGCCCGGCGGCCCGACTCCATGTTGGCAATCACGTTGCGGGGAATGGGGTGCCCGAGCTCCTCGCACCGGTCGGCCAGATCCTGCGCGCTCCACCCCATCTCCTTCCTTCTCCGGCGGACCTCACCGGCCACGTTTGCCTGGACCCGGTCCACCCACTCCGGGAAGTCATCCTCTTCATCATCCGAATGGCGTTGTGTCATGCAGACACATTAGCTTGAGGATGCTGATTGGTAGACGCCTGGAGCCGGACGGGATGACCACGTTCGCCGAGGGCTGTACCGAAAGGGATGCCGCATGCGCGAAAACACCACAGGAGGGCAGCCCAAGGGGATGAGCCGAGAAGACCTGTTGGCCTTGCCGGTAGCCGTTGACCTGGAAACGAGCAATCGCGCCCTGGGGCTTGGCCGAAGCAAGGGGTATGAGCTGGCGAAGCGGGGCGCGTACCCGTGCAAGGTCCTGCGGCTCGGTAACGCCTACCGCGTCGTGACCGCAGACCTGCTGAATCTGCTCGGGCTGGCGGCATGAAGGGACGGCAGCCTAGCAAAGCGTTCTGCGTTGAGCTGACACAGAATCGCTGGACTGTTGGCAGGAGTGGACGTACGGTCCGTGTTCCCTCGGGGTACGAAGTGGGCCTCCGGCGAGGCAACGCCGGAGGCCCGAGCAGCCCCGAACGGCCCTGGAAGAACCAACCCGGCGGCAAGGGCAGGCAAGCCCACCACCGCCAGACGAGGAGCTGCCCCGTGGAACACGCGGGAACCGAGCCCTATTCCACCCCTGACAAGCCCTCCTGGCCGCCGGTCGCCATACCCGGCCAGCCGACGGGCCGCCCTGCTTCACCGGGAGAGCCGCACGCAGCCGTCTCCGAGGCTGCCCCGGTATCCGAGGGGGAGCAGGTGCTGACGGAGCTGCGGGAGCAGATCCGTCATTACGTCGTACTGCCCAGCGAGGAAGCGTTCACGGCAGTGACGTTGTGGGTGGCGGCGACCCATCTGCAGACGGCATGGCAGCACGCTCCGCGGCTGGCCGTGGTCGGGCCTGCAAAGCGCTGCGGCAAGTCACGGCTGCTGGACGTGATCACGGAGAGCGTCCACAACCCGCTGATCACGGTCAACGCGTCGGCCGCCGCGGTGTTCCGGTCGATCACCGCCACACCGCCCACCCTGCTGGTCGACGAGGCCGACACTCTCTTCGGCTCCGCGAAGGTCGCGGAGAAGAACGAGGAGATGCGTGGCCTGCTCAACGCAGGGCACCAGCGCAACCGCCCCACCCTCCGGGTCAGTGGACCCAACCACGAGGTGGCGAAGTTCCCCACCTTCGCCATGGCCGCCCTCGCCGGCATCGGTGACCTGCCGGACACGATCATGGACCGGTCGATCGTCATCCGGATGCGCCGCCGCAGGCCGGGCGAGAAGGTGGCGGAGTTCCGTACCTTCCGGGACACCCCGCCCCTCCACGCCCTGCGCGACCGGCTCGCCGCCTGGCTGGCCCCGCTCCACGCCGAGGCGATGGAGCTGACACCGGCCATGCCGGTCGAAGACCGTGCGGCCGACACCTGGCAGCCGCTGGTGACCGTCGCCGACCTCGCCGGCGGAGCATGGCCCGACCTCGCCCGCACTGCCTGCCGTGTCATGGCCAAGCACGAGGCAGAGCAGGACCAGGACAGCAGTAGCCTCGGCATCCGCCTCCTGGCCGACATCCGCCGTGCCTTCGCCACCGAAGGCAATCCGCCGGCTCTCCGTACCAGTCGGCTCCTCGACATCCTCAACCAGGACGCCGAAACCCCCTGGCCGGAGTACACCACCAACGGCCTGACTCCTCGGGGCCTGCAGATCCTGCTCAAGGAGTACGGCATCAGCTCCGCCCCCCGCCGCTTCCACGGCAACGTCCAGGCCCGGGGCTACGCCCTCCTGCATTTCACCGACTCCTGGGCACGCTACTGCCCCGAGCCCGTACCGGAAGCCACGACCGGGGCCTGACCCGGCGCGACCCGGCGCGACTCGTCTCTGCGCAGGTCAGAGCGGTGACGAGTCGGGACCCGGTGACGAGTCGACTCGATGTCACCTCCGCACCCGTACCTGCCCTGACCAGGCACGCGACGAGTTGCGACGGGTCACTCCCACCCGCCACCGGGCCACACCAGTCCCACCTCCGTACTCCTGGAGCGCTTCCCCTTGCCTTCTCCCACCTTCACCGCGGCACCTTCCCCTGCCCCGGTGCCCTTGACCGCAGCGATCCGCACGGGCGTGGCGCTGCTGGCCGTGGCAGCCTTCGCGCTTTCCTACGACGCCCTGCGTCAGATGGCCGCCGCCAGCCACATCCACCCGGCGCTCACCTACGCCTTCCCGCTCGTCATCGACGGGTTCATCGCCATCGGGATCGGCGCCCTGCTCGTCCTGCGGACCGCGCCCCTGTCCGCCCGCCTCTACGTCTCGGCGCTGGTCGGCACCGCCACCGCCACAAGCATCTGGGCCAACGTCCTGCACGCCATCCGCCTCAACCAGCAGACCCGCCACAACGGGCTCTCCCTCGACGACCTCACCGTCGGGGCCATCTCCGCCATCGCGCCACTCGCCCTGGCCGGAGCCGTCCACTTCTACCTCCTCGTCGCCCGGCGCCCCGATACCCCTGACCGCCACAACCCCGAAGACCGCCACGAACCCGCCAAGGAACACCAGACCGGCCCGCTCGCTCCGCCAGCCGTCACGGACACCGACGACGGCGTGCCTGGGCCACCCGCGAAGCGAGAGACGGAGACGCCACAGCAGCCTGGGAAGCCGGGAAGCAAACGGCCGAGCGTTTCCCGAGAGCAGGCCGTGGCTATCGGCCGCACGGCTCCGCTCGGACGAGCCGGCCGTGCCTCGCGCCGCAGCATCGAGAAGGCAGTCAGGGACGAGGGTTTCGGGATCTCCCGAAGCCGTCTGGATGAGGTCAAGGACCTGCTGCAGGCCGAGCTCGACGCCGCCACCACAAGCAACGGCTGATACTCGCAGCCCACGTCCCCCAGCCCGTTCCTCCCGTGAATCAGGACGGGAGGAACGGGCCCTCTCCCTCCACCACCGCTTGCAGGAGCCCACATGCACAGCCCCGACCACGAACCCTCGTCATCACAGCAGCAGCTGACCTCCTCCCCAGCACCAGGCGGAGCAAGGTATCCCGCTGGACCGTCCACGGGCCGGTTCCACGGGGAAGCCTCCGCCCCGGGGGTGGCGGAGGCACTCGGGCACCAGGGGGTGCCCGAGGAGGAGCAGCTGGTCGGCACCACCGCGTACCCGCCGCTCCCGCGCGCCGCCGAAGCCGCCGCCCTCCACCGCGTCGCCCGACGCCGTCGGCGCGATCCGAACGGCCAGCGCAAGCAGCGTGTCGACGCCCGCTACAGCGTCGGCGAGAAGGCGGACATCCTGCGCGTGGCCCGGTCGCTGAACATCGCCGGCGCGCACTACGTCGGCGCCGTCGTCATGGCCCACGTGCACGGCGACCTGGCCCTGCCCGGCCAGCGCACCGCGCTCGACGACTACATCGACGAGCTGACCGCTCTGCGTGGCGAGGTCGCCAGGATCGGCCACAACGTCAACCAGATCGCCAAGAGGCTCAACTCCGGCGGACATCCACACCCTGGGGACAGCAGGCTTCTCGCCCGCGCCGAGCAGACCCTGGCATCGGTCGGCGCCACCGTCCGCCACATCGCCGCCGCCACGAACCAGGCCGTGTCCACCACGAAGGCCCCCCGGTGATCGCGAAGATCAGCGGCGGCAAGGACACCGGGGGCCTGATCCGCTATCTGTTCGACACCGTCAGGGCCAAGAGCCACACCGACCCCCACCTCGTCGCCTCCTGGGACGGCTTCGCCCCCGACCCCGGCCGCGCCGACGACATCGACGCCACGAGGAAGCTCCTCGTGGCGGACCTCGACCTCCACGTCAAGCAGGCCAGGCGTCTGGGCCGTGCCCCCGAGCGCCACGTGTGGCACTGCTCGGTCCGTGCCGCGCCCGAGGACCGGATCCTCGACGACGAGGAGTGGGCCCACGTCGCCCGCCGGATCGTCGCCGCCACCGGCATCGCGCCCGAAGGTGACCCGGACGGCTGCCGCTGGGTCGCCGTGCGCCACGCCCCCGACCACATCCACATCGCCGCCACCAAGGTCCGCGCCGACCTGCGCACCGCCCGCCACTGGAACGACTACCTCACCGCCGACCGCGAACTCGCCGCCATCGAGAAAGAACACGGCCTCTTCGAGGTCGTCCGCGGGGACCGCACGGCCGCCAAGCGACCCACCCGTGCCGAACAGGAGAAGGCCCGCCGCGCCGGCCACGACAAGACCGCCCCCGAACGCCTGCGCGCCCTCGTCCGCACCGCCGTGGCCGCCGCAACCGGCATGGAGGAGTTCATCCAGTTCCTCAGCCACACCGAGGGCGTGCTCGCCGAGGTCGTTTACTTCCCCTCCGGCGACGTACGCGGCTACAAGGTCGCCCTCACCGACGGCGCCGACGCACCGATCTGGTACTCGGGTTCCAAGCTCGCCCCGGACCTCTCCCTCCCCAAGATCCAAGAACGCCTGGCCAGCACCGCCCCGCAGCCCACCATCCAGCCGGGCGTGCGCCGGACCAACCCCTGGCACCATGCCACCGCCGCCACCGAACGCATCCCCCACCATCTCGCCCAGGACGACGACCACGCCTCCCAGGCCCACCTCGCCGCCTTCGGCGAAGCCCTCGACGCCCTCCCCCTCCTCGCGCCCCACCCCCTGAAGTCCCAACTCCGCGAAGCGGCATTCGTGTTCGAGCGCGCCACCCGCTCCCGCATCCACGCCGAACACCACCACGCCCGCGCCCTGCGCGGCGCCATCCGCGCCATGGTCCGCGAGCCCGCGCCCAAGGAGGGCGCCGCGCTGGCGATGCTCCTCGACGCCGCGATCCTCGTCGTCATCGCCGCCTCGCACTGGCACCAGCTCCGCCACCACGACCAGCAGGTCGCCGCAGCCCAGCGGGCACTGCTCCACCTGCAGACCGCCTACGAGCAAGCCGCGCCCGCTCCCCTGGCCGCGCTCGCCCGGAACCGGCCACCAGCGGCGACCGCAGCCCGGCACGTCCGCCGCCTCCGCGAGACGCTGCCCGGGCACGCCGAGCAGATCATCGAGGACCCCGCCTTCGACGCCCTCAGCGCCGCCCTCGCCCACGCGGAAGCAGCAGGCCACAACCCGGACGATCTCCTACGTCAAGCGACCGACCAGCGCGCTCTCCACGACGCCCGCCGCCCCGCACGGGTACTGACCTGGCGCGTCCAGCGCCTCAGCGAGCGGCCGGCCCCGAGCGCACGAGCCCGCGCAGCACGAGCCCGCAGCACGGTGACCCCTCGGACCGCGCCCCAGCACCCCACCACCCCGGCCCCCGAAACGACCGTCGCGATCACGGCCCCGCAGCGACCACGCCCACGACAGCGCTGATCACGACCGCGCGGACACCCTGGGAGCAAGCAGCTCCAGCACTTCCTCCCAGCGGTACCGGTCGGCCCCACCCCCGGCCTTCGGCAGGTGAGGCTCGTACGAGCCGACCAGGACGCCCATCTCCCGCAGCCGATCAAGGCTCTGCCGGTAAGCGGGATGGGCTGCCTGGGCGGAGTTCAGGTACGGCAGCACGGCCACCGGGACACCCATGGCCGGCGCCTCGCACAGGATGCCCAGCGCGAGATTGTCGGAGATCCCCGCGGCCCACTTGTTGACCGTGTTGAACGTGGCCGGAGCGACCGCGATCGCGTCCGCGGGGCGCGTCGGACGCGGTTCGCCAGGTGCCCGCCAGGCCGATCGGACGGGACGGCCGGTCTGCGTCTCGATCGCCTCCACGTCCAGGAAACCGAGCCCGTCCGGGGTGGTGATGACAGCCACGTCCCAGTGCCGTTCCTGCGCCGCGGTAATCAGCCGACCGACGTCGGCGGCGACCCCGGCCGCGCAGACCACGATCTGAAGCACGAGTTCATCAGACTGATCGTTCACTGAAGGCTTCCTTTCGGGTGCAAGATCAATGCAGTCGACGCGGCGGGCTCGTAGGAGTCTGCGCGACTGAGCGATTAACTTGGCCAGTCGAGCGCTCACACCGACATACAGTCAGGTCTGGATCCCTCCGGCTGGGGTACGGCTCAGCACCGCGCGGAATCGCTCCCGTCCGGCACTGACGCTGGCTTCCCATAGACCTGCGGCGGTACCGGATACGGAGAGCGACTGAAGCCGCTGCTCTTCGCTGCTGAAATCGGCGCCCGTCACATTCTGGTCAAGCATGCCCATCGCGGTGAGCGCCGTGTGACCGCAGGAGACCGCGTGCTCGGCGTTTCCAGAACCGTTGGCCAGCAGGGCGTACCGTAGGACCAGACTCGCGAAGAACGCGTAGGTACCGGCGACATCGGTGATCCCATCCTCGGTTGACTGCCACTCGGGGAACTGCTCCAGTCGGCATGCACGGTCAGCGGCGTCCGGAAGCGGACGGTCGACGCTCCAGAGGTCGCCCGCAGACTCCCTGTAGAAGCTCACATCGGCCTCCCGGTCCGCCTCACCCGCCCGCAGACCGATGAACATCGGAGCCATCCGTTCTGCACAGGCTGCAACGTACAGACGAACCGCCTCGTCTGCCCCGGTCTGAAGCTCAGCCACGACGGTCTCTTCCACCAGCGTCTTCACACGCCGTCCCCCCTCCACGTCCTTTGCTCAACTGGCCATCTCAACCACTCACCGGCCAAGTGGAGCGCTCGGTCACAGTCTGCCGTGGACGCGGTGCTGCACTGCGGGCTTCATGTGTCGGTGTCCCGTGTCACCGAACTTCATTGTCACGGGGTCTTGTTCGTCAGTCCCGGCCACTCTCGGCGACGAGCTGCACCACACCCACCCAGGGGAACTCGCCTGTCTTGTGGGCCGCACGCACCCTCCATCGACCGGCAGGGAGCTGCACCAGAGTCTGATCCGGATGTCCCCCATCGGGATACTCCACTCCCAGATCGGCGCCCGCTTCGGCCGAATCCATCAATACCGCCGGGCCATCAGTGACCCACAGCCCGCTGTCTTCCCATTCGGTGTCGGGATCGGCCAGGACCGCCTCAACCCCCTCGAACAACTCGTCCTCCGAGTCCGCAGCCAGCCAGCGCACGAACATCAGCTCCTTGGGCAGGAAAGACGTCTTCGCAGGTTCATCGGCCAGAACAAGCGCGGTGGCGCCGCTTGCGCCCACGGTGATCAGCCCGGCCAAGTCCTCCACCTCGCAGGCACGGTCATAGTCGTCACGGCCACCGGCATCACCGACAACGGAACCGTCCTCGGTGCATCCACCCCAGGCGTTCACCGAGGACTCCGGAACGACGATCAAGGGGCCGCCCATCGACCGGACCCACACCAGCCCAGCACGGTCACTGCGGTCGGGTTCGTGAGAAACATCCATGCGCCCAGTCTGGCCGCCCCCACTGACACCGCCCGAAAACCGGCCACCCGACGAACATCCCCACCCCCACTGGCTACGGTCGCGTCCACTGCCCTCCCGTTCTCCGCCGTTCAGGGCGTTGCTCTACGGGCGCAGACGGTCGACGAGCTGCCGCGTCGCACGCTCCCTACGAACGCGGTTCCTCGGAAAAACGGCAGCGCTCCTGCGCCGCGGTGATCAGCCGGCCGACGTCGGCGGCGACTCCGGCCACGCAGACCACGATCTGGAGGAGCGGCGTGTCGTGCTGATCGCTCACGCGGGTACTCCCAGTTGGCGGCTGAAGTGGTGCAGTTCGGGCAGTGTCCGGCGGCGGTCGCGGGCTGCCATGTCGGCGACCAGTTCGCGTACGACCGGGCGGCGGACGTCCTGTGCCGCGCAGCTCTCAGCGATGCGCAGCGCCTGGTAGCCGTCGGCGAGTCTGCCCTGCTGGCTGTAGGCGCGGGCGGCGTCCACCCAGAGCGCGGCCCGGCGCTCGGGTACGGGAATGTGCCGTCGCATGAGGGGGGCGGGCAGTGTGCGACCGCCCAGGGATCAAGCCCGTCGCGCCCTCGCCAGCGACGTGCGAGCAGCCGTCCCCGGCCACGCTGGGCGGATCCTCGCCGACCCGGCCTGGCCCGCGCTCGCCACCGTCCTGGCCGACGCCGAAGCCCGCGGCCACCAACCCCGCCAACTCCTTCGGGAAGCCGCAGCTCAGAGTGAGCTAACCACCGCCCGCCAACCCGCCCGTGTCCTCATCACCCGCATCCAGCACACTGGCCGAAACCCAGCACCCAACCGCCGCGCCGAAGCCGCCCGCCGACGCTCCGCCCTCGCAGCCTCGGTCCGCGTCCGGCAGACCCACGACGGTCAGCTTCCGTCGGCGGCTACGCCGCCTACCGAACAGCAGCGCCGACAGAGCCGACAGACACCGTCAGGCCCGCAGGGGGTTACGTTCCTCCGGGCCTGGAGGAACATACGAGGCTTTCTCGGATCACGCTGTCGCTGACGCGCAGAGCTGGCGTCAGTTCTCTTCGCAGCTCGTCCGAGAGGACCCCTGTGCCGAGGGCGCAGGCGCGCACCAGCGCTCGGCAGTCCTGCACTTGCCGGTCCGTGGCGATCGCGGTGAACAGAGGGTGAGCCAAGTTCTCGCGGGCCGCGTAGCCGTCCTCGGCGTCCGTCGTCCTGCGGTGGAGGTCTTCGACGATGCGGTGCGCGGCGAGCGCCTCGGCGGAACCGATCGCGTCGAGGACTGTAAGGCCGAGCCGGGTGTCGAAGACGGTCATCCCGGGTTCGGCCTTCCGTCCGGAGTAGGTCGTCACCAGGTCGGCCAGGTGACCGTCGATCAGCTGCCCGGCGTCGCGGCGGCATAGAACCGTCAGGCACGCCGTGACGGCTTGTTCCCATGGGTCGCCGGGCAGCGTGCCGGCGAGGAGACCAGCAGCCCCTGCCGTGTCGTTCGCAACGAGGGCGGCGAGTACGGCGACCTGCCGACCGTCGAGCATCCGCTGTCCGATGCCATGGTGGGCTTTGATGTGCACCAGCGCCTCGGCCCAGCGCCCCTCGGTGGTGAGGGTGCGGGTGCCGTCGGCGAGGAGGACGCGCCACAGCCACGCGCGAACTTCCTGGCGGTCTTCGCCGGTCGCTGTGAGGTCCGCAGGGACGTTGACGCCCTCGAACCGTGCCGCTGTGCCCGTCTCGACGGCCTTGTACAGGTCGAGGAGTCGCTGGCGCCCCTCGTCGGCGTGGCCAGCGCGGATCTTGAGGCGGGCGAGGTTGACGACCGGCTCCAGTCCTCGGATCGCGGTCATGCCGGGCAAGGGGCAGGCGTGGAGGTAGGCGGCGGCGTGCTGGTGGCACATCTCGCGGGCGAGGTCGGGGAGGCCGAGGTCGGAGGCGATGAGCGCGGCCTGGTTGTAGACGGCCGATGCGAGACCCTGGTCGGCCTTCCTCACCGCGGTGTCGGCCAGGTCGACGAGTGCACGCACACGTTCAGGCAGGGGCAGGCAGGCGGGGCGGAATCGGGCGACGAGCGGGAAGCGCTGGGCTGTGAGGCCGTGCGGGTCCATGGATCTCCCCCGGGTTGAAAGTAAGGATTGCTGAGGCGACGGTGCCCGCCAGCCGTGTACCGACGGGCACCGTCCGCTACGCGTCGTGCGTCATCGCCAGTCGACGACGATGCGGTTCAGCGGCGTGTCGAGGACGAAAAGACCGGGGCGCTGCTCGATGGCGGGGGCGTCGAGGGGCTGGATCTCGAACGTGGCCTCACGGTCGCGGTAGTAGCGGTCCCAGGTACGGATGGCGTCGGCGACCTTCGCGGTCAACTCGTCGCTGCCGGGGCCGTGGCCGATGACGCCGAACTCCCAGAGCTTGTCGCCCTCGGGGGTCTGCTCCTTCGACAGGCGCCGGGCGAGGTAGGTGACGGCACCCTTGTCGACGACCGCGGTCGACGAGGGGTAGGGGTCCTCGGTGAGTAGGGTGCCCTTGGCGCTGCGGGGGAACAGCATCCGGATGAGGCCAGAGGGGAGGGAGCAGGTGACGAACAGTTCCATCCACTCCGGCGATTCCATGGCGCGGACCGTCATGCCGGTCCACTCCTCGGTACGCGGCTGGTCAAGCACACCTGCGAGGGCATCGGCGTCGATGTTGAGCCCGGCGGGGGCCTGGAGCCGTACGGCGCCGTCCGTACTGAGCGGGATCACTCGGCGGTCATCGTCGGCGATGCCCCGCCGAAGCGGCATGAAGGTGTTCATCTCGCTGCCGAGGGACACCCACCGGCCGTCACGCTGCTCGTAGGCGATGGAGCGAGACACCGTGCCCTTGAGGCGCTGGGGGACGAGGAGCCGGCCGCCGGGGGCGAGCTGCTGCAGCCAGGCGTGCGGCACCCCGTGGGCGCCGACGGTGGCGATGATCCGGTCGTACTGCGCTGCTTCGGCGTAGCCGAGAGCCCCGTCGCGGGTCACGGCCTCGGCGTTGGTGATCCCTGCGGCGGCGAGGTGCGCACGGGCGCCTTCCACGAGGTCGTCGTCGACATCGAGGGTGGTCACGTGTCCGCTCTCGCCGACCAGGTGGGCGAGGAGACCGGCGTTGTAGCCGGTGCCGGCGCCGAGTTCGAGGATGCGCTCGCCGGGCTGAGCTTCGAGCTGATCCAGCATGAGGGCGACGACGCCTGGATGGGAGGCGCAGGAGATGGAGGTGCCGTCGCTGTCGTACTTGATGTGCACGGGTGCGTTGGCATAGGCGTCTTCGAGCGACGCCTCGGGCACGAACACGTGGCGGGGCACGGTCCGCAACGCGGTCTCGACGGCGGGCGTGCGGGCGTGTCCGTCCGCGCGGAGCTGGTCGACAAGGGCGTTGCGGAGGCGCTCGGCGTCCGCCGTGGGGGTGGTGATCGTGTCGGTGTTCACCGCGCTGACGCTATCGGCGTCGGCCGTTGCCTCAGTGGGCGATGCGGTCCGGTCACTTGTTCCCATGACTACCTCTCGTGCGATGTGGGACAGGGTTCTCTGGTCGTCCCGGAGGAGACCGGCGCGGTTGGCGTGGAAGATCACGTGGTGGGCGATGACGGCGCGCAGGCCGCGGGTGAGGGCGCCGCGGGCTGCGAGGTCGGCGAGCATGGCTCCAGCCCGTTCGAAGGCGGTTACCCACTCGTCATACCTGTGCAGTGGACCGTTCGGGCGGCTGAGGCTGCGGGCATCCGCGGTCATCAACTTAAGCATGGGCGTGATCAGTTCGGCGGATCGTTCGGGGTGTGGTGGATTGGTGACCGGTCGAAGAGCTGCGACCTTCGCCCATACGTCGCCCTGTTCGAACCAGTCGAGTCCGGCGCCGCGCATCATGGCGCTCGCGAGCAGGATGGCGGTTTCCCGGCGTCCCAAGTGCACCAGGCCCGGCTGGTAGGTGAGCAGGTGGCGGGAGTCACGGTGGAAGAGTTCGTGGCCCGCATCCATGGCCTCGGGCCCACCGAATGCGTCGGTCTCGGGCTCGTAGACGCAGGGCAGGCTCGACACGACCACGGCGTCGCCGATGAGGTCGCTCAGGAGTGACTCGATTGCTGATGAGGGCTTGTCGGCGAGGTAACGCAGTGGCCAAGGCTGCTTGTTCATGAACCACCAGCCGGTGAGCTGCCCGTCGGCCTCAGCCGCGATCAAGGCGGGGCCGAGGCGTTCGGCGATGGTGCGGCGGGCGCTCTCGCGGTCGACGAAGGTGATGTTGTGCTGGTGCCAGAGATCGGGAGGCATAGGGGTCCTTCGGTCGGTGAATCAAGCGATGAGGAGGCATGCGTCCCAGGCGGACCGGGGTGGTGCGGCGGTGCTGGGCGCAAGGAGGGCCAGGGCTATGCCGGCGGCGCCGTCGAGGAGGCCGTGGCCTCCTTCCTCGTCCTGGATGAGCGCCGTGGCCATGAGTTCGGGGTCGGCGCCCGGCGGGATGACCGCAGCCAGGAGGGCCGGGATAGTGGCTCGGAGTTTTCCCGCGGTCGAGGGGTGGGCGTCGTCTGCCGTACGCGCGGCAGCGTGGGCAAGGCCGGCGAACCCGTGGCAGAGGCCGTTGTCCGTCGTGGCCTTCAGCTGCGCGGGGTCGGTGAGGGCGGCCACGAGCTCGTTCTCCGCGTAGATCTGGCGGCTGGTATCGCCGAGGGCCAGTGCGGCAAGTTGCTGGGCGCGGGCGAGGCCAGCGGTGCCATAGCACCAGGAGGGCCGCCGGGGCGCGGACGAGGCGAGACGCCCCGTCCGCAGCTCGCCCCGAGTGACCCAGTACGGCCAGACCGGTCCACGGTCGGCCCTCTTCTCCTTCCAGCAGTCCAGCCAGGTCAGGATGGTGCGCATTGCCGCGTGGTGCCCGTCGTCCACGGAGCCGTTCCGAGCGGCGAGGGCCAAGAGCGCGAGCACGCCGCCGATGCCGTGCGCCATGCCGGTGTTGGCGTGTCCGCCGGGGAAGCGGTCGTCCGGGCTGCCGGAGGGCCCGGTCTCCGTCCACCAGCCCGGCAGGGTCTCGCCGTGATGGGTGATCGGTTCAGTGAGGCGCACGCAATAGTCGAGAACGGCGCGCATCGTGGAACTGCCGGGGTTTCGGCGCAGTAGGTAGGCGCCGTATCCGGTGAGGCCCCGGATGGCGTCGAACTCGGCGAGCTGCGGCAGGCGTCCGGCGTCGATGCGGCGGTACGCGGCATCGAGACGGCGCCCGACGTCGACGGCGATCTGTCCGTCCATCGCTTTGAGGGCACGCTGGTAGGAGCCGGGAAGATGGTCGGCGGCACAGCTCAGGGCGTGGGCGAAGGCGGACGCCCCGTAGAACGGGTGGCTGTCCGGGCCGCTGGTGAGCGGCTGCCGGGAGGCGGCGGCGAGCCAGTCGTGGGCGCGCTGCCACGAGCCGAGGCCGCTCGCGGCCCGCTCGATGTGCAGGAGCGCCATCCCGGGCGGGCCGTAAGCAAGGTGCTGCCGGTCCGAGGAAAGCGTCCTGGAGCCGAGGGGCACGATGTCGGGGTCGGCAAGCCGCGCGGCGATGGCTGCGACCAAGCCGAGCGCGGGGTGGGCGGTCACGAGGCCCTCCCCCGAGTGCGGGCGGTCCAGGCCAGGGCCGCGGCACGCGCCAGGTAGAGGCACACCTCTTCCTCCGGAAAGTTCACGGCGACGTGGCGCACGAAGTGGACGTGCAACAGGGAGGTCAGGACATCGTCGACGGCGATGCCCTGGGTGTCCGGGCCGGGCAGGTGCGGCCGGTACGCGGCGAGCGCCGTGTCCCGGTCAGCCCATCCCGACACGATGGCGTCCCCGCCCGGGACAGAGCGCAGCGCCGCCCAGTCGTCGCTCGGGTCGGCAAGCCGTACGGCGTCGGTGAACTGCGGGCGCCGAACGGGAGCGGGGGCTTTCGGAGGGATGTGGTCGATCAGCCATCGCGTCCCGGCCTCGGTGCTGCCGAGGAACGCGGAGGCGATGGCAACGGTGTGGGCCGCCACCAGCGTGCGCAGTCCGGGGCACTGTGGCTGCGCGAGCTGGGCCAGGACGGCGCGCGAGTCCGCCCGGAACACCTCCTCGGCCGCCTCCCATGCGGTGCCGGAGCCCCAGCGGCCCATCTCGCGGTAGGAGGTGGGATAGCGCAGGTCGGTCAGCAAGCCGATGCTTCGTAGCTCGTCGGCCCAGGCGCTCACCGTTCGGGCCGTGTCGGCGAAGGCTTCCGGGTCGGGGAGGGCGATGCGTACGCGGAGGTGCTGGTCCGGGTCGCGGAAGCGGATGAACCACCACGGCGGGCTGCCGAGTTGTTCGAGAAGGCCAGGCAAGTACCGGGAGATCAGGACGACTTGGCGTCGATAATCGCCGTACAGAGCGGCCAGAAGAACAGAGGAAGCGGCGGGCGTCTGCGTCTGGGCCGCAGACAGGGCACGGGCACGGCTGGGGGCGGGCAGTAGTGGCCACGTCGGCGGTCGGGTCGCCTTGAGCGGAACTACGACCTCGTGGGCTCGCCCACCGCACCAGCCGTACGCCTCTGGTTCCGGGGCCTCGACGAGCACGGCCAGGCACGAACGGTCGAGGTGTCTGCGCAGGAGCGCACGGTGGCCGGCCTCGCCGAGGTCGAGGAAGAGACGTCGGTCGTCCTCAACGAGATGGACACGGCGCGGCAGCCTCCGCCGGGCACGCCAGTCGCTGAGCGCGGCGTCCCACTCGGCCCGAGGGCGGACATGGCCGGGCAGTTCGGACGCTTCCAGCCGCCAGCGTGCCGGGGCGAGCACAGTGCGGCCGTACCGCAGACGTGGAAGAAACGGCATCGCTGCCGCGGCACCCCAGTCGAAGACGGTGACCTGCGCGCACTGGGCGCGGGACAGTTCAGTGAGGAACCGCACCAGCGGCGGGGTGTGGGTGCGCAGGCTCAACGCGTGCATCCCAACGGCCTCCACGCGGTGGCCTCGCTCGGGGACGGCGAGGTACATGCGGCGGCCGTCGCATCCCACGGCCAAGTCCTCCAGGGTGAGGACGGTGTCCTGCGGGACGCGGTGCTCCTGAAGGCTGATCACAGTGGGCAGGACCTGTGGGGTGCGAGTGACGTGGGCGCTCGCGGGGAGCAGGGGCGGGAAAGAGAGCTGCGCGGGCATGGTGTTGCCGTCTGCGGCCGGGAGGTCGGCAAGCTCGGCGGCCAGGGCCTCGCGGTCGGCGGGGGCCAGCACGCTGAGGAACCGGCCCGTGGAGACGCCGGCGCCACGGGACACGCTCACCATCTCCAGCCGGAACCGCCCGCGCTGCAATTCCTCCAGGCTGGCCGCGTGAACCCGCACTCCGATCTCCAAGTGCGACGGCAACCGGGGCTCGTCGGGACCCACGTCCAGGGCCTCAATCTGTTCGTCCGTGAGGATCACTTCGTCACGGCCGTCGAGCGCGGCGGCCTGAGCCAGTCGTACGAGGGCGTCATCCCGAGCGGAGACGCGGGACCTGCGTGCGCCGGCCGGAGCACCTGGGTAGCCGTCGGGATAGCCGGTGCCACTGTCCGCCACGGCCTCCTTGAGCGGCACCATCGTGCCGATGCCGTACCGCTCGTAGAAGCGCTGGTGGTAATCCTTCCAGGCGGCGGTCCCGTACGGGCGGATGCTCAAGCGGGACAGGACGAGAGCGGCGCGCTCGATCTCTCGGGCGACCGCTTCCGGCAGAACGAGCCGCGCATCCAGGCGGAGGTCGAGCGCGACGGGGTGGCGACGCAGGCCCGAGACGAGGTCTCGCATCCGCGCCGCGACGCTGTCCCGGCCGCCGTACGTGGCGCACTCCTCCAGACCCGCCCGGATGGCGTGGAGTTCGCGTACGGTCTCGGCGACCGGGACGAGGCTGCCGGCGTCGATCGCGTCGAGTTGGCCCACCAGATACCCGAGGGCATCGGTCTCGGTGCTCGGAGTGTGCAGGCCCGTGATCAGTACCCGCCGCCGGATCAGTTCCGCCAGCAGTTGACGCGCCTTCTCGGGATCAGCCTCGGGGAACTCCGCCTGGAGCTTGTCCACGAGGGTGCCGAACCGAATCGGCGCCCGGGTCGCGGCCAGGACCGCGCGCACCGGTCCAGTCAGGGCCAAAGACGCTTCGACCGCGCGAGTCCGGTCGTCCTTAACGTCGGGCTGGAACGGCACGATGAGCCGGTCTCCCCGGTACATCACGGTGTTGTTGATGACGACGGGCAGCCGTTCGAGGAGGTCCGGGCATGACTCCAGCCGTGTGACCAGGGCCGCCAACCACTCCGCCCCTGCCCGGCCGACGGCCACGTGCTCCTCGCCCCAGTCGGCCCGCGCCTGCGGACCGAACGCCGCGGTGGCCACGCCGGCGAACAGGCCGAAGGGTGTCGCCCGGTGCTGGGCCCGCAGCAGGTAGCGGGCCACGGACAGCGCCGCGCGCTGCACATCCCGGAGGGCTGGGTGCTCGGCCGTGCACAAGGCCCCTACCTGCTCAGCCAGGACCGGGCTGGAGTACCGGAGGGCCTCGGCGACATCCCTGTCCGCCCAGGCCGCGCGTAGCCACGACACACGGGCAAACGAACCACTGGGCGAGCGGTCGTCGAGGTCAGGGCATGGAGGAATCGGCAGCGAGGGCCGGGCCACGGCGCGCACGAGAACAGTGGAAGCGGTGCGGAACGCTGCAGGCGGAGCAACCACCAAGTACCTCCGTAGGTGAGGGGGGCGGCTGGTGCCGCCGCGCGGAGACGCGGCGGCACCAGCCCTGGGTGATCTGGAGTCCAGGTCAGGCGACGTTGGTGGTGCAGGCGCCGCAGGTGGACCCGCAGTTGTCGTCGGTCAGGTTGACCAGGCCAGCCGGGTCGGCGATCTCGACGAGAGAGACATCCAGGTCGAATCCGTCCGACGCCCCAGGGATCTGCGGGCGTACTTCCGTGCGGCTGGGAACTACGGTGCTGCGCGTCATGCTTCAACTCCTCGTAATCGTTGTGGTGTTACTGGGCTGGAGCGCCCACCAGGTGCCGCCACGGGAGCGCTGCCAGCGGCTGCTCCCCTGACGGCTCCTGGCCGCCCGGCGCGAGGGGACGTGCTCCGCGTAGGAAGTCCTCGCGGGCTGCCTCCCTCACGCCGGGAAGTCGTGTGCCGGGAGACTGATCAAGCGGATGCCGGTCGCCGCTCCATGAAGTAGGCGAGCGCCTGCGCCTTGAGGCGATCGAGGCACGGCTCGCACGTGCAGAAAAGGGCGTATTGCCCGTCCCACTGCACCGGGCCGAGCCAGATCACCAGGACTCCCGTACGCCCGCAGCCGAGCCAGCAATCACCGGTGATCCACGGCCACTCCATGAAAGGACGTCCCCTTTCTCAGCTGGTCGGGATAGTCGATTGGTGGCCTGGCAGTTGGGAGCGCAGGCCCAGAGCTGGAACGGCAGGCCCCGGTGGCGTAGATCGCCCAGCCGTCGACCGCTTGCTCCCAGCGGCCGGGCGCAGAGGGCGCAGTCCATGGCCATCTGCTGGCGGGACCGGAGTCGGGCGAGATCCGGAAGGGGCGAGGGTGCCGTGGCCGAGATGCTCACTTGCCGCCCTCGGTACGGAGTTCCGCCCAGACCTCCTTGCCCCAAGGGCGTCTGCCTGAGCCGTGCAGGTCGTAGCCCCACCGGTCGGCGACGGCATCGACGAGGAGCAGCCCGCGCCCCGACTCGTCGTCGTCAGCCGCCTGGCTGAGTATGGGCAGACGCGATGGTTCCCGGTCCACAACCCCGACACGCAGTCGTGTCGCGCTCGGCCGCCCAACCGTGAGGCGGATCTCGGGACACGGAGTGTGCCTGGAGGCGTTCGCGATCAGCTCTGTAATGATCAGCGCGGCGCGGTCGGCGAGGCCGTCGAGGTGCCACACGTCGAGGACGTCTCGGACGAGTCGACGGCCGAGCTCGGCCGTGGACGGCTCGCACGGGAAGGTCTGGCTGTACGTGGGGTGGCCGACGGAGAGGGCCTCAACTGGTGTTCTCGCACTCGTCATTGGGGCAGAGCCTTCGTGTCGTCTCGGCGCCCGGCCCGCCCCCGCGGGGGAACCTCAGGGGCGGTCCGGGCCGTCAACAGCCGCCCGCACGGTGGGGCGCGGCGGGCGACCAGCACCCAGACAACTCCCTTCACTCGCCAGTTGGTTAGGGTGTTCAGCCACTCAGCCGACGGACTCACCTAGGACGTTTTGACCTCTCCTTTACCTGGCGGGTGGGGATCGCGCGGGCTACCGTGCCCGCATGGACACCACCCGCAACACCGTTCTTGAGGCGTGGATGACCGAACACGGCTACAGCTCCAACAGCCTCGCCGAGGCAGTGAACAGGGCCATTGAACGGTTGACCGGGCGCCCTGGAGGACTCGACGGTTCATCGGTCCGGGCATGGAAAGCGGGCCGCGTCGTGTGGCCAAAGTCAGCCGCCCGCAAGGCACTTGAGGGCGTCACCGGACTACCCGCCGTCGCTTTAGGGTTCGTGCCACGGAGCCGGCCTTCGTCCGCCCCGGTCCCACCGCAGCAGGAGGATCCCGACATGAAGCGCCGCACCCTCGTCGGCAGCATCGCAGCGGCGGCCGCAGCAGCAGCCGCCGCTCCCGGCACCGTATCGCCGCGCCGTATCGGCATGAGCGACGTCAACCGCCTCAACAAGCGCTTCGCCGAGATCATCGCCAGCGACCACCGCCACGGCGGACAACTCGGCATCGAACAGCGGGCCGCCGCCCTCGCCGAGGAGGCGCTCAACCTCCAGAACGCCGGCAGCGCCACCCAGCGGGTACGCAGCAACCTCTACGCCTCCGCAGCCGCCTTCCGCTCCTCCGCGATGTGGGCCGCCATCGACGGCCGACGCTACGACGTCGCCAAGGCGCACATGCGCGAGGCCCAGGCCCTCGCAGAGATGTCCGGCGACCAGGCGATCAAGTTCCGCATCTGGAGCCACGCGGGCACCATGTACCGCCACATGGGCCGTCCCGCCGACGCGCTTGCCGCCAACGACGTAGCCCGCAACCTGCACCTCACCCGCCGAGACCCCCTGTTCGCGTCCCTCGGCCTGGCCCGCCAGGGAGCCATTCACGGCACGGCACAGGACCGCACCGGCACCCGCCGGGCCTTCGAGCAGGCGCAAGACGCCATGCTGCGCGCCGACCCCGCCAACTACCGGCCGGTATGGATGCTCGCCTTCTACGACCAGGCCGAACTGGACTCCCTGGCCCTCTCCGCACACTTGGCACTCGGCGACTACTCCACCGCCGAGTACCACGCCCACCGCTGCCTGTCAGCCCTACGACCCCACATGATCAGGTCCCGGGCCATCACCACCACCCGGCTCGCCCACGCCCAGCTCGCACAAGGCGCCCCCGATGCCGCCACGGCCACCGCGATGAAGGTCCCCGCCGAAGCCGCCACCCAGCACGCCAGGGTCACGCGCATGCTGCAGGAGTTCGGAGCCGCACTGCGCGCCACCGCGCCGGGCACCTCCACCGTGCAGACTTGGACCGAGCACACCGCCGCCTGGAGGATGACCGCATGACCACGGCGCCCGCCATCGAGCTACGCACCTTCACCACCCTTGAAACCGCCCGCGGCGACCTCCTCGACGTGTACGCCGAAGTACGCGCCCCACTCCTCCACCTGCCGAACTACGCCGTCACCGCGTTCGGCAAACGCCTGGACCGACACGGCTCCGAGCCGGGGTTCACAGCCGTCCTCGCGTACGCAGACGGACATCCAGTCGGCTACGCCTACGGCAACACCATCGAGCACGGCGACCGCTACTGGCAGCGCACCAGCCCGACGCCGGCGGAGAAGTACACCGAGCGCCCGGCCGTGGCCCTGAAGGAGATCGGCGTCCGACCGACCTGGCGGAAGACCGGCACCGCCCGCCGCATCCACGACGCCCTCCTCGTCACCCGCGACGAGCCCTTCGTCACGCTCATGGTCAACCCAGCCGCTGGGGACGGAAAGGTCCACGCGCTCTACAAGTCGTGGGGGTACGAGGACATCGGCCAGAGCCAGCCGTCACCGGCCTCGCCGGTCCTCAGTGTGATGATCCGGGCCAGCCACTGACCAGCCAAGACTGAACCGCCGCGGCGTGGCTGAGCGGCGGAACAACGAAGTCAGCCGGTGTTGTCAGTGGGGCAGTGCAGACTGGATGTCGTGACGACACCCGACGTCCGAGGGCTGGAGCAGCTTGAGCGCACCGTCCTGGACGACACCGCTTCTCTCGCGACCGCCCTCCGCCAGTGCCTCATGCTCGCTGGCTACGCCCACCATGCGGAACTGCGTGTCTGGGCGCTGAAGGAGCTGGAAGGGTACACGGCGACGGATGAGCTGCCGCCGTACCGCAAGGTGCCAGCAGCGCTCGAAGTCGCGGTGGATCTCAACCTCCCGGGCCAGATCATTCAGGGCAACACCCGGCGAATCAGCCCCCACCAACTTCCCCAGCACGCTCGTGATCGCCGTATCGGGGAGAGCGCACCGATCCGGCAAGGCGTCCGAGAACTCGAAGCCTTGGTCGCGCACGGCGACCGGGTGCTACGTCTCAGCCCGCCTGGCTCCGCGGAGTACGTCCTGCAGATGACGCAGGAGCAGCATCGCCTCGGCAACGAGGCCGCCGACATCACGTCTCTGCATTGGGATGTCTCCGTGGCCAGCGTCGAGGGCGTCCTCGACCACATCAGAACCCGTCTGACCCAGTTCGTCGCGGAAGTGAGAGCAGCCATGCCCCCCGGCCAGCAGAACCCCGACCCCAGCCAGATCGACTCGGCCGCGCAGCAGGCCCTCAACATCACGGGAGGTGACAACTCCACCTTCCACATCGTCGCTCCGAACGCGAAGGCGGATCGTGGCAGCACCGCGAACGCCAACGTCAACGAGTCCGCAACCACGACCCCCCAGCCCTGGTGGCACCGCACCACGGTGATCTGGGGCGCCGTCGCGGCGCTCGCGGCCGTCGCCGGCGTCATTGCCACCGTGGTCGTGAAATGAGGCTCCGTAGAAGCCGCCTCGACCGATTGGAGGCGGACGTTCTAGACGAGAGACGTCCTCTCGCCCCGATCCTGCGCCAGGTGATCGCCCTGGGTGGACACGCTCACTCCGAACCGTTGAGAGCATGGGCACTGCGCGAACTCCAGGGCTACGAGGGCATCGACGTACCACTTCCCGATTATCGACGCGTATCGGCGCCTCTGGTGATGGACGGCTTTGCCGGGATGTACCGGTTCAAGGAGCAACCGGTGAGCATGTTCGACCTCCCGGATTTCGCCCGCGACGACCTGGGCAGCGAACTCCGCCTCGGTAAGGGAGTCGGCCAGATCGAATCCCTCGTCGCCGGAAGCGCTGGCCAGACCGTACAGCTTGGGGACGCCATGGCTGCCGACCTCGCCGTGCTCATGAGCCAGAACTCCCATCGTCAGGTGCTCCGGTTGTACTGGGCCGTCCACCCGTCGGCCCTGGAAGGCGTTCTCGACCAGGTGCGCACCCGACTCGTTCAGTTGGTCGGGGAACTACGCGCCACGATGCCTCACGGCCAGCACGATCCGACTGCCGCCCAAGTCGCGCAGGCCCTCCAGAACATCAACATCGTGGCAGGCGACAACTCCTCCGTGACCGTCACTGCGCCCGTCGCCGTCGCGCACCGTCGCGGATCAGCCCGAACCGAGATCGCCGGAGGACCGCAGCAGAGCTTTCCGCAAGCAGCAGTTGCATGGACAGTCTCGATCACCCTCCTCGCCGTTGCTGCCGCCGTTGCCTGGAGCGTGTGGATCTGATCCCAGCCGTCCCACGAGGGCGCATCCAGGGCAGAGGGGTGCATTCGGTCGAACTGGCCAAGTACCCAGCTGCACACTCGTTGACGATGACGCCGGGGGGGACCCTCTTCACAGAACATGCATTCGACCTGAAAGATGGGGGCGATCGCGTGTCAGTTCGGCACGTCGCTCGTTAGGCAGCGCAGTCGAAGCGCCGGGTGGGAAAGCGCTGATGACCAGTGTCCACCCGCTACGGGAGGGGACCCATGGGCGATCGCAGCACAATCGAGTGGACCGAGGCGACCTGGAATCCCACCACAGGATGCGACCGGATCTCCCCCGGGTGTGACAACTGCTACGCCTTGACGTTATCCAGGCGCCTCAAGGCCATGGGTGTTGCCAAGTACCAGACGGACGGGGATCCCAGGACATCCGGCCCGGGCTTCGGCCTCGCCCCTCACCCTGACGCACTGGCCATCCCCCGTCAGTGGAAGGCCCCACGGATGGTCTTCGTCAATTCCATGAGCGACCTCTTCCACGCCAAGGTCCCCCTGGACTTCGTCCGGCAGGTCTTCCAGGTGATTGCCGAGACACCCCAGCACACCTATCAGCTACTGACCAAGAGAGCCCGCAGGCTGCGACGTGTGGCTGACGAACTCGACTGGCCCTCCAACCTGTGGATGGGCGTATCCGTCGAAGATGCAGAGCACCTGGATCGTGTCGACGACCTTCGACACGTTCCCGCTGCCGTGCGCTTCCTTTCCTGCGAGCCGCTTCTCGGCCCGCTTACCGGTCTGCAACTGGACGGCATCGGCTGGGTTATCGCCGGAGGCGAGTCCGGGCCCCACCATCGCCCCGTACAGGAGGAGTGGCTGGTGGACATCCGCGACGCCTGCAATGACGCCGGAGTGCCCTTCTTCTTCAAGCAATGGGGTGGCCGCAGCCCGAAGTCAGGGGGCCGCGAACTCGACGGAGCGACCTGGGACGAGATGCCGCCCCGACTGCCTGTCGCAGCCCATTAACGGCCAAAGTCCAGCAGACGCCGTACGCACTCTGGTGGCACATGGCAACGGTGTGTGACCCTCTCCCTAGCGGGGCCGACGGGAGTAGGGGGACCGATCGTGGCCGTACCGAAGGATGCCGTGTGGGAACGCGATCCGCACACGGCGGCCAAACATGACTTACTGAAGCAGTACTTGGCGGCATGGGCGCCGATTCTGCTGTCACGACTCGACGTGATCAGTTACGCCGAAGGCTTCGCGGGTGCTGGCGTCTACAAACAGGGCGAGCCCGGCTCCCCGGTCATCGCTTACGAAGTCTTCGCCGACACTCTGCACAGGTTCCCGAAACGTATGCGCGTGATCCTCATGGAGGAGAACGCTCGGCGCGTCAAAGAGTTACAGCGCCAGATGGAGCTCGTCCGCTCCCGGCAAACGGACGGCATCACCAAACGAATAGCTGTGGACATACGTCACGGAGATTTCCACCCGGCCCTCCTCCAGAAGCTGCGGGGCATCGGAGCATTGGGGAAACCCCTCTTCGTCCTGCTGGACAGCTTCGGCGGACCTGATATCCCCTTCTCGCTCCTCCAGGAGCTGGGGCGGCATCCCAGCACCGAAGTGATGGTGACCTTCGAGCCTAGTGTCTCGTGATTCCGTCAGCGTTACTTGATCTTGTATGGCAGGGTCTCTTGGTGTGGAGATCTCCGTGGAACAGGCCGCCGAGTTGCGGGAGTTGGTGAACAGCCGGGACGTTCCTGCGGACATCGCTACGCGGGGCCGGATCGTTCTGTGGTCGAGTGAGGGGCGTCGGCGCAAGGACATTGCGGAGCTGCTCGGGGTGTCGCTGCCGACCGTGGACCGCTGGAAGATCCGCTATGCCGAGCAGGGCCTGGCCGGGCTGGAAGGTGAGCGTCCCGGTGGCGCGCGGGAACAGGTGCCGGCGCGGGTGCGGGCCCGGGTGATTGCGCTGACGCGCATGACGCCGCCGGACGGCACGGGGCTTTCGCGCTGGTCCACGCGGGAGTTGGCGAAGTATCTGGAGCGGGCCGAGAACATCACCGTGTCCTGGCACTACATCGCGCGCGTCTGGCGGGAGGAGAGCCTGAAGCCGCACCGGTCCGGCACCTTCAAGATTTCCAAAGATCCCGCGTTCGCGGAGAAGGTGGCCGACGTGATCGGCCTGTATCTGGCCCCGCCGGGCGGCGCGGTGGTCCTCTCGATCGACGAGAAGACGCAGATCCAGGCGCTGGACCGGACCCAGCCGGTGCTGCCGGTCGCCTTCGCGGCGAGCGAGAAGCGCACCGCCGACTACGTCCGGCACGGCACCACGAACCTGTTCGCCGCCCTGAACGTGACCACTGGTGAAGTGCTCGGCGAGTGCAGGCCGACCCGGAACGGCAAGGATTTCCTGGCCTTCTTGAAGAAGGCGGTGAAACCGCACGCCGGGAAGGACATCCATGTCGTCCTGGACAACCTCTCGACGCACACCACCCCGGAGGTCAAGGAGTGGCTGGTCAAGAACCCGCAAGTCCACTTCCATTTCACTCCCGTCGGTTCCTCGTGGCTGAACCAGATCGAGATCTGGTTCGGAATCCTGACCCGGCAGTCCATCCGCCGCGGCACGTTCTCCAGCGTCAACGTCCTGATCAAACAGATCCGCGACTACATCAACTCCTGGAACACGACAGCGAAACCGTTCACTTGGACCGCGACCGCCGGCGAGGTCCTCGCGAAGGTCCGACTCGTCGCGACCAACGTGAAGAAACTCGTTAATAACAACTCGAACTGACATGAACAGGATCACGAGACACTAGCTTCCTCACCCGGTTCGCCGAGAAGCACGACGGCCACCGCCAACTCGGCGACGAAGCCTTCGGAAGCCAGGAGTGGCAAAGCGTCTTCCAACAGCCGCCGTCAGGCAAGTTCACCTTCCTGCGCGAGCAATACCGGAACACCCTGCGCCAGGCCGGCTTCACGCACACGCTCTACTTCGAGATGGTCGACGAGGGCGGCAGGATGCTCTACCTGATCTTCGGCACCCAGCACGAACTGGGACTGGAGAAGATGAAGGACGCCATGTGGAAGGTGGACCCTTCCTATGGCGTCCGCTACCGCGACCCCAGGGACACTCAACAGCAGATGCTTGATCTCGTGTTCGAGCCGGATACGGCTCCGCTGCGACGGATCCTGCACGACTTCATCTCCGAAATGCCCGATGGGCGAACCATCCCCGAGCTCAAGCGATACGCCCTGTTGGAAACCGTCTATCGGCCCGCCCAAGTGATCGAGGCCATCCGACAGTTGCGTGAGGCGGGGGCCGTGACAACGGAACCTCGTGCCATCAACTCCAAGACGCGAGTGAGCCTGGCTGCGACGCCGCCCACTACCCGTCCGTCAGCCGAGCAAGGCGCCCTCTGGTGAGAGGCCGCGAGGGCACATCCAGGGCACATGAGCCTGGGAAACGGCGTTGACCTGTGAGAACTGCCGAGAGGAGTTCTCACAAGTCAAAGCGCATTTCCTTGCGAAACAACAGGTCAGCGCCCTCCCTTCACCAATCGCTGCGCAAGTGGCAAGAGACAGCTCTCCGCCACCAGCAGGGTGAACCGGCCCCGGTTCTGGTGGAGGCTCTGATGTGCTTCGTGCTGATGCCCGGCCACGCTGGTAGGACGGCAAGCAGGAGCCCCGGCTGCGGGACTCGCGGTACTGGTCCGGGCGGACGCTGATCGCGCCCGGACTTTCACAGGGCGGAGACCACGAGGGCTCAGGCGCCCGAACGCGAACCGTCCTTGTCTCGCCCCCGCCTCTCAGTGTGACGTCTTACCATGAGGCGGTGCTCCGCCGGAGGTTCGGGGCAAGCAGTGTGGGTCGGTCGGACGGGGTACGGTCGGGGTGAGCAGGGCGGGGCAGGCTGGGGAGGTCGGCAGTGTCTTCCGATGCGAGCTGGCCGCGCACTTGGCCGTACACGGGCTCCGTGGCCGCCCGGTGTCGGGGCTGGTCGTTCCCGCAGGGGTGTGGCCCGTCCGGCTGGACTTCGAGACCAGCGACCCGACCGACGACATCCGTGTCACCTTCTCCGACGGGCGCCGCGCCTACGTGTCCGCGAAGCGGAAGATCGACCGAGGGCGTCCGCTGGAAGAAACGCTGACGGGGTGGGTGGGACAGGTTCCGACGCTCGGCCCCGACGATCTTCTGGTCATCGCCGGCGAGGAACTCGTCGGGCCGGTAAAGAACCTCGACCGGGCTCTGCGACGCCACCGTGCGGGCCTGCGCATGGAGACTGGTGACGAGTCCAGGGCCCTCGCGCTCCTCGCCGACCGGCTTCCTTCACGGGTCCGCGGGCTCGTCCTCGACCGGGCGCGTGTTCTCCACCTACCCGGCTCGACCGGACCGGCACCGCACCGTGACTTCCTGGCTGCCCTGATGGACCTCGTCGTGGCAGACGCGCAGGGACACCGTGCCGTGAGCGCCCTGGCCGACTTCTTCCATCGGCAGGCGGGCGAGGCGCTCGGGAGTTCCGCCGAGGACTGGGTTGCCGCCCTGACCGCCTCGGGGGTGACCGTGCTCCCGGACCAGGGGGGTCCGGTGGCGATGCGTCTGGCCTCCCGTCGGAACGCCGTCGACTCGTACCGCACCCGGCTTACAGCGGAGGCCGGACGGATCGACCTCAGCCTGCTCGCCGATGACCTCCCGCCCCTCGTCGTCGACGACCTCATCGGCGGCCTCCGAATCGACGTGGAGGGCGAGCGCACCTCCTCCTTCCTCCACCGATACATGAGGCGCTGGCGCCGCATGCTCATCGTGGGGCAACCGGGCTCAGGCAAGTCTGTGGCGGTACGTGAGATCGCGGCCCACTGCGCCAGCCACGCCGACGCCCCCGCCCCGATCCTCGTGTCGCTGCCGCGTCTACTGAAGGGACAGCCGCGACGCCTGACCCTCGACGGCCTGGTCAATGACGCCGTGGCGGACACCGTGCAGGACGCGGACCGGGGACCGCTCGCCGCGTACCTCCATGAGGAAATCGGTCAGGGGCGCGTGCTCCTCCTCTGCGACGGGCTGGACGAATGCGGGGCGCGCGCGCCGTGGGTCGCGCAACAACTCGAAGAGATTCTCGCGTCTCTGCACCCCTCCTGCGGGTTCGTGGTCACGACACGGACGAACGGGCAAGGGGCCGCGGCGCGGCTCGGCCTGCCCCGGGTCGAGCTCGCGCCTCCACAGGATCTCGACGCAACGGTCGACAGCATCCTCGTCGCCTGTGCCAAAGCACGGATTCCCGGGCCGGACCGAGCAGCCTTCCTTGCAACGCGACGCGCCTGGATCAAGGATGCGAAGAAGGAGCACGCGCATCTGCTCGCGGTGCCGCTGCTCGCCGCTCTGCTCGCCCTCGTCTGCGCGGACGCGCCGGACGCCGACCTTCCCAAAGGGCGTGCGGCGTTGTTGCACCGCGCGGTGGAACAGTCCGTGCACCGGTGGGAGAGGCTACGGGGGACGCTCGACCCGGCCCGGCCCTGGGCACCCGCCCTGACGACGGGCATGCTCCTCGACGGATTCGTCACGCTCGGACGGCTCCTCGACGGCGAGGCGACTCCTCCAGCGGGACGCGCCCTCGAGTCACTGACCGGCATGCTGAGGGCCCCGCTGCGATGGGCCATGCCGCCCGCCGCAGCCGGCGAGGTGGCGGAGCACGTGCTCCGTTTCTGGGACGAGCACGTCGCCGTGTTCGTGGTGAACGGCGCGGGCGAACTCACCGCCCGCAGCAAGGTCTTCGCTGAGATCGCAACGGCCATGTGGGCACGGTCGTGCGGGGCAGAGGAACTGCGGGACTGGCTGCGCCACGCCCTCGTCCACACGGACTCCGACGGGGCTATCGCACTCGCCGCCGGACTCGATTCCCGTACGGCTGAGGCTCTGCTCGATGTCGGCGAGACACAGCGGGAGGCCACCCTCATGGTGGCTGACCTCGCGGCGCGCGGTGTCGTGACTCTTTCCGACGGCGAACTGGAACGGGCCCTGGACCACCTCACGGACGGTGCTCTTGGCGCGCTCGCGGGCGAGCCGGTACTCCCGCGCGGCCCTGGCAAACCCCCGGAGCTCTTCCCGGCGCTGTGGGACAAGACGCGTGACGCGGGGCCCTGGCCCTTCGTGGAGGCCGCGTGTCTGCTGGCCCTGCCCTCGACATCGCGGCGTCGGCGAGCGGACCTTGTGGAACTGTCCGAGCTCGATGGCACCGCCGAGTCGATCGCCCGGGCCCTCTGCGCGCTGACGGACGCCCGCACGGACGCGGCCCCCTTGGGCGGAGCGGAGATCGACGCGCTCCGCGGGGTGCTGGCGCTTCCCCTGCCGCAGGACTCCGAGATGGTGCAAAAAGGGCGTCGCAGTTGGGAGATGGTCGGCGGCGGCCGCCTCACACCAGGGCTCGAGCAGGTCGCCCTAGGCGCGGCCGAGCACCTGGGAGAGCTTCCCGACGACGCGGGTGAGTACGTGTTCGCCCTCGCGATGCACACGCCTGGGTACGTCGCCGAGAGGATCTACGCCGTACTCGCACGCGCGGGATTCGACACGAGTCGGCGTTGGGGGAACATCGCCACCCAGCTGCGAGACTGGGCATCCGGCGCCTGGGACGACAGAGCGGTTCTCCTCTCGGACCTCGTGTCACTCCACGGCCCGTGCCCGGAGTCCACAGGTGGGGACTTCTGGTCGCTCACCGCCCTCGGCGACCTTCTCGCGGCGACCGGATACTCTGATTCCCCGGCGAACGAGATCGACCGCGCCTTCGCCCACGACAGCGCGGCGGAACGCCGGGCGTGGCTCGACGCGATGGCTGACGCGTACGGCATCGACAAGGCGGCCGTGGCCACCCAGGCTCGTCACCTCCAGCAGATCACCGCGCCCGATGCCCTGCTGGGCGAATGGCTCGTCGCGGGCACACCGCCTCTGGTCAAGCCCTCGCCCATCCCCGGCGTCGGGCAGGTCCTCACGGACGCCCAGCAGACGGCGTTGCTGGCGTGCCTGGAAGCGGACTCCTCGTGGATGGCGTGGTCGGCGGCGAACGTGCTGATCAACCTGGAGGGAGGTCGTGTTCCGTGGGACGGTCAGGAGCTGTTAGACAGGGACATGACCCATTGGCCTCGCCACCGGGCGGCCCTATTCCACGCCGTCGCCCTCATGACCTCAGGCGATCGGCGCCCTTCGCTCCTGGCACGGGCTGCTTCCTCGGAGTCGGCAGACCACCGAGTGGCGGCGAAAATACTGATCTCTGCCGTACCGCGTCTCGACCCCAACGGTTCGATCGTGGAGGCGCTACGCCGGGACACCGACCTGTCGGTCCGTCCGAAGGACGCGCATCAAGCGACGCCTGGCCCGACGCACTGGAGTTGCAACCACTGCCGGACGGTCCAGGCCCTCGACACAGAGGACTGTCCGGGGTGTGACGACGGTGTGCGCCCTCGGTCCTGAGGGGTGGGTCAGGAGTGACGGCCGCGCGCGGCGCGTCGAGTGGAGGCAACCACCGCAGACTGCCTGTGGCCGCGAAGTGCGTGAGCGATGCGTGAGCGGATAGCTCGGCACGAGACGTCATGAGCGGGATCGTCCACGATGTCGGGTGACGCTGACCAGGTAAGACAGCACCACCCGTCATCATCGAGCATCCCCCGGCAAGGATCCAATCCCACTCCTAAAGCGGGTGTCGCAGGTTCGAATCCTGCCGGGGGCACAGCAGAGCAGCAGGCCAGAGGCCCTGTCGTCCTAGCGGACGGCAGGGCCTCTGCGCTCACAGCACATATACGGCACGAGCTGACCCGGCGTCGGGACGACCGGGTGTCGTCTTCTTCTCCTGGCGGAGTCAGCCGGTAGTTCTGTTCCCCGCCCGCTCGCTCCGTGGGCGTTCCGGTGCTTGTCGACGAAACGAAAGCGGATCAGCCTGTCGTCTTCTGGGGAATTTGGCGGCAGCCTTGCGCAGGATCTCGTTGTCCTCCTGCGGTGTCGCCCGTGAGTCAGGAACGCTGACCGTTACCGCCCACTCCCAGTTGCTGTTCCCACGGATTGACGACCAGAGCCCCGGTTCGGGCCATGTGTTTGATGTTGCGGGTGGCGACCGTCCAGCCGTTGGCCAGGGCGGTGGCGGCGATCAGTGCGTCCGGCGGATCGATGCTGGTGCCGGTGGCCTTGAGCGTCTTGTGGATGGCGAGGTAGGCAGCCGCCTCCCGTTCGCCGATCGGCGCGATGCGGTCGCCGTATTCGTGCCGCACCGCGGCAAGGGCTCGGGCGTAACGGGCCTGTCGTACGGGATCCGGGGTGGCGGCCACGCCAACCTCAATCTCAGCGACAGTGATCACACTCAGGAAGCGGTTGGGTCTAGCCGTGGAGCGGAACCAAGCCATGACGCGGGGGTCGGGCTTCGCCCGGGTCGTGAGCTCGGCGACGACATTGGTGTCGAACAGCTAGATCACTCGGCGTCCGTCTGCTCGTCGTAGGAGCGGGCACCGAACTCCAGGCCGTCGAAGGGCCGGGAGAGCATGAACTCCTCGAAGCCGTCGTTGCTCAGTGTCACCCAGCGATGGAGCATCTCGGGCAGCGCCTCGATCTCCGTGTCGGCGAGCTCAGCGTCGAAGTGCCGACGCCGGTCCTCCGGCAGGGACGGCGTACAACGCGAAGCCCGAAAGGGTGAAGGCGACTGCCAGGAGGATGAAGGGCCGACTACGGATGACCGAGTCACTGCCGCTGGTCTCCGGTGCCGGAGCGGGTGTTTGGGGCCAGGGCGCCCGCAGTGCGAGGGCGTGGGCGTGGGCGGGGATGGTGACGAGGGCGAGGATCGCAGCGAGGACGGCGTAGGTGGTGCGCCAGTCGAGGTGGTCGGCGAGAGTGGCGGTCAGGGGTGCGAAGAAGGTGCTGGCCAGACCTCCGGCGAGGGTGACGATCGTGAGGGCGCGGACGCGGTCGGCGCCCCACCAGCGCGTGAGTGCGGCGAACGCCGGCTGGTAGAACGTCGCGGCCATGGCGAAGCCCGCAAAGATCCAGGCGCCGGTGAAAACAACCAGGTTGGGTGCACAGGCCAGGGCAAGCACAGAGAGAACTGCGAGAACGGATCCTGCGGTCATTACAGCCCGTGGCCCCCGGTGGTCCAGGAGGCGACCAACGGGGATCTCCGCCGCAGCCGAGACGAGAAGTCCCAGGGAAAATGCGGCGGTGGCGCCGCCAGTGGACCAACCTGTGTCAGCGGTCAGGTACGGCAGCAGGACGGGAAAGGCGTAGTAGACGATGCCCCAGCCAGTGATCTGGGTGGCGCACAGTGCGGGCAGAGCGGCGCGTGGCCGCGACCGGAGGTGGACTCCTGTCGCGGCCACGTCGCTCGGGGCGCTGGTCACGGCTGCCGGTCAGCAGCCGCCGGAAGTGGCTGCGGGAGCGCCGATGCCGATCTGGAGCGTGGCCGGGGCGGCGCAGCAGCCGCCGCCGTCACCCTCGGTCTGTGCGCCGTTCGGGGCGTCGAAGAGTCCGGCGCCGCCGCAGACGCCGGTGTCAGGCAGGGTCAGTTCGACGCGCTCGGCCGCCTCCTGGTCTCCGGCGAGGGCGGCGGCGATGGAACGGACCTGCTCGTATCCGGTCATGGCGAGGAAGGTCGGGGCGCGGCCGTAGGACTTCATGCCGACGACGTACACGTCCCGCTCCGGGTGGGCCAGTTCCTTGGCGCCGTGCGGGTAGACCGTGCCGCAGGAGTGCTGGTTGGGGTCGATCAGCGGGGCCAGCTCCACCGGAGCCTGAAGGCGCTCGTCCAGGTTCAGACGCAGCTCGGACAGGACATCGGTGTCGGGGCGGAAGCCGGTCAGGGCGATGACCTCGTCAACCGGGTCGAGGCGACGGCCGTCCTCGGCGACGAGCACCAGCTGGTCGCCGGACTTCTCCGTGGCCAGGGTGCGGAAGCCGGTGACCGCGTCGGCGTATCCGTTGTCGACAGCCGCCTTTGCGGCGAGCCCGAGGGCGCCCCGGGCGGGGAGCTGGTCGGCGGTGCCGCCACCGAAGGTGGAACCGCTGATGCCACGCCGCAGAATCCACACGGCATGGGTACCGGGGACGTCCTTGGCAAGGTCCGCCAAGTACGCGAGGGCGGTGAAGGCGGAGGCGCCGGAACCGATGACAGCAGTGCGCTTTCCTGCGTAACGGGCGCGGACGGCCGGGCTCTTGAGGTCGGGCACGCGATAGGAGATGCGCTCGGCTGCCGCGTGCTCGCCCAAAGCGGGGAGGCCGTCGCCGCCAATGGGGCTGGGCGTGGTCCAGGTACCAGAGGCGTCAATGACTGCGCGGACGGTGATCCGCTCCTGCGTACCGTCCGCAAACGCGATGTGGACCGTGAAGGGCTGCTCGTGGCGGTCGGCGTCGACGACGCGGTCGCGGCCGAGGCGGGAGACACCCGTGACCCGGGCGCCGTAACGAACCCTGTCGCCGAGCACGTCGGCGAGCGGCTGGAGGTACTTCTCGGCCCAGTCCCCGCCCGACGGGTAGGTGGCGCCGTCGGGTGCGGTCCAGCCGGTGGGGGCGAGGAGCTTCTCGGCGGCCGGATCGACGAGCTCGGACCAGGTGGAGAACAGCCGTACGTGACTCCACTCGCGCACCGCACTGGCAGCACGCGGACCAGCTTCCAGGACCAGGGGCTCGATGCCGCGCTCAACAAGGTGGGCTGCGGCTGCCAGGCCGATGGGTCCGGCCCCGATCACCACGGTGGGCAGGGCGGCGGTGTGCGCGTTCACGATGACTCCCCTTTTGCTTCGACATCCGTCGATGACTTGCACGGCCAGCATTGCACCTGCTTCGATATACGTCAACATAGACATTCATCGAAGCAGGGATGGATTCATGGAACAGCTCAACGTCGCGGTGATCGGTGGCGGACAGTCCGGCCTTGCTGCCGCATACGCACTGCGCAGTCGCGGCCTGACCCCCGTGGTGCTTGAGGCATCCGATCAGACAGCGGGGTCCTGGCCTTGCTACTACGACAGCCTTACGCTTTTCTCGCCCGCCCGGTACAGCTCCCTTCCCGGCCTGCCCTTCGGCGGCGACGGGGACCGGTACCCACGCCGTGACGAGGTCGTCGAGTACCTCCTTCGTTACGCCGACCACCTGGACGCCGACATCCGCACAGGGCACCGGGTCAGGCAGGTTCGCAGTGCGGACCACGGCTTCGCCCTCACCCTGGAGAACGGCAGCGAACTGGCCGCGCGCGGCGTGATCGCCGCCACTGGCGGCTTCGGATACCCGAACCTGCCGACACTGCCGGGCCTCGACACGTACACGGGGCAGCTACTGCACGTGAAGGACTACCGCTCCCCAGAAGCATTCACGGCGCAGCGGGTCGTGGTGGTGGGGGCGGGCAATTCCGCGATCCAGGTGGCCACCGAACTGGCCTCCCGCGCCAGTGTCACGCTGGCCAGCCGCGCGCCGGTGAAGTGGTTCAAGCAGCGCCCGCTGGGCGGCCGTGACCTGCACTTCTGGCTCAGGATCACGGGCCTGGACATCGCGCCGCTGGGCCGGTTCATGCCCGATCCGCCCACCATGGCGGTCATCGACGACGGCCGGTATCGGGGCGCCCTCGACTCGGGCAGGCCCGAGCGCCGATCCCTGTTCACCGCGATCGAGGGCGCCAAGGTGACCTGGGAGGACGGAGTGAGCGAGAGCATCGATGCGATCATCCTCGCCACCGGATATCGCCCAGACCTCGAATACCTCGCCCCGCTCGGCGCACTCGACGAGGACGGCTGCCCACGCCACCGGGACGGAACATCCCTCACCCACCCCGGGCTCGGCTTCGTCGGCCTTGAGTGGCAGCGCAGCCTGTCCTCCGCCTCCCTGCGCGGCGTCGGCCGCGACGCCGACCGCGTCGCCCGCCGCCTGACCAAGCACCTCGCCCGCACCTGACCGCACACCTGGGTGACTAGTTCGATGTGTGTCAACATAGACATATGTCGAATGTGAAGGCGTTGCCCGTGCTGGAGCCCGTGGTCGCGCCGTGCTGCCCGCCGATGACCGAGCGCGCTCTGACCGCCGAGGAGGCCGTACGGACGGCCGCGATGTTCAAAGCGCTCGGCGATCCGGTCCGGCTGCGCCTGTTCTCGCTGGTGGCCTCGCATGAGGGCGGCGAAGCCTGCGTGTGCGACATCTCCGACGTGGGTGTCTCCCAGCCGACCGTGTCCCACCACCTGAAGAAGCTCAAGGAAGCCGGCCTGCTCTCCTCGGAGCGGCGCGGCACCTGGGTCTACTACCGCGTCGAGCCGTCCGTCCTGGCCTCGATGGGCCAGATGCTGGCGTCGCAGAGCTGACCCCACTCAGCCTCGGCAAGCGGGACGCGCCGGAGGGCGATGACGACACGGTGCCCGGGCCAAAGCGCAGGCGTCGTTCCGCAGCGGTCGACATCGTCCATGCCCACGTAAGAGGTTCCCCACAGCTCCGGGTCGACGCAGCAGGCCCCCCTGCCTCCACTGTGGGCGGCGCCCGGCGTACACCATCCTCACCAGCCCAGTCGTCCCGACCTGGCCACACCGGCACCTCCGTGTCCTGCTCCAACGATCCGGTCAGCGCTTGACCACAGGCAGCACCGCGAGAGTGAGTCACATCGAGTTTTTTGCCCGCACGCCCTTCTGCGCAGATGAAGTGCGCACCCGCGTCGCGCTGCGGACGAAGCGACTGACCCAGTCGGCCGTCAGGGGAACGTCAGACGGGAGCTTCCCCCTCCACGACGACAGAGCGACGACAGATGTTCCCCCACATGTCACCCGCGCGCACTATAGATCGTCAAACATCTATATTCCCGGCTGTCGATTGATATGTGGTGCCCGTCGGCACCCGTCGCGGTACGGCCTTTCGGTCTCGGTACTTCAGGGGAGCAAAGTGCGGCGTCACCGTGGAAACGGACGGATCGGGTGGGCAGTTGCAGGCGTGGCCGCCTGCCTGTTGTCGGCTGCTTGTGACTCGGGCGACTCCGCCACCGGCACACATCCGGCAGTCGAGCACGCCGGGGCCGGGTTTGACTGCGCTGCCGAAGGCCAACTGCCCGGATCCGGGTCCACGGCCCAGCAGAACGCCATGGAGTACTGGATCGATCACTACCAACGCGCCTGTCCAGGTGTGCAGGTTGCGTACAACGCGTTGGGTTCGGGCGCCGGCGTGGCCCAGTTCCTCCGCGGTGCGACAAGATTCGGCGGCACCGACAGTGCACTGGATCCCGAGGAGATCGAGTGGTCCGCAGATGTCTGCCCCGGCGGCCATGCCATTGATGTTCCGATGGCCGGCGGCCCGATTGCGATCGGCTACAACGTTTCCGGAGTCGACGAACTGGTGCTGGACGCGAAGACGTTGGCGAAGATCTTCGACGCGCGGATCACCTCCTGGAACGATCCTGACATCCAGCGGCTGAATCCCGATGCAAGGCTCCCTTCGCTGCCCATACGCGCGGTGCACCGGTCGGACGGATCCGGCACCACACAGAACTTGAATGCCTATCTTGCGGGAGCCGCCGGCCGGGAGTGGCCGCATCCGGTGGTGAAGTCCTGGCAGGGCAAGGGAGGTGAATCAGCGAGCGGGTCAACCGCCGTTGCCCGGCAGGTTCTGTCGCAGGACGGCTCGATCGGGTACTTCGAGCTGTCGTTCGCCGCCTCCTTCAAGATCAGTACCGTAAGGATCGACACGGGTGCGTCCCGGCCCGTCGGTCCCGCTCCCAAGACAGCCTCGGCAGGGATGGGCGAAGCCCGGGTCGCCGGTAAGGGCAAGGACCTGACTCTGGAGTTCGACTACGGGACCGCTGCTGCGGGGGCGTATCCGATCGTCCTGATCACGTACGAGATCGTGTGCGACACGGGAAACGACGCAGCTACCCTCCCCGCCTTGAAGTCCTTTCTGTCCTACACCGCCAGTAAGGAGGGGCAGAAGATCCTTCCCGGCATCCACTACGCGCCACTTCCTCAGACCGTTGCCGACCAGGTGCGTGAGGTGATTCGCACGCTGTCTTGACGACCCGCTCCTGTGCCGAGCCGCTCACGACACTCGAACGCACCTCGCGGACGCCATCAGTCCAGCAGATCGGCGACCTGGCGCACGGCGTCCCGGGCGGCACGACCCACGCCGATAAGCGTGGCAGAGGCGGGGCCGGTCCAGTCGCCGTAGCCGAGCAAGTGGAGACGGGGTTCACCGATCGCCTGGGTGCCGTCGGTGGGGATGTGGCCCCGCGGTCCGCGCAGTCCCAGGGGTGCGAGGTGAGCGAGGGCGGGACGGAAGCCGGTGCACCAGATGACGGCGTCGGCGTCGGCTCGTGTTCCATCGGCCCATTCGACTCCATTGGTGGTGAGCCGGGTGAACATCGGGGACGTTTTCAGGAGTCCTGCGTCGCGTGCTTCCCGCACCGGTGGTACGGCGACGATGTCGCCCAGTGAACCCACGCCCCCGGTGTCGGCCGCACCCGCGTCGAGGGCGCGACGGCGGGCGGTGGCGGTGTCGAAGAGCGCGCGGCCGTCGATGTCGTCGGCGAGGAACCGGGGCGGACGCCGGGTGACCCACGTCAGCTCGGTGCTGTACGCAAGGTCAGCGGCTACTTGAGCACCGGAGTTGCCACCGCCGACGACGATGACGCGCTGCCCGGCGAAGTCCGTCGGACTGCGGTACTCCACGGTGTGGAGTTGGCGGCCGGTGAAGAGATCCATGCCGGGGACGGTGGGGAGGAAGGGCCGCCACCAGGTTCCGCTGGCGCTGATCACGGCGCGTGCCAACCAGGCGCCGGAGTCGGACGTGACGCACAGGTGCGGTCCGTCGCGGTGGACGCCGCGGACCTGCACGGGGCGGTGGATGGGGAGTTCGTAGCGCTGTTCGTACGCGTTGAGGTACTGAACGACGTGGGCGGCGTCCGGATAGGTCTCGCCGGGCTGGTTCGGCATCGGGCGGCCGGGCAGTGAGGAGTAGGCGGCCGGGGAAAACAGGTGCAGCGAGTCCCAGGCGTGCTGCCAGGCGCCGCCCGCCCCGGCCTGGGCATCGAGGATGACGAAGTCCAGGCCGAGGCGGCGCAGGTGGTAGCCGGCGGCGAGTCCTGCCTGGCCGCCGCCGATCACCACCACATCGATGCGTGACGTCATGAACCCAGCTGTGACGCTGCGAACTTCTTGCGCCAGGCCAGGGAGACGTAGACGAGTGCGACCAGCACCGGGACCTCGATGAGAGGGCCGACGACTCCGGAGAGCGCCTGGCCGGAGGTGACGCCGAAGGTGGCGATGGCTACCGCGATCGCGAGTTCGAAGTTGTTGCCCGCCGCCGTGAAGGCCAGCGTCGCGGTGCGGTCGTAGTTCAGGCCGAGGCCCTTGCCAAGGGCGAAGGTGCCGAACCACATCACGGCGAAGTAGACGAGGAGCGGCAGGGCGATGCGTACGACGTCCAGCGGCTGCGAGGTGATCGTCTTTCCCTGCAGTGCGAAGAGGATGACGATCGTGAACAGCAGGCCGTAGAGCGCCCAGGGGCCGATCTTCGGCAGGAAGTTGGACTCGTAACGCTCGCGGCCGAGCTTCTTCTCGCCGATCCGCCGGGTCAGGAAGCCCGCCAGCAGCGGCACACCCAGGAAGATGACGACGTTCAGCGCGATCTTCCACATCGAGATGTCGAGCTTCTCGCCGTCTCCGAGGCCGAGCCAGCCGGGCAGCAGGTCGAGGTAGAGCCAGCCCAGGAGACCGAAGGCGATGACCTGGAAGACCGAGTTGAGGGCGACCAGTACGGCGGCGGCTTCGCGGTCGCCGCAGGCCAGGTCGTTCCAGATGATGACCATGGCGATGCAGCGGGCGAGCCCGACGATGATCAGGCCGGTGCGGTATTCGGGCAGGTCGGGAAGGAAGATCCAGGCCAGCGCGAACATGACGGCCGGGCCGACGATCCAGTTGATGACGAGCGACGACACCATGAGCTTCTTGTCGCCGGTGACGGCGTCGAGCTTGTCGTAGCGGACCTTCGCCAGGACCGGGTACATCATGATCAGCAGGCCGACGGCGATCGGCAGGGAGATACCACCGATCTCGACCTTGGCCAGGGCGTCGTTCAGGCCGGGGATCAGCCGGCCGAGACCGAGCCCGAGGCCCATGGCGATCAGGATCCACACGGCCAGGAACCGGTCCAGTGTGGAGAGCTTTGCGACAACCGAGTCTTCCCCTTGCTCTGTGCGTGGGGTGGTGGTCGGTTCGGTGCTGGTCACGGACAGGCCCTCTTCGTGTCGGTGGCTTGGGTGGCACGAGCAGCTGCAGCGAGGGTGGTGAAGGAGCCCGCCACAGCTTCGATGACGTCCGGGCGGAGCTTGTAATACGTGAAGCGTCCGCACGGCTCCGTCTCCACCACCCCGGCCTCGCGCAGCACGCGCAGGTGGTTGGAGAGGTTTGTCTGCTTGGCACCAGTCTCCTCGACCAGGTGCGTGGTGCAGAGCGTCTCGTGGGCGAGCAGGGTCACGATCTGGAGCCTGAGCGGGTCGGCCAGAACCCGAATCAGGTCAGTGTCGACTGACGTCATCATGGACTGATACTCTCACATCAGTGACGGCTGACGCCACCGGGTGCTGACATCACTTGCACCTGATTCCACCGTGAGACAAGAGAGATCTCTGATGTCCGACAAGCCTTCTGTGCTGTTCGTCTGTGTCCACAACGCCGGCCGTTCCCAGATGGCCGCTGCCTGGCTGACCCACCTGGCCGGGGACCGCGTCGAGGTCCGCTCTGCGGGGTCCAACCCCGGGGACGCCGTGAACCCCGCCGCAGTCGAGGCGATGGCCGAGGTCGGTATCGACATCTCCGCCGAGACCCCGAAGATCCTCACAGTGGACGCGGTCAAGGAGTCGGACGTCTGCATCACGATGGGCTGTGGCGACACCTGCCCGGTCTTCCCCGGCAAGCGCTACCTCGACTGGAAGCTCGACGACCCGGCCGGCCGGGGCGTCGAGGCCGTCCGCCCCATCCGCGACGAGATCAAGACGATGGTTGAGGGCCTGATCAAGGAGATCGCCCCGGAGAAGACGGCATGAGCGCGGAGATCCGCAATGTGATCGTCATCGGCTCCGGTCCGGCCGGTTACACTGCCGCGCTCTACACGGCGCGCGCGGACCTCAACCCGCTGGTCTTCGGCGGTGCGATCTTCGTCGGGGGTTCCCTGACGACGACGACCGAGGTCGAGAACTTCCCCGGCTTCCCCGAGGGCGTGCAGGGTCCGCAGCTCATGGAGGACATGCGGGCCCAGGCCGAGCGCTTCGGCGCCGAGATGATCGACGACGACATCGTCGAAGTCGATCTCACCGGGGACATCAAGACCGTCACAGACACCACCGGTACCGTCCACCGGGCGAAGGCCGTGATCGTCGCGACCGGGTCCGGCTATCGCAAGCTCGGCCTGCCCAAGGAGGACGAACTCTCCGGGCGGGGTGTGTCCTGGTGCGCCACCTGCGACGGGTTCTTCTTCCGCGACCGCGACATCGTCGTGGTCGGCGGTGGCGACACCGCGATGGAAGAGGCCACCTTCCTGACCCGGTTCGCGAAGTCGGTCACCGTCGTCCACCGCCGCTCCGCGTTGCGGGCCTCGCAGGTGATGCAGAACCGCGCGTTCGCCGACGACAAGATCTCCTTCGCGTTCGACAGCGAGGTCGCCGAGATCAAGGACGAGGGCGGCATGCTCTCCGGCCTGACCTTGCGTGACACCTTCACCGGCGCCACGCGCGACATCGACGCCACCGGACTGTTCATCGCGATCGGCCACGACCCGCGCAGCGAACTGTTCAAGGACCAGCTGGACCTGGACGATGAGGGATACCTCAAGGTCCAGTTCCCCTCCACTCGGACGAACATCCCGGGCGTCTTCGGCGCCGGCGACGTTGTCGACCACACCTACCGTCAGGCCATCACCGCTGCCGGCTCCGGCTGCGCGGCGGCCCTGGACGCCGAGCGTTACCTCGCCGCCCTCGCCGACATTGAGAACGCCGCGGAGCCGGTCAAGGCCCCGGCCACCGTCTGAACCACCTGTAACAGGAGGCCGCCATGGCTCTCAAGAGCGTCACCGACGACAGCTTCGACGAGGAAGTCCTCAAGAGCGGCAAGCCCGTGCTCGTCGACTTCTGGGCCGCCTGGTGCGGCCCGTGCCGCCAGCTCGCCCCCTCCCTGGAGGCGATCGCCGCCGAACACGGCGACAAGATCGAGATCGTCAAGCTCAACATCGACGAGAACCCGGCCACCGCCGCCAAGTACGGCGTCATGTCCATCCCCACGATGAACGTCTACCAGGGCGGCGAGGTCACCAAGACCATCGTCGGCGCGAAGCCGAAGGCCGCGCTGGAACGCGACCTCGAAGACTTCATCAGCTGATCAGCACCGTCGCTTCCCGGCAGAGGTCCCACTCTGCCGGGGGCGCGGTGTCCCGCCCTTGATCCTTTAGTACGACGCCCCTCCTGGGAGGTCCACGTGGCCAGCAAGCGCATAGTCGCCGTCGGCGGAAGCGACGCCGGAATCAGTGCCGCGCTCCGTGCACGCGAACTCGACCCCGACAGCGACGTGACCGTGGTCGTGGCCGACGGGTACCCCAACTTTTCCATCTGCGGCATCCCGTACTACGTCTCGGGCGACGTGCCGCACTGGACCGACCTGGCCCATCGCACGGCCGAGGACCTCAAGGCCACGGGCATGCAGGTCCGGACGAACACCCTGGCCACCTCGATCGATGTGGCCGGCAAGCTCCTGACCGTCCGCGGCGAGGACGGACAGGTCGAGGACCTGCCGTACGAAGCGCTCGTCGTTGGCACGGGTGCGGTCAGCGCCCGGCCGCCGATCGCGGGCCTGACCGGCCCCGACCCGCTCGGCCCGCGCGACGGTGTCCATCTGCTGCACAGCATGGGCGACACCTTCGAGGTCATGCGCAGCATCGAGAAACGTCGGCCCGCCAAGGCGGCCGTGATCGGCGCCGGATACATCGGCCTGGAGATGGCGGAAGCCCTCACTACGCGCGGCATCGCCGTCACGCAGATCGAAGCCCTGCCCGAGGTCCTGCCGACCGTCGACCCCGAACTCGGCGCCCTGGTCCACACCGAGCTCACCGCTCACGGCGTCGAAGTCATCACCGGCACCACCGTTTCCGCTGTCTCGCGTGAAGGCAGCTCGCTGCGCATCCGGGCAACCGGTCCGCACGGAGAAGCTCTCACCCGCGACGTCGACCTGGTCCTGGTCGTCGTGGGTGTACGACCCGACACCGCGCTCGCCGTCGAGGCCGGAGCCCGTACGGGAGCCAAGGGCGCCATCGAGGTCGACGCCCACATGCGCACCTCGCTCCCGGATGTGTACGCCGCGGGAGACTGCGTCGTCACCCACCACCGGCTGCTTGGAGAGACCTGGCTGCCTCTCGGCACCACCGCGCACAAGCAGGGCCGAGTCGCCGGTGAGAACGCCCTCGGCGGCGACCGCCGTTTCGCAGGCAGCCTCGGCACTCAAGTGGTGAAGGTCTTCGATCTCGTCGCCGCACGCACGGGCCTGCGCGAGCACGAGGCCGTTGCGGCGGCCCGTGGCTGGGCCCCGGTCACCACGGCCAGCAGTCCGGACGATCACAAGGCGTACTACCCGGGCGCGACGCCCATCGCGGTACGCGTCACCGGCGACGCTTCGACCGGTCTCCTCCTGGGTGCCCAGCTCGTCGGGCATCGCGGCGCGGAGATCTCCAAGCGGGTCGACACGTACGCCACCGCGCTCTTCCACGGAATGAGCGTCGACGGCATCAGCGACCTCGACCTCTCGTACACGCCGCCGCTCGGTTCACCCTGGGACGCCGTCCAGGTCGCCGCACAGGCGTGGGAGCGGAAGAACCGGCCCTAGCTGACCGCTGGATCCAGTATCTGGCGCACGCGGCGCAGACCGTCGTGGTTGACCGAGAACCAGGCCCAGGTGCCCCGGCGTTCCCGGTCCAGAAGGCCGGCCTCGGTCATCTTCTTGAGGTGGTGGCTGACGGTCGGCTGGCGAAGGCCGAGGCACTCTGTGAGGTCGCAGACACACGCTTCGCCGCCGGGCGCCTGCTCGATCAGCCGCAGCAGCTGTAGCCGGGTGGGGTCGGCGATGGCCTTGAGCATGTCGGCGAGGCGCTGGGCTTCTTCTCGTTCGATGAGCAGGCAGGCCAGGCCGGAGGTGCAGGACGACGATTCCGCTGCGTCCACCGCCGTACCCGCCACACCGTATGCAGTGATAGCCATCTATTCACCATAAGCGCCGTTCGAGTGACACCCCCGTGGTCAGAGGCCCCGCCGACCGTGTGTTCACCGAGCGTTCACTTTGGTTGCAGCCTACTCAGAACATAGATATCCATCTATAATTTGGGGTGCGGAGAGTAGCAAATCTCCGCCGACCGGATGGGGTGCGCCATGGAAGATCACGCTTCGCTCGGCCCTGCCACGCCCCCGCTCCGGGACACACGCACGGTGCTGGAACGCATCGTCCGACGGCTGTCCGCACGGCACAGCCGGGCCTTCTCCCGGCAGACGGTGGCCGGCTACGTCGAGGAATGCGCCGAGCAGCTGTCGAGCCGGGCCCGGGTGGGCACCCATCTGCCTGTCCTGATCGAACGCTTCGCAGATCAGCGGCTGAGCGCCCTGGCCCGGGGGCTGGGTCTGTCTCCCAAGCGGGTTCCCGAGGCCCTGTTCGTCTGCACGGAGAACGCGGGCCGCTCTCAACTGGCCGCTGCCCTCATGCGTCAGCAGGTCCAGGGGGCGGTCCGGGTCCTGAGCGCCGGGTCCGAGCCCGGTGTCGAGATCGCGCCGGTGGTGCGCCGGCTGCTCGCCGAAGCCGGACTCGGCATCGATGACGAGTTCCCGAAGCCTCTGACACCCGAAGTGTTCACCGCTGCCGATGTCGTTGTCACCCTTGGCTGCGGCGACGCCTGCCCGGTGCGGCCCGGTCGCCGCTACCAGGACTGGGACCTGCCCGACCTGAGCGGCCTGGACATCGAGAGCGCGCGAGCAGTCCGCGACGCACTGGCAATTCGTGTCGGCAGACTTGCACAGGAGCTGCTCGACGCGCGCAGCCCCGAATCAGGACCGCCCGCGGGTTCGGCGTCCGTCCCGAGCCGCTGATACCTGAGCGATACCCCGGAGCAGTGGTCTTGGCATCCAACTGCACCACCGCCTCGGCCGCTACGTGGCCGATCCGGGAGCGGAGAGACCTGAGGACGCACTCTGCCGTCTCTTGGTGCCGCAATCCAGGCGGTAGCCCATGCCGCGGATGGCATCGATCGTGCAGCAGCTGCCGGAGTCTTCGCGAAGACGGTTGCGTACGCGTCGGATGTGGACGGTGAGGCTGTTGCTGTCCAAGGACTCCACGCCCCAGATCGCCTGGGTGAGTTCGCTGCGGCTGACCACACGGTTGGCGTGCTCCATCAGGTAGCGCAGCAGCATGAATTCACGCACCGGCAACTGAAGTGCACGGCCGCGTACATAGACGTGAAAGCCCGCGGCATCAAGCTCGATATCACCGATGACCAACGTCTGCACCGAGCCGTCGCCACTCGGCCGGGTGCCCAGGAGCAGGGGCAGGATCTCCTCGGTCCGGTAGGGGCGGGCCACGACGGCAACGGCGCCGACAGCCAACGCTGCTGTGGCTTCCTGCGAACCGTCGGTGCCCGCACCCACGATGACGGGGACCGGGTGCAGACGTGCGATCAGCTCGGTAACCGCTGCCGCGCCCACAACCGGCAACGGGGCGCCGAGCAGCACCGCTCGAGGGCGGCGGGCGCCGACCTGAAGCAGTGCTTCGGCGCCGTCGTGACAGACAACAGCCGTAACACCTGCCGCGGCGAAGCGGCTCACCGTCTCGTCGGCGAGTCGCATGTCCGGCTCGGCCAGCAGCAGACCTGGGGCCTTGCCGTCCTCTGGGCCGCCGGAACTGCCTTGCGTTGCGGTTTCTGGGAGCCGGTGTGCATCGGGGGTCACCCGGGGTACTCCTTCACGTGTCGTGCGTAAAGGGGCGGACATCGGACGGGTCCGTCAGCCGAAGCGGCCGGAGATGTAGTCCTCGGTGCGCTGGTCGGAGGGGTTGCCGAAAATCCTGGCGGTCTCGTCGTACTCGATCAGGCGGCCGTGTCGTACGCCGTTGCCGTCGACGTCCGCGGTGAAGAACGCCGTGCGGTGCGAGACGCGTGCGGCCTGCTGCATGTTGTGGGTGACGACGATGATCGTGAACTGCTGGGACAGCTGCTCCATCAGGTCTTCGATCTTGGCGGTGGCAATCGGGTCCAGCGCGGAGCACGGCTCGTCCATCAGGATCACTTCGGGCTTGACCGCAATGGTCCGGGCGATGCACAGCCGCTGCTGCTGACCGCCGGACAGCGCCAGCGCGGACGTCTTGAGCTTGTCCTTGACCTCGTCCCACAGAGCGGCACGGGTGAGGGTCTCTTCGACCAGGTCGTCAAGGTTGCCCTTGAATCCGGAAACCCTGGGCCCGTAAGCGATGTTGTCGTAGATCGACTTGGGGAACGGGTTGGGCTTCTGGAAGACCATGCCGATGCGGCGGCGCACCTCGATGGGGTCGACTTCACGGCCGTACAGGTCTTGGTCGTGGTAGCGGACTTTGCCCACGACGCGGGCCGTGGGCACCAGGTCGTTCATCCGGTTGAAGCAGCGCAGCACCGTGGACTTGCCGCACCCGGAGGGACCGATCATCGCGGTGATCTGCTGGTGTCCGATGTTCATGTTGACGTCGCGGACGGCTTCGTGGTCGCCGTAGAAGACCGAGAGGCTGCCGACCTCGAACACCGGGCTGGCCAGGGGCGGAGCGAACCGGAAGCTGACCTGCGGCGTCTTGGTGCCGCCGGTGGCGTCGGAAGGAGGGGTCATCGCGTTCTCCTGCGCAGAGTCAACTGGCTTCTTCGTGAGGTCTGTTACGGAATCCATGGTGGTCACCAGCGGCGGGAGTAGTGGTTACGGAGCCAGATCGCCACAGAGTTCATGGCCAGCAGGATCACCAGCAGGACGACGATCGCGGCGGATGCCAGGGCGGTGAACTCGGCGCGGGACTGGCTGATCCAGTTGAAGATCTGGATGGGCAGGACGGTGAAGGCACTCTGTGCGCCGGTCGGGTTGAACGTGATGAACGTCAGCCCGCCGAGCAGCAGGAGCGGGGCCGCCTCGCCGATGGCGCGGGACAGGGCCAGGATCGAGCCGGTCGCCATACCTGGTACGGCGGCGGGCAAGACCTGGCGGCGGATCGTCTGCCACTGGGTTGCCCCCAGGGCGAGGGACGCCTGTCGGATGGACTGCGGCACTGCGCGGATCGCCTCCCGGGAGGAGATGATCACCACTGGCAGGACCAGCAGCGACAGGGTGAGCGAGGCCGTCATGACGGTCTGTCCGAAGCCCAGGCCGCGGGAGATGACGCCGAGCCCCAAGATGCCGTAGACGATGGATGGCACCGCAGCGAGGTTCTGGATGTTGATCTCGATCGCCCGGTTCCACCACCGGTTGGGGTCGGCGTACTCCTCCAGGTAGATCGCGGTGAGGATGCCGGTCGGCAGGCAGTACAGAGCGGTGAACGCGATCACCCAGATCGTGCCCATGATCGCGGACTGGGCTCCGGCCTTACCCGGGTCGATGATGTCGGGGAAGTTCGACCAGATCCGCGGATCCAGGCGGGGCCATCCTTCGACGATCACGTAGGTGAGGAGGGAGGCGAGGAAGACGACAGCGACGGCGAGGGACACCCACAGGCTGAGGTGGAAGAACCTCTCCCGCCACGGCGTGCCACGGCCCTTGAGCCGGGGCACTTCAGGCGTGTCTGTTACGCGGTTGCGCTCGATGACAGGAGAACTCATTCGTACACCTCGCGGTACTTGCGCACGAGACGGATGCTGAGCAGATTCATCACCAGGGTCATCACGAAGAGCAGCGATCCCACAGCAAAGATCGTCTGGTAGCCGACGGACCCGGTGGGCAGGTCGCCGATACCGGCTGCGGCAATGAACGCGGTCATGGTCTGCATGCCTTCGAGCGGGTCGAAGGAGAGGTTCGGACGGCCGCCGGCCGCGATGGCCACGATCATCGTCTCGCCCAGGGCGCGGGAGATGCCCAGCACCACAGCGGCGACGATTCCGGACAGAGCGGCAGGCACCACCACGCGGGTGGAGACCTGCATGCGCGATGACCCGAGCCCGTATGCGCCATCGCGCAGGGCGCGTGGCACCGCGCTCATGGAGTCCTCGGCGAGCGAGGCGATCGTCGGAATGATCATGATGCCCATGACGAAGCCGGCCGCGAGAGCGTTGAAGACCTGCGGTCCCTCGCCACCCGGCCAGATGTCCTGCAGAAGCGGCGTGATGGCCTTCAGCGCGAAGAAGCCGTAGACGACGGTGGGAATGCCCGCGAGCACCTCCAGCATCGGCTTGAAGATGTTCCGCACCCGCGCGTTGGAGTACTCGCTCAGATAGACGGCCGCGCCAAGGCCCAGCGGCACGGCTACCAGCAGCGCGATGAGGGTGACCATGAGGGTGCCGGTGACCAGCGGGATCACACCGAAGGAGGGTGGCTTGAACAGGGGCGACCAGTTGGTGCCGGCGATGAAGTCGCCGAAGTCGACCTTTCCGAAGAACGTGACGGCCGGCGGGATCAGGGCGATGACAATGCCGATCGTGGTCAGCACCGAGACCAGGGAGGCGGCCACCAAGAGGACCTTGATGGCCTTCTCACCGTAGCGCGGCTGGGACCGCCCCAGGAAGCTGGTGCTTCCTGAAGCGGTCCGCCGCCCGAGGGAGGGGGAACTCATGACTTGTGCTGCGCCTTGAGGGTCTCGAGGTCCTTCTTCAGCTCGGTCTCCTGCTGCGCGTTCAGCGGCACGAACTGGGACTTCGAGGCGATGTCGGCGTTGTTCTCGACGTAGAACTCGACGAACGCCTCGACCTCCTTCTTCTCCAGCGAGCTGGCCTTCGGGTAGATGAACAGCGGACGGGAGAGCGGCTTGTACGTGCCCTCCTGCACCGTCTTGGTGTCGGGGGCAACGCAACCATCGCCGCCGTCGATCTTCAGGAGCTTGAGCTTGTCCTGGTTCTCCTCGTAGTAGGAGAGACCGAAGTAACCCATGCCGCCCTTGGAGCCGGAGACACCCTGGACGGTGACGTTGTCGTCCTCGCTGGGGCTGTAGTCGGTGCGGGACGCGCCCTCTTCGCCATTGATCGCGTCGGTGAAGTAGTCGAAGGTGCCCGAGTCCGTACCGGCGCCGAAGAGCTCCAGCTTCTGGTTCGGGAACTTCGGGTCGACCTGGTTCCAGTTGTTCACCTTGGACCCGGGTTCCCAGATCTTCTTCAGCTGCTCGACGGTCAGGCAGTCGGCGAAGTCGTTGTCCTTGCTCACCACGACGGACAGACCGTCGTTGGCGACCTGGAACTCCTCGTACTTGATGCCCTTCTTGTCGCAGGCCGCCTTCTCCTCGTCCTTGATGGGACGTGAGGCGTTGGAGATGTCGGTCTCGCCCGCGCAGAACTTCTCGAAGCCGCCGCCGGTGCCGGAGGTACCGACGGTGACCTTCACCCCGGCGTTCTCACCCTGGAAGAGCTGGGCCGCCACCGTGGAAAGCGGAGCGACCGTGCTGGAGCCGTCGGCCTTGATGGTTCCGGCCAGCTTGTCACCGTCACCGCTGCCAGAGCCCGCGTCGGCACCGCCGCACGCACTCGCGGCCAGCATCACAGCAGCCGTCAGCGCCAGGGGAACCCTGGACCGGCGCAACGAAGTGGAAATGTTCACGACTCTCGACCCTCGTGTCTGCCGGGTGCCCCGGCTGTCTGTATCAGGTGCGCGGCGCGCGCCGTTCGGACGCTTAGATCGAAACGTGTCTATATGAATAGACGGTGCACGGGAGACCCCTCGACGATGAACGATAGTCGTTCATCTATATAGATGAATCATGATGCAAAGAGGCTGCATCTACTGGCGCGCGCGACCCACCGTGAAGCCGAGCTCCGGCAAGTGGCCACTGTTCCAGCGGTGTTCACCGGCCAGCCGCCTCGACTCGCGTGTCCCACGCCTACCGTCTGAGATCGATGGCCGCCTATCTATGGGTCGGCTCGCGCTCATTTGAACCCCTTCGCGTGGAGGCAAACGTGCCCGAACAGCCCGGCGACAGCGCTGCCCGTACGCAGCGGCTGCCCCTGCTGCCCGCCCACAACACCGCCCGCTCAGCCCTGACCTGTCGATACCGGTGCGCGGACGCGTGTTCCCACGAGGCGCCCAACCGATCACTGAACCCCTACTTCGGAGACATCGCCCGCCAGGCTCTCTCCCGCAGAGGTGCCCTCAAGACCGGCGCGGTACTGACTCTGGCGGCAGCGGCCGGCACAACAGCCCTCACCGAAGCTGCAGCCACTCCGCACCCTGGTGGGGGGCATCTCCCCCGCGGTCTGCAATTCGAGCCGGTCCCGCCGAATGCCGCTGACGCCGTCACCGTGCCGCCCGGCTACGCGCAGCAGGTTGTCATCCGCTGGGGAGACCCGATCCTGTCCGGCGCCCCGCGATTCGACGCCCACCGGCAGACGGCGAGGAACCAGGCCCGCCAGTTCGGCTACAACTGCGACTACATGGCGCTCCTCGACCTGCCGCACCGGCACAGGCATCAGCTCCTGGTCGTCAACCACGAGTACACCAACGAAGAGATCATGTTCTTCGGGTACGACCCCGCCAACCCCACCCGCGAGCAGGTCGAGACGGCCTGGGCGGCACACGGCCTGAGCATCGTGGTCGTCCACGGCGACGACGGCTCCGGACGGCTGTGGCCGGTCCCGGGCGACGTCCTCAACCGGCGCGTCACCGCCACCACCCCGATCAGGCTCACCGGCCCGGCCGCGGGCAGCGATCTCCTCAAGACGAGCGCCGACCCCACGGGCCGCACGGTCCTGGGCACCCTGAACAACTGCGGCGGCGGGGTCACCCCGTGGGGCACCGTGCTCTCCGGCGAGGAGAACTTCAACCAGTACTTCGCCAACGCCGCCGCAATCACCGACCCCACAGCCAAGCAGAGGCTCGCCCGCTACGGCCTGCCCACCGGAACCAGTCAGCGCAAGTGGGAGCGGTTCGACGACCGCTTCGACATCGGCAAGGAGCCGAACGAGCCCAACCGACACGGCTGGATCGTCGAAATCGACCCGTACGACCCTCACTTCACCCCGCGTAAGCGCACAGCGCTCGGCCGGTTCAAGCACGAGGCCGCCGAGCCCCGGCTGACCGACGACGGCCGTGTGGCTCTCTACATGGGCGACGACGAACGCTTCGACTACCTCTACAAGTACGTCTCCACCAACAGGTACAAGAAGGGCAACAGCCGCTCGGCACGCGAGCACAACCTGCGCCTCCTCGACGAGGGCACCCTGTACGTCGCCAAGTTCACCGGCGACAGCCCCGCCGCCGAGATCGACGGAACCGGAAGGCTCCCGGAGGATGGTGTCTTCGACGGAAGTGGCGGCTGGATCCCGCTCGCCAGCGGTACGAAATCCTTCGTCCCCGGCATGACAGCGGAGGAGGTATACGTCTATACGCGCCTGGCCGCCGACAAGGCAGGCGCCACCAAGATGGACCGTCCCGAGGACGTCGAACCCCACCCGCACAACGGCCGCCTGTACGTCGCCCTCACCAACAACTCCGACCGTGGCAAGGCCGGCAAGGCCGGACCGGACGAAGCCAACCCCCGCACAGGCAACAAGCACGGTCACATCCTCGAACTCGACGAGCACCACTCCGACGCGGGTGCCACCTCCTTCCGCTGGCGGCTCATGCTCGTCTGTGGCGACCCCGCAGACCCGTCGACGTACTTCGCCGGCTACGACAAGTCCGAGGTCAGCCCGATCTCCTGCCCGGACAACATCGCCTTCGACGAACACGGCAACCTCTGGCTCGCCACCGACGGCAACGCCCTTGGTTCCAACGACGGCCTGTTCGTCGTCCCCGTCAAGGGTCCGCACCGCGGACACGTCAAGCAGTTCCTGACCGTCCCGAAGTCGGCCGAGACCTGCGGCCCGATCATCACCGAAGAGCGCGTACTCGTCGCTGCCCAGCACCCGGGCGAGGCCGACGGCTCAACAGCGGACAAGCCCGCCTCCGCCTGGCCCGACGGGCCCGGCAACATCCCTCGCCCGTCTGTGGTCACCGTGTGGGCCGAGAAGCACCGCGCCTGACTCCCGAAGACTGCACTCGCGCCATCGCAGGCAACCCTCTCGCGGCAGGCATTTACTGGAGAGCCCCCAGGTCAGAGCCCCGCCCCGGCCGCTAGCGAGCGGCAGGACTTCTCGCACCGACTGCACGGCGCGGGGCATGACCCGCTTGCTGCGGCCGTAAAGAAGGTCGTCGATGAACTCGCGGCGCTCCGCTTCTTGCCGGCGGACGGCCAAGTGCTGGGCCCGGTCGTAGCCCTCGGCCATGGCATCGATGGTCTGAGCCATCACGGCCAGGGCACTGTCGGCTGTCGCGGGCGGGCCAGGCCGAACGGGTGAGCTGAAGGTGCTGCGCGACGATCTCGCGCAGTGGGGTCCCGTCTGCGGCTGCCTGTTCTCCGAAGGCACGCAGGTTGTCGAGTTCGGTGCGGGTGAGGCGCCGGCCGGTGGTCGCTGCATCGGCCAGGAGGGCGGTGTAGCCGGTGCAGTGGTCGGAGTGTGCGGCGGGGAGGTTCACCGGCGGTCCTCGTGGCCGGGCTGGCCGGGGACGTCGGCGTAGCGAAAGAACCGGTCAAGGCCCTTGCCGTGCAGAGTCGTGCGGGTCTGCCGGTTGGCACCGCTGACGAGGACCGGGATGCCTTGTTCGCCGGCTGTGCGCAGGGCTGTGAAGAGGGCCTGGATGCTGTCCTTGCCGAGTGAGCTGACGTTGGCCAGGTCGATCTCCAGGACGCTGGGGGGTGGGTCGAGTGCCTCGGTTAGGCGGCGGGTCGCGTTCTCGGCGCTCGTTGCGGTGAGGTCACCTTTCAGGCGCACGACGGCGCGTCCCCCGCCAAAGCGGAGGCCCGGGCGGACGTGCCCTGTGGCGGGCCGCACTCCGCGCAGGGCCAGGCGAAGTGCTGTGGCCGCGGCGATCAGGCAGGTGATCTGGAGCCAGTACGGGTCGGCGACCACTCCGGTCCAGACGGCGGCGCCGGTCCACGCCAGCCAGACGGTCGTGGTCAGCGCCTTCTTCCGGCGGGCGTTCATGCCGCGCCTCGCCCACCGTGCTGGTAGATGTCGGGGATACCGTCCCCGTCGTCGTCGCGGTCTTCCTCCTCACACAGCCGCCGGTAGACGCGGTCGCGGCCTTTGAGAAGGACGGCGGCGAGCACAGCCGCGATTACGGATCCGGTCAGGACAGCTGCCTTGACATGGGCGGCCTCTGCCGGATCCGGGAAGGCGAGTTCACCGATCAGGAGCGCGACGGTGAACCCGATACCGGCGAGGACAGCCAAGGCGAAGACATCGGCCCAGGCCAGATCCGGATTCAGCCGGGCCCGAGTGAACCGCGCCGTCAGATAGGTTCCGGCAAAGATCCCGACACTCTTGCCGATAACGAGTCCGGCCACCACACCCAGAGGCTCAGGCCGTGCAAACACCGCGCCGATGGATGCCGGGGACACGCTCACACCGGCCGCGAACAGAGCGAAGAGCGGGACGGCCACCCCGGCGGAGAACGGGCGCAACAGGTGTGCCGTCCGGTCCCCGGCCGACATAACTTCCAGCCCTGGCTGCCTGCCTTGGGGTGCTGGGGTGTCCGACTTGGTGCGCAGGATCAGTCCCATGGCGACGCCGGCGACGGTGGCGTGGACACCGCCGTTGTACATCAGCGCCCAGATCAGCACGCCCAGGGGCGCATACCACCACCAGCCGCGGACCCGTCTGCGCTGCAGCACGTAGAACAGCATCAGACCGCCGACGGCGCCGGCGAGTGCGAGGAAGTTGAGGTTGCTGGTGAAGAACACCGCGATAATCAGGATCGCGCCGAGGTCATCAACCACCGCCAGGGTCAGCAGGAACGCGCGCAGAGCGGTGGGAAGGCTCGTGCTGAGGACAGCGAGGACAGCCAGTGCGAACGCAATGTCGGTGGCCATCGGCACCGCCCACCCCGACAGCGAACCACCCCCCGCGGCCGCGATGACCGCGTAGAGGGCGGCCGGGACAGCCATGCCACACACCGCGGCAACTACCGGCAACGCTGCGGCCGCCGGTGTCCGCAGCTCACCGACGACCAGTTCACGCTTCAGCTCGATCCCCGCGACCAGGAAGAAGACGGTCAGCAACCCGTCCGAGGCCCAGTGCCCCACCGACAGATCCACTCCCAGCGCCCGAATCCCGAAGTGGGTCTCACGCACGGTTTCGTAAGCGCCACTCCAAGGAGAGTTCGCCCAGATCAGGGCAATCAAAGCAGCCGCAAGGAGGACCAGACCGCCGACGGTCTCCGTCCGTAGCGCTCCAGAGATCGCTCGGCGTTCACCCCAGGGCAGGAGCGAGAGGAACGCGGAGCGCTGACGTGGTGCGCCAGTCATCAGGGGTGTCCTCCGGGTTGCTGTCGTGATCGGGAGTCATTTGTCCCCTGACCGCCGACCAGGCTTCCCGGCACACCAGCGCGATTCTTAACGCGTTACTCACACCCTACCCAGCACCGCCCGCCCCCACAGGTCCGTGCGGCAAGGCCCGCACCATCCGGGGCGCCGCCCCGGCGTGACGACGCCGCGTCAGGGACGCACAGTCGTCCATCCGGGGCGCCGCCCCGGCGTGACGACGCCGCGTCAGGGACGCACAGTCGGCACGGTCTGCTCCAGGCGGGAGCGGAGGGTGGCGGCGAAGTCCTCGGCTCGGGACAACTGGACGCGGAGCTTGTCGACCTGCTCGTTGGCGGCCCGCTCGTACTCGTGCACGCGGCCCAGCAGAGCCTCGCGCTCACCGGCGTCGAGTGCGTCCTCGCCATCGAGGCGGTCGGTGGCCTCCAGCAGCTCGCGCATCTGGTCCAGAGTGAAGCCGAGCGGCTTCATGCGGCGGATGACCATGAGCCGCTGTACGTCGGCCTCAGTGTAGAGACGGAATCCACCCTGGGAGCGTGCGGAGGGGATGACTAGGCCGGTCTCCTCATAATGCCGGATGGTGCGCAGGGACAGCTCCGTCCGCGTGGCGACTTCGCCGATCTGCATGTGCTTGTCTTCCACGCCTGTGGTCCTGGCCCTTCTCGTCGTGGTCGGCCGCGTCCGAGCGACCTCAACCATCCCTACTCTAACGTTAGGGTACAGTTGCATTCGACGAGGGCGGCCCCGCTGCCCCGCACTGCCGTGTCGGGGCCGATGGCGCCCCCGGCGAAGATCCGATTCCTGCAGGAGAGAGCGTGCGCGAGCTCATGACGCCCATCGCCGCCGCCTGCCCGCCGTGACGCTTCGCCTCGGAACGTGAGTCCGGCCGTGCCTTCGCACAGCCCTTGCTCCGTCCCCTTCTTACTTCCGGCCCACACTTGGTGGGCCGCCCGCGGGATGTCAAGCCCGGCACTTCCGCGTCCTCCCGCACACCCGAGCCTCCCAGGAACGGGGCGTGCCCGCGCACGACAGGTTCTTTCCCTCTTGTCTTCTTCCGTTGTGTCTCCCGCCGCGCGGCTGCGCGGCATGCGCCCTGACTGGCTGAACAACCCGAAGGTCTGGCGTACCGAGGTCCTCGCGGGCCTGGTCGTCGCCCTCGCACTGATCCCCGAGGCGATCTCGTTCTCCATCATTGCCGGAGTGGACCCGGCGGTCGGTCTGTTCGCCTCGTTCACAATGGCTGTGACCATCTCGATCGTCGGCGGCCGCCGGGCGATGATCTCCGCGGCGACCGGCGCCGTCGCGCTGGTGATCGCGCCCCTGAACCGTGAGCACGGCTTCGGGTATCTCGTCGCGGCCGTGATCCTGGCCGGCCTCTTCCAGATCGTCCTCGGTGCACTCGGCGTCGCCAAGCTGATGCGATTCGTGCCCCGCAGCGTGATGGTCGGGTTCGTCAACTCTCTCGCGATCCTCATCTTCATGGCCCAGGTCCCCGAGATGCACGACGTTCCGTGGGCCGTATATCCGCTGATCATCGGCGGCCTGGCGCTCATGGTGTTCTTCCCGAAGGTCACCAAGGTGATCCCGGCCCCGCTCGTCTCCATCGTCATCCTCACCGTGATCACTCTTGCCGCGGGGATCGCGGTGCCGACCGTCGGCGACAAGGGCGACCTGCCCTCCTCCCTGCCGGTACCCGGCCTGCCGGACGTGCCCTTCACCATGGACACCCTGACCACCATTGCCCCCTACGCCCTCGCCATGGCGCTGGTCGGCCTCATGGAGTCGCTCATGACCGCCAAACTGGTCGACGACATCACCGACACCCACTCCTCCAAGACCCGCGAATCCATCGGCCAGGGCATCGCCAACATCCTCACCGGCTTCTTCGGCGGCATGGGTGGCTGCGCCATGATCGGCCAGACGATGATCAACGTGAAGGTTTCCGGCGCCCGCACCCGCCTCTCCACTTTTTTCGCCGGCGCGTTCCTGATGGTGCTGTGCATCGTCTTCGGCCCGGTCGTCTCCGACATCCCCATGGCGGCCCTGGTCGCCGTCATGGTGATGGTGTCCTGCGCGACTTTCGACTGGCACTCCATCGCCCCCAAGACCCTCAAGCGAATGCCCGCCGGTGAGATCGCCGTCATGGTCATCACCGTGATCTGCGTGGTCGCCACCAGTAACCTCGCCATCGGCGTCGTCATCGGCTCCATTACCGCCATGGTCATCTTCGCCAAGCGCGTTGCCCACCTCGCCGACGTCACCGCCGTCACCGACCCCGACGGCAGCACAGTCGTCTACTCCGTGACCGGCGAACTCTTCTTCGCCTCATCCAACGACCTCGTCGGCCAGTTCGACTACGCGGGCGACCCGAAGAAGATCGTCATCGACCTCTCCGCCGCACACATCTGGGACGCCTCCTCGGTAGCTGCCCTGGACGCCATCGAGGCCAAATACGCCCAGCGCGGCAAGACGGTGGAGATCATCGGCCTGAACGACCCCAGCGCCGACCTGCACGGCAAGCTCACCGGCGAACTCACCAGCCACTGACCCCAGCCCCGGGAAGCACGAAGCGCCTCTTTCGACTTCTACTGATCCTCGCTGGCGGTCTTCGGCCTTCTCGCTACGGGTCTCCCACTCGACAGAAGAGCCGACCTCGCTTGCATCGCAACCGGCATCGCCGCCGACACCTGAAGTTCCACCCTGATCGTGGACAGCGGTTGCTTACGCTGCGGGGGTGAAGTCTTGTTGCAGCCTGGCTCGGGTTTCGAGTGGGGTGAGGTACCCGAACTCGGGGTGTTTGCGGAGCCTGGTGCGGTTGTACTCGACCTCGATGAAGCGGAAGACGTCGGCGCGGGCCGCTTCGCGGCTCTCCCAGACCGTGGTGCCGATCTTCGCTTTCAGCAGTCCGAAAAAGCTCTCGGCTGCGGCATTATCATAACATATACCGGTTCGCCCCATGCTCTGCCTCAGGTTCAACTTCCTTATTTCACGGCGGAATTCGCTGCTCGTGTACTCGCTGCCGCGATCGGTGTGCATGATGCAGTCAGGCTGCAGGCCGCCGAGGGCCGCAGCCATCCGCAGTGCGTCGGTGACCAGCCCGGCGCGGTGATGGTCGGCCATCGCGTACCCGATCACCTCGCGTGTCGCCAGGTCGATGACCGTCGCCAGATACCACCAGCCCTCGATCGTCGGCAGGTACGTGATGTCCCCGACAAGCTTCGTGCCGGGTACGGCCGCGGTGAAGTCGCGGCCGATCAGGTCCGGGGCCGGGGCGGCCCTGGTGTCCTGCTTCGTCAGATGGCGGCGCTTGCGGCGGGTGACGCCACGGATGTCACGCTCGCGCATGATCCGCCCGACCTTCTTCCGGCTGATCGCACGGCCCCCTCGCCGCAGCGCGGCGTGGACGCGCGGGGCACCGTACGCGCCGCGCGAAGCGGCGTTAATCTCCCCTATCTCCTCCGCGAGTTCGTCCTCCACACGCCGACGCCCGGCGACCGCCGGCCGAGCGGCGAGCCAGGAGCAGCAGGTGGAGCGGCTCACGCCCGCGACCCGGCACAGCAGACTGACGCTGTAGCCGCCGGGGTTGTCCTCGGCGGCCTTCTCCGCGTCGATGAAGCGGCACAATTGGCCTACTTCATCGTGTCCTTCGCGAAGAAGGCCAGACCTTTTTTCAAGATGTCGATCGTCTGCTGCTGTTCCCGGTTCTCCCGCCGCAGCCGCCGCAGTTCTTCCTTCTCGTCGCTGGTCAGAGCACCCTCGGGGCCCTGGCCCCGGTCGGCCTTGGCCTGCTTGACCCAGCCACGCAGACTCTCGGGGCTCACTCCGAGGTCCCGGGCGACCTCGGTAACGGTCTTGCCGGAGGCCAGCGCCAGCTCCACGGCATCGCGCTTGAACTCGGCGGTATACCGCTTGCTCATGCTGCTCTTGCTACTCACTACCTGGACTGCTTCCTCCGGGACCCATCCGTCCCAGTCAACGGTGGAACTTCACCGGGCGCTTCCTCCTCCAGCATGGCCCGCACGGGCGTGATACCCGCACCCCCGGCGATCAGCAGGGTGCCGGGCCGGGTCCGGAGCAGCGAGGTGAACGCCCCGTACGGTCCCTCGACGAAGGCGCGGCTGCCGACCGGGACGTTCCGCAGGCCGACGCCGGTTCCTCACTTGTCGTGGGCTCACTGGTCGGATGCCGGCCGACGGGGAGGGGTGTGAGCGAGATCAGCGTGCCGGACGGACGGCAGACAGTACGCTGACTCCAACGGGATCGGGCCCGCAGCACAGTGTCCGGGAGGTGCTTCATGACGGCCGAGATGACGGCCCCGGCATGGATGCATGAGCAGATCACGGCGGAGGAGTACGAGTCCTGGTCCGAGGAGCAGTGCGCCGGTATCGAGATCGTGGACGGGATGGTCGTCGTGAGTCCGAGTGCGTCCAAGCGGCACAACCGGCTGGCCCGGATCCTGGCGAACGCCCTGGACGCCGCCTCGGGCCCGGAGTGGAACGCCGACACGGACTTCGACGTCCGGCTTCAGGACGTCCCTCTCACCAATCGCCGCCCGGACGTCGTCGTGTACCGCGCAGACACGATCGACATCACCCCCACCCGTCCTGAGCACGTGCTACTGGTCGCGGAGGTGGTGTCGCCAGGCTCGGAGACCACCGACCGGATCGTGAAGGTCGACCAGTACGCCAAGGCAGGCATCGGCTTCTACTGGCGGATCGAGCAGGCCGCGACAGGCGTTCCTCTCGTATACACCTACGTTCTCGACCCTGCGACGAAGACCTACCGCGACGGAGACGTGTTCACCGGCGTCCTCAAGGCAGCGGCTCCCTTCCCGGTGGAGATCGACCTCGGCCAGATCTGACCCACGCGCTGCTCAGCAGCCGGCAGCGCGTGAGCGATGCGCGAGCGGATGGCCCGCTACAGAGCGGCATGAGCCGGATCAAGTGGCTCGCCGTGCGGTTCTGACCAGGGGAAACAGCACCGTGCGGCAGCGCCAGGCACCCCCCGGCAAGGACTCGACCCCACTCCTAAAGCGGGCGTCGCAGGTTCGAATCCTGCCGGGGCACCGGTTCGGAGAGGGGTCACCTCACGAGTTCGGGAGGTGACCCCTCTCCGATGTGGCTCATGACCTCGCGCTGCGTGTCCTGCACGACGTGCGTGCAGACGTCCATGGTGACGTTGATCTGCCGAAGGCAGCGGATTTGCTCCGGTCACCCGGCCACGACGCCGAGGGTCGTCGGCCCGTCGATGGATATGTCGCCGCTGAGCTGGGCGACCTGTGAAACGGTCACGTTCTCGAAGGTGATTGTGCGGGTGGGAACAGCGGGGTGGGCGAGCCATGCGGGCAGCGCGTCGGGGGTGACGGTGACGCTGCGGTGCGCCGGGAGCGGATCGCCGCCCAGTCCGACGAGCGTGCCGGACAGCTTCTGGGTGTACAGGGTCACCACGTCCTTGCCTTTGACCGTGGATGTGGTCGCGGACTTGGCCCGCAGACGCATCGCCGCATGGCCGCGGCCCGCCGTCAGGTCGAGGTCGTCGAAGCCCAGCGACCGTGCGGTGAACTTCAGCACCCGCTCGGACCCGGCCGCGGTCCGGGCGGTGACCACGCCGCGGAAGGCACCGCCGTGCAGCACGAGTCTGTCGGCACGCAGCACCCAGGGGACGTTCGCCGGACGGTCCGGCAGTTCGGCGACCGGCGTTCCGGCACCTGCTGGTGCATCGGACGTACGGATGCCACCAGGGGTGAGCAATGCCTTCGAGGCCGCTGGTGTGGCGAGCTGTAGGGCCAAGGACAGGACGGCCACTGCCAGTGCGCAGGCGAGGGGTCGCAGCAGTCGGCCGGCCCAGCGGCTGTTCACCGCACTGCTCGGATGGCAGGGATCGGACTCCGGTCCGCTTGCTGCACAGCCGGTCAGGTCGTCACTTCCCACCGCGGTCCTCACCCGCGGGAATGGCCGTTGATGCACGGTTCGCTGCGGGCTGCGACTCGGGGGCGCCCGTCGGAGGAATCCACGCACAGGCCAGGGATCCACCGATCAGGCCGAAAATCAACCCCATGAGGAGGCCGCCGAAATTGGCGACGGGAAACGAGACGAGGGCGAGCAGAATGACCGTGATCCCCGCGAATACGTGCACCTGCTGGTGGAACCAGAGGGAGATGGCAAGGACCACGAGCAGCACCCCGATGATCAGCGAACCCGCACCTGCCGAGGTCGACAGTGCCAGTGGGATGGCGCCGAAGTCCAAGTGCGCGTACGGAAAGTAGATGATGGGCAGGCTCGCGGTGAAGGTGAACAGGCCTGCCCAGAAGGGACGTTCGTCCCGCCAGGTCCTGAATCCTCGTCGGGCGTCGTTAGCGGCGACGCGCAAGTTCCGGCTCCTGCCGAATCGTTCGAAGAACACGTGGGCTTTCCATGATGTTCGGCGGCGGGAGTGTGCGGCGAGCGGGCGCGAAACACGCGTGTTTCATGCCGGTGAGTCAGAAGCACTCGTGGTTGCCTTGTCTGAGCCGCACATCGAGGTCCGGAATGTTGAACGTGGCGGCCGAGGCTGCGACCGTAGTGAAGCGCACGTCGCGCAGGAGGGCCGAATCCGCCTGCTGAGCAAAGCCGTTGGGATCGAAGAACCGGGAGTTCCTGTCCCCCTGATTGATCGGGCCCTTGCTGACCGCTCCCGCTGCCACACCGATGTCGAGGTCGTCGAAATTGGCCTGCCCGCTCGACAAGGATGTCGCGTCGAGGAACAAGTTCCTCGCCTCGACCCGTCTGCGTTCGCCGCCGGTGATCCTCAGCGTGTACGGGCCCAGGGCTGGGATCGGGACCACGACGGACTGGCACAGTCCGCTGATCTCCGCACGACTGGCCCCGGTGACCACGACCGGCACGAGGGCACCCTTCCTGGTCACGTCCACCATGCCGTAGATGCTCAGACCACGGACGTCCAGAGTGTCCATGGCCACCTGGAACTTCTGGCCGGAGATGAGGAACGACGCTGCCAGCGCTCCTTGCGCCATGCCGATACCAAGGGCCGTGGCAGCCATGACACTCGGTACGAGGACGCCGGCAAAGCGCTTCCAGGAGGTCTTGCCGGCGCGGTGCAGCATCCCGTCTCCTCCGGTCATGAGGTGGGCTCGCCGATGCCGGCCGGAGGCAGGCGACGTCCCTCTCTCTAGTGGCGGATCCTAGGCTTCCCGGCCCGGCACCCAACGGCACGTCAGGTCTGCCGTATGGGTGATGCGGTTTCCGTTGCGGCATCCGGATGACACGCAGTGCAGTGACGCCGTCGGTGTTCACGACCTGCCGACCCCCGCCAAGTGGACGCACGTCGGGTTTCTGCGGCGGCAGGGACGACAGACACCGGTGACGTACGCCCGGGATCCGCGCCGGCCGCCGGTCGACCTCCACTACTGAACCACCCGGGGTTCGCTGGAGACAGAAGTATGTCCCGCCTCTCCTGGTGTCGTTTTTCCGGAAATGCGCTCACCAGCAGCTTCCAGCGGTTGGCAGTTGACTGCGCACTCCCGCCAATCACTCGGTCCGCGTCGGCGGCGAGTGTCCGACGGCTGTGTCGCGTCTCTGCTCGGCGCAGGGGCCCGCCGGTGACGGAATGGGGCGGGGTCACCCCGCCAGCACGATGGCGTGCGGCGACGGCGCGAGCCGTGCCCGGTAGCGGCGGATCCCCCAGCTGCGGTGCTCCAGCTCTGCCGCCACCAGCACCTCCGCCGTGTTCAGCCGATCGGGCACGAGTTCCACCAGCGCTGCCACCGGATGGTCACCGACCAGCGGGAAGCCCTTGACCTGACGGAACTCCCACTGCGGGTTCGGCTGGGACGCGCCGTGGCCGCGGACGATCCACTCGTTCCTTTCCGGCCCCGCACCCGACGGCCTCTCCACGCCCACGTCCAGCAGACCTGCCTTGACCGTGAAGCTCATGCCCATGTCGGAGCCGACGACCGGACGGGTGCGCTCGCCGGGGTCGATCAGCCGCGCGACGGGCCGTGACCGGCCGTCCGGTGTGGACAGTGCCACCCCCAGGGAGGCGTGGCGGAACGCACCTTTGCCGGCTGGTGTCTCCGGACGGAACGAGCACACCAACAGCATTTGCCGGAACTCGCGGTCGGGCGTTGCCTTGACGTAGGACGCCCACTGATCGGGCACGCCCTCGTGGTCGGCGGGCAGCACGTCCCAGCCGAACGTGAGCCTGCCGCGCAGCGGCTCGTCGTCGGCCGGGCTGCCGAGCGTGCGCTCCGGCACGAGCTCGACATCGTGCAACCGGACCTCGGTCATGCCACGGCTCCCTTGCTCCGACCATGCAGGTAGGTGAACGCTCCCCAGTCACGGTAGTGGGGATGCCGGGCACGGGTGGCGAGTTGGGCCTCGCGGAAGGCCCGCTCCGGGTCCGTGCCTTGCGCGATCCGATGGTGCATGTGGTGGTAGAAGTACGTGGCCGGCTCCGGGCGTACGGGCCACAGACACCCGACGACGGCCTGCGCGCCGGCGGTGATCAGTGCCGACGGGATGCCACGGACGTTGTCCGCGCGGTCGAACCGGCCCAGCGCGGACTCGCACGCGGCGAGAGTGACCAGGCGGACACCGCGCAGGTCGGCCTCCAGGAAGTCGTAGGCGAAGACCCGGCCGTCGTCGTCACGGTCAGGGGTGAGGTAGAGACAGTGCATCCACGGCGCGTCCTGGTCCAGCGTCCCGTGTACGGCGATGTGGACCACGTCCGCGGTGGCCAGTTCGGCGAGCAGCCTGTCGCGCGTGGCCGCGGACCCGGTGACGGCGTCCGTGCCGACCGCGTCGGCGACCTTCCGCGCGTGCTCCTCCAGCGCCGGTTCGGCGTGCAGCCCGTAGGGCACGCCGCCGTCGGCGGAGGCCAGCACCGCGGTGCGGCGCGGCCGTACGGGACCTGCGGTGGGCATCAGGGCTTCGAGGCCGGCGATGGTGGTGACCGTCCAGTCGTCGGCGATCATCCGGTCCCCGGTGCGGCACAGCGGTAGCGGCAGGTAGTGCAGCGCGCCGTGCGGCCACGCCAGGATCCGGTCCTTGCCCCGGGCCCGCCACTTGTCCCACAGTTCGCTGCCGCCGAGCGGCATGTCGCCCGGCTGCCGCAGCAGTCGGCTGCCTTCCGGTGTCACGTCGCCGAACAGCGGGTCGCGTTCGGCCTCCGTCCGGATCGCCTCGACCCGGTCCGCCACCGGGTGCCGGTCGTCGTTCTCGTCCGCGCCGTCGCCCAGGTGCACGATGAGCTCCCGGCCCTGCCTGGTGACCGCGAGAAGCACGGCCGCGCCGTTCACGGCGGCGGGCAGGAACCAGGTCAGCAGTACGGTCCGGTCGTCCAGCAGTTCGTGCGTCTTCGCCCAGAGGCGCTGATCGTCGATGAGCGGTGCGGAGCGGCGACTCAGCTCGTCGTCGATGAGCGACGAGATGCGCCACCGCACGTTACGGGCGGTCTGCTGGGTGTCGTGGCCTCCCAGGCGGCGGTCGGAGTCCAGTACGTTCAGCAGGTGCGGCGACGTGCCGGACGCACCGCGGGAGGCGGCGGGATCCTCCAGGTCGCGCAGCTTGCCGAGAAGGTGCTGGATGTGCGCGGGCAGCGCGAGCGGACCGTCGATCCGCCACCATGCGCCCAGCTCCGGCCCCTTGCCCGCCTGGTGCAGACCGAGCATCAGCCCCATCGGCAGCGTCTCGGATTCTGCGGTGAGCTGCCAGACCGCCGAGTGCACGAGGTCGCGCAGTACCCCGCCGAGTTCGGGTGTGCGGCTCGTGTCGAAGTTCGGCACGTCCACGATGATCGCGAACAGCGCTGCCTGGAGTTCTTCACCGTGGAGGTTGCCCACCTGCTGCACGAACGGCACGAGGCTCGCCCGCGCCAGTTCCTCGAAGCCGAGCGAGGCGTAGCCGAGTGCCGCGTACGCGTAGTAACCCCACGGGAACGGGACAGGGCTGGAGACCGGCTCGCCCGCCTGGGCCGACTGGTGGTACAGGTCCGCCGTCAGCAGTCTGGCTTCTTCGCTCCGTACGTCGCCCGCCTGCCGCAGGAGGGTCAGCCCCAGCGCCGGCTGCCGCAGGTCGCGGGCGTGTGCGGCCGTATGCAGCAGCGCCGCCGACCGCTGCGCCGGGGTCCAGGACTGCGAGGACTGCGGGAGCGACGCCGCGAGCGGATGGTCGGGCCCCGGGCAGTCGGTGGGGTCGTCGGGCAGCACGTGAAGCCGTGCCTCGGTCAACTGCCGGCGGTGGGCGGGGTCCCAGCGGACGTCGAGCTGTTCTGCCCAGTCCAGCACGGTGCGCAGCAGCGGCCGGTCGGCGTGTTCCCGGGCCAGGTTGACGCCCTGGCTGATCACCTTCGCGGTTACGTTGCTGCCATGGGCGGCGACGAAGTCGGCCAGGGGCGACCCGAACACCGCCCTGGGCAACCCGTCGGCCAGGGCCGGGGGAATCCCGTCCACCACCCTGAGCAGGAACAGGGCGACATCCGGATCGTCGGCGGTGGACGAGTCGAGCCACGCCGACAGCGCGGCACCGGCGGCATCCCGGTGAACTCCCTCCTCGTCCGCGAGGATCTGCGCCAACAACGCCAGGAGCCGGGGCTTTCGCGACCCGCCGTCCAGCTCCAGCGCGCGCACCACCAGATGTCCCGCCTCCGCCACCAGCCGGTGGGACTCGGCTTGGAAGGGCTCCTCGTCGGTGAACCACGTGCGGTACAGGTCCGCGTCCAGCCGGGCGGACCAGACGGTACACATCCCGCGGGCGTAGTGATCGGCGGCGAAGTCCTCCGCTCCCCGGGTGGCCATCCGCAAACGGGCGGCGGCCAGCAACCCGGCTTCCAGCTCGGCGGGCTCGCTCAGCTTGTCGATCAGCCGTGACACCACCGCGTCGGCTTCCTCGAACACCGCGCGATCGCACCGGTCCGCCACCAGGTGGACGGCCGACTCGACGGTACGGAGCGCCGCGTCCCGCCAGGCGGCCTCCGCCCCGCAGGCGTCGGCGACCTCGGCGACCAGCCTCCAGTAGACGTACATGTACTCGACCAGACCGCGATGGTCGAGGAACTCGTCCCGGAACAGCAGTTCCACCATCGCCTCGGCGGGCAGCGCCTGGTCCGCGTGTTCCGCCAGGGCTTTTCGCGTCTGCTCCAGTTCGCGCGCCTGTTGCTTCGCCTGGGACAACGACAGGATCCGGTCGCACACGTGATGTGCCAGCTCCATCAGCGTGCCGACCGGGTCGATGAGGAACCTGACCGTCGGCGCGCTGTCCTTCTCATCACGCGGTTCGTGGCCCGGCTCGCCGAAGCGTACGGGGCCGGCACACACCATCCCCTGCCGCGTCTCGAGGTCGAGCGCGCCGATCGGATCGTCCGTGGCCGGCAGCACATGGGAGACGACCAGCATGACCGAACCCGAGGCGATCGCCGCCTCCCGCCAGCCCGGCGGCTCTTCCGGGCAGAGGTCGTGCACGAAGTCCGCGCCATCCGGGCTGAGGACGGACAGCACGCCTCCGTCATCCCGCGTGACACACCACCTGTGATCGACAGGGTGGCCGAAGGGCAGTTCGTTCAGCGAGAGGAGCGCCGGCAGGCCCCACCAGCCGTTCGCGCGGGTGAACAGGCTGCCTCCGGCCCCGTCACCGGCGGTGAACGGGCTGATGCCGGCCAGTCCTACCGCCAGTCCGGCATGCCGGACACCGTCCACCTCCACCGTGAACGCCCACCCAGTGATGTCCCGCGACAGCCGCACGCCGTTCCCCCCGCGCCAACCGGTCATCAACGGGTTCAACAATGGCACGGCCCTGGTCGTACCCGCTCGCTCTCCGCGGGACTGCCGAGCACATTCTCGGCTGTGAGATACCCGTTGGAGAGCAGGTATACGGGCATGGGCATGGGCATGGGCGACCCCGGCCCGGGCAAGGTCGGTGAAGTCGTTGGGCGCCACGAGCTTGCGCTGCACGACAGAGAAGAAGATCTCCACCTGGTTCGGCCAGGAGGCGTGCACGGGGTGTGGACCAGCACCGCGTTGGGGAACGCGGCGGCCGGGCGGGCGGCGGCCTTCTTGCCGCGGTGGGAGGAGCCGTTGACCACGACCCAGAACATGCGTTTCACGCTCGCGCGGGACATCGCAGGCGGACAGGTAGGCCAGGATGGAGGTCTTCTCGTCCGCGCTGATGACGTACTGGTTCCGGCACGACCACCGCGACAGCGGCACCGCGCACGCACCCGAGCCTGGTGCTCGGTCTTGTGACCCCGGGCCGGCTTCTTCAACCGGTGCCGTGCCGCTCGGCGGCAGTCGGGACCATCGGGCGCGCGGTGGCAACAGGCAGGGCAGGCAGAACGATCAGCAGAAGTGGACCAGGTCGGCCGCAGCCCGCCGGAGCCGGTCCGGCTCTGGACAACGTGGCCGGCGATCTCGAATAATCCGGGCCATGTCTGTTCTCGTCGACCCAACAGTTCCGGTCGGCTCCCTCGCTGCGCGGTCCCAGCCCACTTTGACCGCCGGCGGCGGCGTGCTGCTGCGGCCGTGGAATCCCGGCGATGCCCAGGCCGTCATGGACGCCTACCAGGACGGGGAGATCCAGCGCTGGCATGTGCAGCGGGCCGACTCCCCTGCCGAGGCCCGGGAGTGGATCGCAGGCTGGCAGGGCGGCTGGGCGGCCGAGACCGGTGCGCACTGGGCAGTGGTCGACTCGGCGAGCGATGTCCTGCTGGCTCGCGCCGCGTTGAAGGGGCTGAAGTTCGCAGACGGTGCCGCCGACGTCGCCTACTGGACCGTACCAGCCGCCCGAGGAAAGGGCGTCTGTCCGCGGGCAGTCGACGCGATGGCGCGCTGGGCCTTCGAAGTCGCCGGCTTTCACCGTCTTGATCTCAAACACGCCATCGGCAATACGGCGTCCTGCCGCGTGGCGGAGAAGACCGGCTTCGTCGCGGAGGGCGTGCTCCGCAGTGCATGGCTCCAGTCGGACGGTCGGCACGACGTGCACGTGCACGCGCGCCTGCGCTCCGAGGGATGAGCGGGACGATGATGGAGCCGCTGAGGGGGGCCGCCGTCCGGTCCGCGTGAGCTGAAGCGGATGTCCTGTCGAACGTCATGGAGCATGCGCGGGACGCGCGCGAGATGCCTGCGGCTCTGTTCGGCCGGCGATCGAATCGACCTCTACCCCACCGTCTTTGACACCCGACCCCCGAACCCACCCGCCGGTGCCGGGGGCAACCCCCGAAGGACTTCCGGAGCCGACCACTTGGGGTTCGTCATACGGCCGACGACGCCCCGTCCCCTCCCGAGTGCAGTCAGCCCCTGGAGTCGGGCGGTCTCGTGTTGTCCAGTCGAGACAACGGCGGTCGGAGGACTCCGAAAGCCCAGTACGAGGGCTACCGGGGGCAGCTGGTCCTGGGCGAGGCCGACCCCGAGGAGATGGGCGATCTCAAGGATGTGCGCCGGGCCGGCTTGGCCTTTGGGTGAGTGGCTCCGTGGCATCCGGCCACGAAGCCTCCGCAAAAACCCGTTTGGCGAGCCACGGCGACCACTGCTACTTTCCCGGAGGCCGTGCGAGAGAACGAGGAGGTGGTACCCGTGAACGCAGTATCGACATGGGTGCTCCCCTCCGGGGTCACGGTCGGGCGATAGGTCGTCCGGGAGCGCCGCTCTGAGCACTCCCGAAAGGCACGACCATGCACTTCACTTCCGAACAGCGCCTCGACGACGGCGTCCTCGAACGCGAATTCACCCTCGGCGAGATCCCCGGCACCCTGTGGACGCCTGGATCCGCACCGGCACCGCTGGTCCTGATGGCCCACAACAACGGCCTGCCCAAGGCGGATCCCCGGCTGGTGGCCCGGGCCCGGTACACCGCGGCGCGCGGCTACGCGGTGGCCACCATCGACGCCCCCGGGTGCGGTGACCGTCCCCGTTCCGCCGCCGACGAGCAGGCCCGTGCCGACCTCCGGCGGGCGATGCAGGCCGGCGAGCCGGTCGACGAGATCTTGGAGTCCTTCATCGGCCCGCTGGTCGAAAACGCGGTCCCGGAATGGCAGACCACTCTGGACGCCCTCCTTGAACTGCCCGGGATCGGCGGCCCGGTCGGGTACTCCGGGGGGTGGACCGCCCTCGGCATTCAGCTGGCAGTGGCCGAGCCGCGCATCGCGGCCGCAGGCTTCTTCGCCGGGGGGTACGTGCCCCGTGCCCAGCGCGAGGAGGCCCGGCAGGTCACCATTCCGCTGCTGTTCCTGTTGCAGTGGGACGACGAAGGGAACCCTCGGCAACGGGCCCTGGACCTGTTCGACGCCTTCGGCAGCAAGGAGAAGACGCTGCACGCCAATCTGGGAGGGCACACCGGCACCCCGCGCTTCGAGCTGGAGGACGGGTGCAGGTTCTTGGACCGGCACCTGAAGTGAGGCCGGGCCGTCTGGCGGTCAGCAGACGGTAGGCGGTGTCGGCCAGGATGCCGTCATCGAGGACAGGTCCCGGGTTGGTCCGTATAGCCGCCTTCACCGGGACGGTTCGCGGAACACCTGTACGGAAGACCCTGACCTGGGGCTCCGTTCCCGTCGGCCGGTGTTCCGTTGAGGGATCCCCTTACGGAACACCTCGGCAGGTCGATCGTCGGCGCTGTCGAGAACGTCCGCTCACTGCCGATCGCCGAAAGGACGGTGCGGGCTTGCATCTGCTGGGGAAATTCCGCGGCGAGCAAGCTCTTTGCCGACACCGGAAAGGCCGAGACCGGATCGCTGAGCGCCGCCGGCAGGAACTCCCACACGGGAGAAAACACCCTCCGGCGCCACAGCATGGTCCGCGCACGGCGCGTACGCGCGCCGCCTCCGCGGCTGGGCCGGTCGGCTCCACGGCTTCAGCCACCTCCCCGTTCCACCGACATCAATTCGAACTCGCTGGAAATTTCCGGAAGACGCACATTCATGAATTACATTGCTGGATCAAATTACTGTATGAGCCCACAGCGCCCGTTCCCGGTTCAGCCAACACAGTGAAATATGCAGTCACTGAGGTAGCTGGCCGCCTTTTTTTAGGGAGTGTGATGGGATTAAGGCGACCTGCCTATCGGGGTGCATAGCTCGTGGTCTGGACTGCGCCATTTTCTGCCCATGTCCGCTGTTGCTTGTACGCCGTGGTGATTGGAAAAGAGATGGTGGAAATTTCCACAGTTAAGAGGATGTCTCACGTGGTGATGGTGTGAGCTGCGGCATGATGTCTCTTCGTGAGTGCCGATCTGTCGCAGCGGCTGGTTCCTGACGGTCTGTGGGAACTCGTCGCCCCGTTGTTGCCGTCGTTCAACTCCCGTCCGCAGGGTGGTGGGACTGCGCCGCTGGATGAGCGGGCTGTGTTCACGGCGGTGGTGTACGTGCTGACCAGCGGGTGCGCCTGGCGGCACCTGCCGGAGACGTTCGGGGTGTCGCCCGCGACGGCACACCGTCGGTTCACCGCGTGGACCCAGGCGGGGCTGTGGCGCCGATTGCACCGGGCGATCCTGGACGAACTCGGCGCCAGGGGCGAGCTCGACTGGACCTCCGCAATCGTTGACGCCGCGTCGGTGCGGGCGAAAAGGGGGGTTCGCTGACCGGGCCGAACCCGGTCGATCGCGGCAAGAAGGGCAGCAAACTGCACGTGCTGTCCGAGGCCCAGGGCATCCCACTCGCCATCGCCGTGTCCGGCGCAAACATGCACGACAGCCTCGCCCTCAAGCCGCTGATCCGTGGCATACCCGCCATCCGTTCCCGGCGCGGACCCCGTCGGCGCCGCCCAGTCAAACTCCGCGCCGATAAGGCGTACTTCTCCGCTGACCACCTCGCCTGGCTGCGTGAACGGGGGCTGATCCCGCGCATCGCCCGGCCGGGCATCGAATCCGGCGAACGGCTCGGCCGGCACCGCTGGAAGATCGAGCGGTCCATCGCCTGGTTGTTCGGCTACCGCCGCCTCACCGTCCGGTACGAACGAAAGGGCTCGCACTTCCTCGCCTTCCTCGGCCTGGCCGCCGTCCTGACCTGCTACAAGAAACTCGCGAAACTTGCCACGTGAGACACCCTCTAAGCTTTCCCGGCGCACGCGCACTGTATCGGTGTCCCTGGCAGCACTTGCGATCGCGAGTGCCCCGCTGGTCTCTCAAGCCCAGGCCCTGGTCATGTCGCCGGGTGTGAACGCCCTGCATGCACCTGGCACTCCGGGGGCCCCGCAAACCCCGGTCACGGTGTTCGTCGAGGACTTCGAAAACACGGGCGAGACTCCGACCTTCCTGGAGGACTACGTCGGCGCTCCACCGCTCAACGCGACGTACACGGCCGACCCCTCGTGGCTTGACCACGACCAGTGCAACGGCATCATCCTCAATCAGACCGGTGCTGATCAGCCCAACTGCCCGGCAGTATTGAAGGACATGGCCAATGCGCTGGGGCAGGTGGGGGGAACGAATCCGCCGACCAACCACGTGGTCGCGGCCTACACCAACTGGGTGCCACCCGGCGCCGACCGGGTGGAGTTCCGGACCGAGCAGCCGATCCCGATCGCGAAGCCGAACCGCTACATCACCTTCGCAGTGGACGCAGCCGCCATGAACTGCGACCAAGCGAACCCGCTGCTGAAGTTCTATCTGACCGGCAACGGGTCGGACATCCCTACCTTCACCACCCCCATCAATCCCTGTACCGATCCCAACTCCAAGCCCTATCCCGAAGGAAGCGGGCTGAGGGCCGGGACGTTCGCCGGCAACAGAGCTGTACTGTTCAACGACAGCCAGTTGGGTATCAAGCTGGTCAATGAGCAAGGCGACTGGTTCGGTAATGACCACGCATTCGACAACATCCGGATCCTGGATGCGACACCGCAGCTGGACAAGGCGTTCGGTCCTGCCACGATCGATCAGGGTGGCACCTCGACACTCGCCATGACGGTGACCAACACCAGCGAACTGGCGGCGAAGGACGACTTCAGCTTCGCCGACAACCTGCCCGCCGGAGTGGAGGTGGCCTCGAATGCGAACGCATCGACGACCTGTGGCAACGGCACGGTGTCCGCGACGGCGGGGGGTGCGTCCGTCGCTCTGGACGGCGGCGACCTGGCCGTCGGCGAGAAGTCCTGCACGGTCACGGTGGACGTCACCACCAACAGGCCCGGCACCTACGTCAACCGCCCCGAATCCATCACCACGGTCGGCCTGAATCTCCCGGACCCCGCGACCCTGACCGTCATGGCAAAGGACTCAGCCGTGGGCACCGCGACAGGCTCGCCCGGCCTGCTGTCCGGCAACGTCGTACAGGCCCCGGTGGACATCCCCGTCAACGTGTGCGGCAACTCCGTGAACGTCCTCGGAGTACTCAACCCGGCAACGGGTAACGCCTGCGTCAACGGCTAGCCGACCAGGTCCCTCGCCTCGCCGGGACCGGGCGGATCCCGGCGAGGCACAGATCGCCGCACGAGGGCAGACAGCCATGAGGGCCCGTTCCATGAGGTCGCCCCACGCGGCGATCGAACCGCCAAAGCGGCTGCCGCAGGTTCGAATCCTGCCGGGCGCAGCACGTTAAGCCACTGACCTGGGGTTTCTCTCCCAGGGAAGCACTTTCCATTCGGCCTCGGACTCCTCGTCCGGGGCCGTATGTGTGGGCCGAAGGCGGGCGGGACGGGAGCTGGGGTGAGTGGTGGATCGAGGTGGCTCGCCTCCCGCGAAGTGGTGCATGCGAGCCGAGGGTGGCCATCGCCCGGATTCGAACCGGGGTTTCCGCATCGGGGCGAACCCGAGTGCGGTGTCCTGGGCCGCTGGACGACGCGTGGCCGGACTGAACCTATCCACTCACTGCTGGCGCGCCCATCCTTTTCTCACCGGGAATGGCGAGCACAGGTTCGTCAAGAGGGCACCGATTCCTGACATCAACCGCTGACGCCAACAGGCGGGAACGACTCCGCCCAACGTCGAACCTCAGCGGCGGGCGAACCAGCGTGCGGCGGAAGTCAATTGATCCGGCTGTCTGCGCCACGGTGCCTCCTCACGCAGCCAATCACCCAGGGCCTCAGCATTGACCCAGTCGTCCGGATCGATCGAAACCACCACACTGGCACCCCAGCTCATGACGCTCGTCATACCTGACCGGGAAGCGTCAGCCGAGCGCTTGTCGGGCTGCGGATGAGAACGCAACCGTGCCCGATCCCTGCCCACAAGAGCAAGGATCCGGGCCGCATCCAAGCTGTCCCAGGCGAATCGACGCTGACATGCGACAGCAACTAACTGGTCAGCCCGTGAGCGGCGCGTCCTCGTGCGTGACCTTGGCATCAAGAGAGTGACCAGAGCCGCGGTCGTTCGGGCCGATTCGCCGCTCCTGGCAGGAACACCGGCCGCCCGCAAGCGCGGCCTGGTCTCGCCGCTCGGCGTGCCCACTCTCGTCGATGGCAACAGCTTCGCCTACCGCACAGTCCGCTGCACCGACATGCCGGACCGGTTCGATCTGGGCGCAATCGGCCACGGACCGACGGCGGGCACGCCGGACACGCAGCTTCCCGTGGGCCGCACGTCGACCGGACGCACACACGGGCCCTGATCACCTGGCCCTGAGCGTGGAGAGCGCTCCGGATCGGGCAGCAAGGCACATCCGCCCGCACAGGAAGGAAACGAGATGGCACCGCAGGGCAGCACCACGCTCAAGGCCGCTGCGGACTTCACGGCCGACACCGACTCGGACTTCGACATCGACATCGACATCGACATCGACATCGAGACCATCGCGTGCGCCCCGGCAGCCGGCTGGATCGGCCGGACGCAGATCACGGCCAAGGGCACTCCTACGGAGTCCGCCCGGCCGTCCTCGTCACCAGGTACCACTCCCGGCCCAGTGGCCGAGCGGGACGGGTTCGGCACACATGAGGCCGCCTGCCCCGCTCCGGCCCTGCACAAGCGTTCCGGCCCTGCACATGGACGACGGCCGGACCTGAACGGCAGACGTCCACACCGTCGTACGGCCCTGATGACGGGACCGTTCGGCCCCTGCCGGAGACGCCGGGTGCCGCGATGTGATGGAGGAGGACCGGACCGAGGGTCGCCGCGCAGGACGGACCGAGGTGCGCCATGCACAACTCCCCCACCCCCACCCCCACCGCACGGCCGCGCCTCCTGACCGGCGCGTTCGTCCCGCCACGGCTCGAACCCGTTCTCCTGGCCGTCACAGCGGCGGCCCTGGTGGCCGGCGGCATCGCCTGGCTCGTCGGGGACGGCAGCCTCGCAGACCTCTTCTGGGGCCTGGGCACCGTATCCGCCGTCCTCCCGGCGGTCGGGTGGGTGCTGGCCGCGCTGCGGCACGGGCACGCGGGCGTGGACCTGATCGCCGTACTGGCGCTGGGCGGCACCCTGGCTGTGGGCGAGTACCTGGCCGGGGCCCTGATCGCGCTGATGCTCGCCACCGGCCGCACCCTCGAAACCGCCGCCCAGCGGCGTGCCTCCCACGACCTGCGCGCCCTGCTGGAACACGCGCCGCGCTCGGCACGCCGCCGCACCGATGCCGGGGTGGACACAGTGCCGCTGGCCGAGGTTGTCGTCGGTGACCTGCTCGTCGTGGGTCCCGGCGAAGTGGTCCCTGTGGACGGCCGGGTGGAGAGCACCTCCGCCGTCCTCGACGAATCGGTGCTCACCGGTGAGCCTCTCCAGGTCGAACGGGCGAATGGCGAAGGGGTCCGCAGCGGTGTGGTCAACGCGGGCGGCGCCTTCGAGCTTCGGGCGACCGCAACCGAGCAGGACAGCACCTATGCGGGCATCGTCCGCCTGGCCCAGCAGGCCGGGGCGGAATCCGCGCCCGTCGTGCGGCTCGCCGACCGTTACGCGGCGTGGTTCCTGCCCCTGACCCTGGTGGTGGCGGGACTGTCCTGGCTGGTCGGCGGCTCTGCGGTAAGGGCGGTCGCGGTCCTGGTGGTCGCCACCCCGTGCCCCCTGCTGCTGGCCGCGCCGATCGCGATCGTCTCCGGCCTCTCCCGCGCCTCCCGCCTCGGTGTGGTCATCCGCGACGGCGGCGCCCTGGAGAACCTCGGCCGCGCCCGCACCCTCCTGCTGGACAAGACCGGCACCCTCACCGGCGGCCGCCCCCGTGTCCTGGACGTAACCGCCGCGCCGGACCGGAAACCGGCGGAAATACTCCGCCTAGCGGCCTCGATCGACCAGTACTCGCCGCACGTCCTGGCCCGGACCATCGTCGACACGGCCCGCGAACGCAAGCTGGAGCTGTCGGTTCCGTCGGACGTCACCGAGGAACCCGGACGGGGTGCCTCGGGCACCGTGGACGGGCACCAGGTCTCCATCGGCCGCGTCGACACCTCGGACGCACAGCCGCCCTGGGCAGAAGCCGTCGACAACCGCGCGCTCCTCGACGGCGCGGCCGTCGCCTGGCTCACCGTCGACGGCCGGCCGGCCGGCGCCGTCCTGCTGCGCGACCCTGTACGGCCCGACGCGCCACGCACCCTGCGCCTCCTGCGGGCGGCGGGTATCGAACGGCTGCTGATGCTCACCGGCGACCGCGCCGAACCCGCCCAGGAAATCGCCGCCGTCCTCGGCCTCGACGGCGTACGCGCCGAGCTCAGCCCGGCCGACAAGGTCTCCGCCGTGCGCGCCGAACGCGAACACGCGGTCACCCTGATGGTCGGCGACGGCGTCAACGACGCCCCCGCCCTCGCCGCCGCCGACATCGGCGTGGCCATGGGAGCACACGGCTCCACCGCCTCCTCCGAGGCCGCCGACATCGTCTTGACCACCGACCGCGTCGACCGCCTCGCCGACGCCGTCATCATCGCCCAACGCGCCCGGCGCATCGCCGTCCAGAGCGCTCTCGGGGGCATGCTCATGTCCCTGGCAGCCATGGCCGCAGCCGCCTTCGGCCTGCTCCCACCCGCCGCCGGTGCGCTGCTCCAGGAGGGCATCGACGTCGCCGTCATCCTCAACGCCCTGCGCGCCCTGCGCGTCGACCGGACCGCGCAGCCCGCCCTCGCCCCCGGCGCCGAAGCACTCATCCACCGCTTCGCGGCCGAACACGACGACCTCCAGGACGTCCTCGAAGCCGTACGCGACGCCGCCGACCGCCTCTCCGACAGCCCCGGCCCGCAAGCCCTCGCCGCCGTCGAAGAGACCCACCGGCTGCTCACCGAACGGCTGCTGCCGCACGAGTACGCCGAAGAACACCAGCTCTACCCGGCCCTGGCCCCCACCCTCGGCGGCCCCGAGGCCACCGCCACCATGAGCCGCGCCCACGCCGAGATCGAACGCCTCTCCCGGCGCATCGCCACCCACCTGCAACTGGCCCACGCCGACGACGGCCTGGCCCCCGGGCAACTCGACGACCTGCGCTCCTGCCTCTACGGGCTGAACACCGTCCTGCGCCTGCACTTCACCCAGGAGGAGGAGAACTACTTCTCACTGGCCCCGTGACATCGCCCCCTGCGGCCCCACATGGTCCGGTCCCGGGCCATCGCCATGCGCGAGCGCCGTGGCACGAGCCAGCATCGCGCCAGGTCAGATGCCATCCGCATGCGCGCTCTTTCGACCTGGGACTTCAGGCATCTCGTTCGGCGCCGGAAGCACGAGTCCTCCAGTAGGCCATGAACTCCATGCCGAACCCGACGACGGCGAGGACGATACCCAGCCGGAAGAGCAACAGGCTTTGCCGTTCCACTGCGCCAAACACCATCAGGTCAATGCCCAGGGTCGGGAAAAGGATCCCACCAGCGGTGTACCACCGCCCTTTGCGCGCCTGGTTGATGGCCGATGCCACACTGAGTAGCAGAATCAAGCCCAACACTGCCATCCACATGGCGAAATCCTCCCAGAAGATGATCTCCTTTAGAACGGGAACAGTTGGCGCGGCGCCTCACGGCAGGCGTGTCATCAGACAGCTACGACCGGTATCAACGACAGCAGACAGGAGCGGCGTTGGACGACCTCGCGAAGCCTGAGGGCTTTGAGGTTCGCCGACTTGGGGGACGCCCGTGGGGCGACTCGGGCTGCGTCGTCCTCGGCCTCGACGATGCTGCCCTTGGTCGACCGGAAAGCAAAGGAACGCGGGAGTGCTGCATGTGTGCAGGTCCGGGTGCGATCGGATGTTCCCTGTACGGGGCGGAGATCGCGACCTCCGCTCACGCCGCCGCGGTCGCGGCTGACCCGTTACCCGCCCGACACCCCCAACACCTGACCGTTCCACGCCCGATGAAGAGAGCGAAAGCGCTGTGCACCAGTACGAGAAGGACGGACCGGCGATCTACCGCCAGTCCTTCGCCACCATCCGCGCGGAGGCGGATCTGGCAGGCCTGCCCGCCGATGTCAGCCAGGTCGTGGTCCGCATGATCCACGCCTGCGGCATGGTCGACCTCGTACGCGACATCGCCTTCACGCCGGACGTGGTGGCCCGCGCCCGTGCCGCGCTGCGGGGCGGTGCGCCCGTCCTGTGCGATGTGGCCATGGTTGCCAGCGGCGTCACCCGCAAGCGGCTGCCCGCGGCCAACGAGGTGGTGTGCACCCTGTCCGACCCGGCGGTGCCCGGCCTCGCGGCGCGGCTGGGTACCACCCGTAGCGCCGCCGCCCTGGAGCTGTGGCGCGACCGGCTGGACGGCGCGGTCGTCGCTGTCGGAAACGCGCCTACCGCCCTGTTCCGGCTGCTCGAAATGATCGAGGAGGGCGCACCGCGGCCCGCCGCGATCATCGGCGTGCCGGTCGGTTTCGTCGGGGCCGCCGAGTCCAAGGACGCCCTGGCCGCGCACCCGTCCGGGCTGGAGCATCTGATCGTGCGAGGCCGTCGCGGCGGCAGCGCCATCGCGGCCGCCGTCCTCAACGCGATCGCCAGCGAGGAGGAATGAGCGTGCGGGCGTGCGGGCCCGGGTCGCCGTCGGCTACGCCTTGTGGAGGACGTGCTCGCGCAGCCAGGCGACGGCCGATTCCGGCGCGCCGACGACCGGGACGCCGGGGGGAACGGGCGGGCGCCTGACCACCACGACCGCAATCCCCGCCTCGCGGGCCGCGGTGAGCTTGGGGGCGGTGGCGGCTCCGCCGCTGTCCTTCGTGACGACGACATCGATGCGATGGCGGCGGATCAGCTCGCGCTCCCCGTCGAGCGTGAACGGGCCCCGGTCGAGCAGCACCTCCATCCGCGCGGGGTGCGGCGCGTCCGGGGCGTCCACCGAACGCATCAGGAACCACAGCTCATCCAGGCCGGCGAAGGCGGACAGCCCGGTCCGTCCGGTGGTGAGGAAGACGCGCCGCCCCAGCGCGGGCAGTGCCGCCGCGGCCTCCGCCAGGGAACCCGCCGGGCGCCAGTCGTCGCCGTCGCCGGGCACCCAGCCGGGCCGGCGCAGCGCCAGCAGGGGGACATGGGCGGCAGCGGCGGCAGCGGCCGCGTGGAAGCCGATCGTCCCGGCGAAGGGATGGGTGGCGTCGATCAGCGCGTCCACCCGGTGCGTACGCAGCCATGCGGCGAGCCCGTCGGCCCCGCCGAAGCCGCCGATGCGCACCTCGCCCGGGGGGAGTCTCGGACCGGCCACGCGTCCCGCGAGCGAGCTGGTCACCCTGGCCCCGGGGAGCTCCGCCACCAGCAGCCCGGCGAGGCGGCGGGCCTCCGTCGTCCCGCCGAGTACGAGTACGTGCATCGGGTCCGTCCATGGGCGAGGCGAGGCGGAGGGCGGCGCGGTCAGCTGTTGCTTCCGGAGCCCGGAGTGCTCGCGGGTTTGTGTACGGACCACTGCGTGACGGGCATCGCCTGCCGCCAGCCGGTGAAGCCACCGACCGGGACGGCGTGGGCGACCGCGAGTCGGACCAGGTCGCCGCCGTAGCGCCGGTACCGCTCGGCGAGCAGTGCCTCGGACTCCAGCGTGACCGTGTTGGCGACCAGCCGGCCCCCGGCGGGCAGGGCGTCCCAGCAGGTGTCGAGCAGGCCGGGCACGGTCAGGCCGCCGCCGATGAACACCGCGTCGGGCACGGGCAGTTCGGCCAGATCGTCAGGGGCCCGGCCGGTGACCACGTGCAGGGCGGGCACCCCGAGGCGGTCGGCGTTGTGCGCGATGCGTTCCGCCCGTGCCGGATCGCTTTCCACGGTGATCGCGCGGCAGGACGGATGGGTCCGCATCCATTCGATCGCGATGGATCCCGAGCCTCCGCCGATGTCCCACAGGAGTTCGCCGGGGGCGGGCGCGAGCACGCCGAGGGTGGCGGCCCGGATGTGACGCTTGGTGAGCTGCCCGTCGTGCTCGTACGCCTCGTCGGGCAGGCCGGGGACGGCGCCGAGCCGCAGGGCGTCGGGAGTGCGCCGGCACTCGACGGCGATGACGTTCAGCGGGTCGCCCGGTGGGTGCGGCCAGTGCTCCGCGGTGCCCTCCACACACGCTTCGTCCGCCCCGCCGAGCTGTTCGAGCACGCGCAGTCGGCTGGGCCCGAAGCCCTGCTCGCTCAGCAGCCCGGCCACCGCGGCGGGAGTGCCTGCGTCCGCGCTGAGGACCAGCAGCCGTCGGCCGTCGTGCAGGGCGGCGGCCAGCCGGGCGGCGGGGCGGCCGACCAGGGTGACGACCTCGGTGTCCTCCACCGGCCAGCCGATGCGGGCGCAGGCGTAGGAGACGGACGACGGGTGCGGCAGGATCCGCAGCGCGTCGGCGCCCAGCACTTCGGTGAGGGCCCGGCCGATTCCGTAGAACATCGGGTCGCCACTGGCCAGGACGGCGATCCTGCTCCCCGCGTGCGCGGCGAGCAGGCCGGGGACGGCGGGCCGCAACGGCGAGGGCCACGGCACGCGTTGTCCCGGACACGATGACGGGAGCAGTCCCAGTTGCCGCTCGCCACCGATCAGGACCTGTGCGCCGACCAGCTCCGAGCGCGCCGCCTCGGTCAGTCCCGCCCATCCGTCGGCACCGATTCCCACGACGGTCACCGCAGGTGGGGCGGGGTGTTCGGGTGGTGCAAGGGTCACGGCCGGTACCTCGGTGCTCGGGGGGCTGACGCAGCCGAACTCTACTGTCCGGCCGCGCCCGAACACCGGCCAGGTGGTCTCCACCCCGGCCCGCCCCAGTCCGTCCCAGTCCGCCCGGGTTCAGGACGACGTGACGTCCTTCGACCACGGACGCCGGCCCGGCGAGGCGCAGTTCGGGCACCAGTAGCCCTCCTGCTGGATGAATATCCAGCCGCGCTCCGCGATGTACGGCGAGGCAACCGTCGCGCTGTGCAGCACATGGCCGAACAGGTCGGTCTCGATGTCCGGCGGCGGCTCCGCGATGACCAGGTCGAACACGGCCCGTGCCGGGCAGCCGCGGCGGTCGCACGCGAGGTAGAACCGCACAGGGCCGGGTGGCTCTCCGTCTGTGGTCAGGCTCATACACCCACTATGGACGGGGAGTCGGCCCCGCGGTGCCGGTTTCCGGGCACCGGACCACCGCACGGGCGCGGCCCGCCACACAGGCCCGGACCGCCGTACAGGCCCGGACCGCCCGTCAGCGGCAGGAGACCATCAGCTGCGCCGCCGCGTGATGCGCGCCCACCCGCTCCTCGTCGCCCCAGTCCCGCCCCCGGTCGATCAGCCGCACGGCAAAGATGTCGCCCTTGACCGGGTAACTGCCCACCGCCACCTGGCTGCCCCGGTGCGCGCTCTGGCGTACGGCAAAGCCCCGGTAGGCGGAGTCCGCGTCGTCGGGGTCGAAGAGCAGCCGGTAGAAGGTGGGGTCACCGGCGACATCACGGTCGTGGGCGCTGCTCGGTACGAAGACGGTCAGCGCGCACTCCCGGTAGCCGTCACCCAGGTGCCAGGACCACGTGGCGGTGTTGCCCCGGTCCTGGTCCGGGCTGCCGGACATGGGGACGGCGCTGAACCGGCCGTCGCACGAACTGCCGTGGTAGCCGCCCGAGTCGACCGTGTACCAGCCGTCGTCGCCGTTCTCGTAGCGGCCGTGCTCGCGGTACTCGCCGGTGGTGCAGCCGGGCCCGGCCCATGCCGTGTACCGGTAGCGGTCGTTCCCCGACGGCGATCCGGCGGTACGGGACGGGGACGGGGTGTTGACGGGTGACGGCTCCGGGATCTCGGTGCCCGAGGGGCCGATCCGGGTGGGCGCGCCGCCCCTGATGTCGTCCGGTGCCACGCCCGTGCGGCCCACCGCCTCCGTACGGCTGCCCGCGCCGCCCGCCGATGCCAGGAGTGTGACGGCCGCGACCAGCGAACCGGTCAGCGCCACGACTCCCGCCAGCAGCAACGCCTTTCGGTTGCGGGACAGCGTGGATATCCGGCCCGCGAGCGTCTCGCGAACGATCCAGGAACCGTCCGGGCCGCCCGGGCCATTCGCGCGGGTCACCGAGCCGCAGTCCGGACAGACCATTCCCGGTAGCGCACCCCGCCGTTCACCACCGCACCGTTGGCACCTCATGGCAGCACACCATGCCAGGGCATCGCGCCCGGAGGGAGGGATCGCGCACGATCGGCCCCCGCCCCGCGGCAGCGGGCGGGTTCAGCGCAGCTCCTCCGGGCACGGTGTGCCGGGTGACAGCTGATAGGGCGCGGCCAGCCGGTAGACGCCCGGCCGCGGCGCGAGCAGTTCCGTCCACTCGTCGCCGTCGCCGTCCTCCTCGACCTTGATGAGGCAGCCGTTGGTGTTGAGATACGTACGCGGACTGTTCTCGTCCTCGCGCCGCTTGGACGCCTCGGTCTCCTGCGGCCGCTCCACGCTCTTGCCCTCCTCGTCGACCAGGGCGAGCCAGCGCGAGTACGGGATACGGATCAGGATCCGGCCGGCCTTCTTCACATGGATGGTCAGCTCGCCCGCACCGGCCTGGTCCACCGTGGCCGGCGGATCGGCCAGCGGCACCGGGCTGTCGACCTCGAAGAGCCGCCAGTTGGCGTCCGACCAGACGAGCTTCAGATACGACAGCCCCCCATCGACCAGCTCCGCCTCCTGCATGGCGCCGGTGGAGTCCGGCGTCCCGCTGGGCAGCACCACGTAGTGCACGGCCCAGCGGTCGAGCCACTGCCGGTAATTGGCGCTGTCCAGGGTGTCGTCGTAGAAGAGCGGGTTGCGCTCCATGTCCGCCTGCCGGTTCCAGCCGCGGGCCAGATTGACGTACGGCGCGAGCGCGGACGCCTCCCGGTGGCTGCTCGCGGGCACGACCTCGACCCTGCCGCGCTCGGCGCCGACCTCCTGCAGCTCATTGACGAGCGGGGCCAGCTCACGTGTCCAGGAGGCGGTGGGGGCGGTCCGGACGATGTCGTCGACGCCCTTGAAACCGATCCAGAAGTTCAGCCCGGCGAACGCGAGAACGAGCGCGTACCAGCGGCGGGAGCGCGGCTCCGTGTACGGCAGTGCGGCGAGCAGCACCACACCGGCGAACAGCATCGCCATCCGGGTGACGTTCGAGCCGATCTGCGAGTCGACCACATAGGTCAGCAGCGTCCCGACGCCGTACACGGCGGCCGCGGTGCGGACCGTCTTCCAGTCGCGCGGTACGAGTACGAAGACGAGCACCGCGAAGAGGAACGGCAGCGACAGGGTCGCGATCGACATCGGCTGCGTGCCGGAGAACGGGAACAGCCACGAGGACAGCGCCACGACCACGACCGGGGCCAGGCCCAGCGCGTACGCCCCGGGGCGCCGCTTGTTCAGGAAGAGCGCGGCGGCGACCACGCCCAGGAACAGTCCGGCCACGGGGCTGCTCGCCGTCGCGAGCCCGGCGAGCGGGGCGGCGACGGCCGCCTTCGCCCAGCGCTTGTACCGCCACCGGTGGGGCCAGCAGAACACCGCTGCGGCCGCCCCCACCGCGAACATCATGCCGAGCCCGAACGTCACCCGCCCGGACAGCGCGTTGCACAGGTACGCGAACGCCCCGGCGAGCGAGCAGGCGAGCGGATTACGGACGGCCCGGACCCGTACCAGGATCAGCGCGGTCAGCGCCGCCGACACGGTACCGGCGATCATCATCGTCGTACGCACGCCGAGCATCGACATCAGATACGGCGAGACGACGCTGTACGAGACGGGGTGCATGCCCCCGTACCAGGCGAGGTTGTACGCGGTCCCGGGGTGCCGGCCGACGAATTCCGCCCAGGCGTCCTGGGCGGCGAGGTCGCCGCCGCTGTTCGCGAAGAAGAAGAACCAGAGCAGGTGGGCGGCCGCGGCGACCGCGGTCGTCAGCAGGACCGGGTGGCGGCGGCAGCGCTCCTGGAAACGGCCGGCCCGGTTGCCCTCCCCCGGCGCGGGGGCCCGTCCGGAATCCTCGGCCGAGTACGTGCGGGCGGTGCTGCGCTTCGCCCGTGTGGGCTCAGCAGTGGTCACTGCGACTCTCCCCCGTCCTCGCCCGGACGCGTCGGAACCGACGATGTACTGCACGGGCCTCTTGGCCGGAAGACGCGTCCCGGGGTCCACACGTTGCTTCCGGGACGCTAGCACGCGGCTTTTTGCCCTGATCCGAAAGGTCCCTGAAGCGGGATGTTCCCCGATGTGCCCGGCAATGGGCGTTCAAGATCATCGAGTCGGTGGGCAGGTGGGCGGACGGACTGTGCCCCGCGGCGCGGTACGCGCTGCGGGGCACAGGTCTTTCAGGCGCTTGATCCGGGTCAGGCGATCCGGGTCAGCTTCTGGCCGAACCCGGGAGCCTTCAGGTCCTGCTGCAGTGCCACCGGGGCGCTGACCTTGCCGGGCCCCGTGCCCACGGTCACCACGCCCACCTCGGTGCCTGCCGCCGCGCTGTGCGGGATCTCCTTGCCGTTGTCCGTCATGGACAGCTCGACATCGAGGCCCGACCAGCCCTTCGCCTTCAGGTCGCGGGTGGCGACCACCGGTGTCCGGCTGCCGAGTCCGTCGTCCACGTACCCGACGACGTCGCCCTTCTTCACGACCGTGGCCGAGGTGACGGCCTTCTGGGCGCCCTTGATCAGCTTGAGGCTGTTGTCCAGCGACATCACGAGGCTGTCGTACGGCTGGCCGGTGCCCGCCTGCTGGCCCATGACGGCGCCGTAGATCCAGAGCTTCTTCCCGTCGACAACCGTGTTCGCGGACCAGAGCAGGTTGCCGCCCGCGGGGGTGGACGAGCCGGTCTTGATGCCGCTCACGCCCGGCTGCAACAGGATGGTGTTGTTGTTGTAGATCGTCTGGTCGATACCCGGGATCTTTATCTCCGGGGTGTCGACGATCTCCCGGAACACATCGTTCTGCATGACCGCCTTGGCCAGCTTGAGCTGGTCCTGGGCGGTGGAGACGGTGCTCTTCTCCAGACCGCTCGGGTCCGTGTACGTGGTGCCGGTCATGCCGAGGTCCTTGGCGGCGTCGTTCATCTTCGCGACGAACTCTTCCTCGGACGCGGAGTCCCAGCGGGCGAACAGGCGCGCCGCGTTGTTCCCGGACGGGATCATCAGCAGCTGGAGCAGCTGCTTCTGGGTGAACTGCTGGCCCTTCGTGATCGGCGCCGTCGACTCGTCCTCGCGCTTGGACTCGTCCTCCGCCTGCTGGTCGACGGTGATCTTCTCGCCCTCCTCCTTGCCGGTGAGGGGGTGCTCCTTGAGGATCACGTACGCCGTCATGACCTTGGCGACGCTGGCGATGGGCGCGGGCTTCTGCGCCCCGGCGGAACCGAGCGAACCGACGCCGTCCACGCTCACCGCCGACTGCCCCTGCTCCGGCCAGGCGAGGTCCAGGTCAGTGCCCTTGAAGGTGTACGTCGACTGCGCCGACAGGCCCAGCTCGGGCTCCGGGAGCGGACGCACCGCCTGCGCGATCGCAAAGACGATCAACAGGAGCAGGACCAGCGGGGTCCAGATCTTGACCCGGCGGACGGCGGTGCGGACCGGCGTCTGCGGCGGCGGGGGCGTGTTCGTCAGCTCGGCGAGCAGATCGAGCGGCGGCTTGGGCGGCATCGGCTGCTGCGTGGTCCGCTCGGCACCGGAGAGCGCGGTCGGCATCTGCGGCTTGCGGGGTGCGGGCGCCTGTGCCGGTGCCGGTGCCGGCGGGGCGTCCTCCCCGCGCAGCGGTACGAACTTGCTGGTCCGCTCCGCGGCGGACTCGGGCTTAGGGACGGGCGGGACGATCTTCAGCGCGGTCGTCGGCTGGTCGACCTTGACCACGGGGGCCCTGAAGACGGCGGTCGGCTGATCAACCGGGCGTTCTTCGGTGCGCTTGGCGTCGGCTTCATCGACCTCGTCGGCTTCATCAGCCTCATCAGCCTCGTCGGCTTCATCCGATTCATCCGAGGTGGTCGCCTTGTCCGAGACCTCAGCGACGGGAGCGGCCGGAGCTGCCGGCTCAGGCGCGTCACCCTCCGCAACGACGTCGGCGTCCTCGGAGGCGCCGTCCTTCGCGCCGTCCCCCTTGCCGACCCACGCAGCAACCGCCGCCCGCAGCCGCGTGTCGCCTTCCTCGGGCACGGCAGCATCGGCGGGCTCGGCGACGTCCTCGCCCTCCGAGGACTCGGCAACGTCCGTGCTCTCCGAGGGCTCGGCACCCTCAGCAGCATCGACGACGTCCGAGGCCTCCGCGGGCTCCGCGTCCTCCGAGGACTCGGCGGCCTCGGGCTCGGAGGACTCATCGGAGGTCTCAGAGGCCTCCTCCGGGCCCTCGGCGACCTCCCCAGCCCTCTCGGCACCCCGAGCGCCCTCCGCGTCCACGGAGCCCTCCTGGGCCCCGGAGCCCTCAGGCTGCTCCGGGCTCTCGCCGGACTCGACGGTTCCGGCGTCCTCTCCGGCGCCCTCGCCATCCCCGGACGGCCCGGACGGCCGCGTCCGGAAGACGGCCGTCGCCGTGTCCGTCCCGCCGCCGGTCTCGTCCCCGGCTGACGGTTCACGGAAGACGGCAAGCCGCGGATCGCTCTCGCTCCGAGCCGTTCCCGACGACTTCTGCTGCTTCGACTTGTCGGGGGACTCGCCCGCCACCGATGCCTCCTCCATGCGGCGCGGGGACATCCCCGCGCTGTCCGAACCATCTACCAGTGTCCTGTGTGAACCACCGGCCCGGCTGCTAGACGAGAACGACATACTTACTGGTTCCCATACAAAGCACCCAGGCACTCTCGACAGACCAATGTGAGAGGGGTCACCCTGTCATTCATCCACGCGGGGAGGCATGGATGGGCAGGAGCCGCAGAACAATTCCGGAGGAGCTTCTGCTGCTCGCTCTGGACCCGGCCACGGGTACCACAGCGCAGCCGCAGTCGCTCGACCTCGGCCTCGCCGGAGCTCAGCTAGTGGAGCTGGCTCTGGCAGGACGGATAGCCCCTGACGGGGATCGTATCGCCGTGGTGATGCCACGGCCGACAGGAGATCCGACTCTGGACTCCGCACTGGAACTGCTGCGCCGTCGCGGCAGCCCGGTTCGGGCGGTCCACTGGATCGGCGGACCCCGGCTGGGGCTTCGCCAGATCTACCTCGCTCATCTGGAGCGGTGCGGCATGGTGCATGCCGTGGCGGGCCAGATGTGCGGAGTGCTGCCGACGACTCGCTACCAGGCGACGGACACGGCAATCAGCCGGGACATCAGAGCCAGGCTGGACAGTGCGATCCGCACCGGCGTACCGCCGGACCCGCGGACCGCGGCGCTTGCCGCGCTGGCCCATGCGGTCGGACTCGGCAAGCACCTGTACCCCGGGAACGAGGGGCGTTCATCGCGCTCCCGGCTCCGGGACCTGATCAGACACGACCCGATGGGCGGACTCGTGGCGCACGCCGTGATGGACGTCCAGAACGGGGCGGTCGCACAGCCGCGCCGTAACCAGGCGGCCGGAGTGCCGTTGCAACCGCAAGTGCAGTCGCAGTCACGCCGCGGCAGCATGGCGCACACCGCGGTCCACTAGGACCGCACCCGTCGCCACACGCACCGCAGCACCGCAACACCGCAGTACCAACCGAATACCCGCCGCACCGTCGTCCCCATGACCCGGTTCGGGAGCCGCACCAAGCGCGGGGCAGCCGGAATCACGGCTGCCCCGCGCGTCTGCGTGTGGTCATTTCCCAGCGCGGCCGGGGGCAGGGGTGGCAATCTGCTCAGCAGTAGATACACACAGCTACATAGCCGGAGGTGCCGTTTCCGTGCCGTCCAACGTCAATCCCACCGTCAGGCGACGCCGGTTGGGCCAGGAATTGCGCCGACTGCGCGAGCTCAAGGGTATGACGGCCGAGGAGGTGGCGGAGCGGCTGCTGGTCTCGCAGTCGAAGATCAGCCGCCTCGAGAACGGCCGCCGTTCCATCAGCCAGCGCGATGTACGCGATCTCTGCGGGGTGTACGAGGTCGAGGACCACCGGATCGTCGACTCGCTCATGCAGATGGCCAAGGACTCCCGCCAGCAGGGCTGGTGGCATGCCTTCGGCGACATCCCGTACAGCGTCTACATCGGTCTGGAGACCGACGCAGCTTCGCTCCGTGTATACGAGTCACTGATCGTTCCCGGCCTGCTGCAGACACGGGAGTACGCACAAGCGGTCATCGAGGGGATGTGGCCCGAGGCCACGCCCAGCGAGATCAACAAGCGCATCCAGATCCGCCTCAAGCGCCAGGATCGCCTTACCGATCCGGTCAACCCACTCCGCTTCTGGGCAGTGATCGATGAAGCGCTACTGCGTCGCGTCGTGGGCAATCCGCAGATCATGACTGACCAGCTGTCGCACCTGGCAGAGTTGAGTGAACTGCCGCACGTGACGCTGCAGGTCTTGCCATATGCCGTCGGAGCACATCCGGGCATGTACGGAAAGTTCGCCATCCTTGAGTTCCAGGAAGCCATGGACGCAAGTGTCGTTTACCTTGAGGGCGTCACGAGCGACCTGTACCTGGAGAAGGCGAACGACGTTCAGAGCTACGCCGTGATGTACGAGCACCTGCGAGCCAAGGCACTGAGCGCCGAGAAATCCCGCGAGTTCATCCTCGGAGCAGCTGAAAGCTGCGGCACATGAGCGATCCACCCCGGCGCGGAAGGACGGACAGTACACGTACGCAACCCCAGCCGGGAAGGCCTCAAAGAGATCTGCCATCCGTATGAGTGAACGCCACTCACCTCCGGTGATGTTGCGGCGTAGCGTCGCCCGTAGAGCCGCTGAGCGCAGCGGCTGGGCACACTAGGCCCAACACCTGGCACAACCATCGGAGTCAATATGCTGATTCGGCATGACGCGCTGACGGAATGGACCAAGTCCTCATACTCCGCCGTAAATGGGGATTGCGTAGAGGTCAAGGCAACGGGGCACCACGCCGTAGCGGTTCGCGATTCGAAGGATCCGCGCTGCGGAGTCCTCGACTTCACCGCGACGACGTGGTCGATGTTCCTCTTGGACGTCAGCCGGACCACTCAGCACTGAAGCTGAACGGAGCGGCCAGCCGATCACGTGAGCCGCAGCCTGAGTCAAGCCCTCTCGACTGGCCCGCCGTCCTGGCCGAGAGGGCTGGTTGCCCGCCTACTGGTCAACCAGCAGGCTGCGGGTCTTCGTCGTGACGGAACTCTCTGCCCCCAGCACGCGCTCACACAACGGCAGATTGAGCCGTGCAAGCGCCTGCGCCTCGGTCAATTGGCCGAAGGCCGCGAGCGAAGCAGCCAGTCCCGCTCGATTCGAGAGCAGATAGGGGTGCTCGGGCCCGAGAGCCCGCTCCTGGCCGGCCACCGCAAGACGCCCGAACGAAATGGACTCCTCCAGCAATCCCCGCTCAGCAAGGATCCAGCTCAGGAGGACCGTGGCCGAGAGAGTCAGTGGGTGAGCAGCGCCGTGCACACGTTCACGGTCCGACAAGGCCCTTCGGGCAATCGGCTCAGCCTGCTCGTACCTACCGAAATGATAGAGACCGTAGGCGAGATTGTGGCGCCCAGTCACGGTGACCAGGGAGTCACATCCGAGAATCTCCTCACAGACTGCCACAGTTGCCGGCCCCATTCTGTCGAATTCCTCGACGAGATTGGCAACAGCCAAATATTCGACGAGAAGCGCTCGAACGTAGAGCGTGTCCGGATGGGTGTTACCAAGAACTCTGCTGCGAATTCCCTCCGTCTCCCTCAGAATCGCAATACAATCCTCCACTCTTCCCAGTTGGGCGAGCGGCTCATGGATGTCCTGGCGACTCTCCATTGTTTCTGCGTGCTGCGCCCCGAGCACCCTTTCCCGCCCGTCAAGAACTCTCCGGTGCAGGGTCTCGGACTCCTCGAAGCGGCCGAGCCTGAACAGGGCCACGGCAGCGCGATGCTCCGCACGGAATGTCAGTGGATGATCCGAGCCCAGGTGCGTCTGCGCCGTCTCCGCGGCGGCCTGAGCCAAGGAGAGGGAGGCTTGGTAGTCTCCGCTCTCAAAAACGTGCTTGGCCACGAGAGTTGTGACCCCGACCGCATTGAGGCCTGTGGCTGCATCCTCCACGCGGCGAAGCAGGTTCGCCGCATGCGGGACGAGTCGCCGAACACGGCCTACCGTCTGCGCTCCGCGCGTCTCGGAAGGGATCTCACCGCCGAGCAGACGCGCTGCCGCCTCGACCAGGAGCGGCCACTGATCCTTCGGCGCCGCAGCCGCCACGCTGTCGAGAAGAACGCCATGCGTCTTGATACACCGCACTACCTCGCCGCTCTCCTCCGACTCGACGAGCGAAACCATCGAATGATCCAGTAGGCCGCGGAGCGCCATCTCGATCCGATGCCCAGACAGTGGCGGATCGAAGGCGCTCAGACCGGCGGCATCGACAGACGAGGGAAGCAGCAGCGAAAGCGGAACCGGGTCAGAGCTCCAACAGGACAGCAGACGTAGCAACGAAACGCACTCGGGAAATCCTTCTTCGGCGAGAGCTCTCAGCGTAATCTCCCACGTCCGGCCCACGAGTTGCCGCGCATTCTTCTCCGAGCTCCCTGGCGCCACTCCTCGGTCAATGAGTTCGGTCGGGTTGCTGTCCAAGTGCCGCCGGTAATCGCTCATGGACCAACTCTCCAGAAGTTGACGGGACAGGAAGGATCCGGCCAAGGTCAGTGCAAGCGGGAGGCAATCGAGTCTTCGGGCCACGGTTTCGGCCTCTTCCAGGGTGCCGGCCGCAGGAGCCAGATCGCGCAGCACCAATGCCGCATCTTCCACAGGCAGTACGCCCACGCGGTGCAGCTCTGCTCCATTCCATACATGTGAGCTGGCCTGGCGGGTGGTCACGATGACAGTGCCTTGCGAACTCGGCCTCAGCCACGTGCCTTCTTCGAGGGCTGCAGGGTCATCCGCATTGTCCAGAACCAGGACCCACGGCTGCGACGAGCAGTGCAGGTAATGCCAGACAAGGTCAGCCGACGCGCGCTGTCCGTCATACGCAGCAGCAAGCTCGTACGACTCAGCACCACGGTCGGCGGCCACTGCAAGCATTCCTGCTCGGAGGGTGGCTCGTTCGGAGGCGTTGACCCACAAGCCTATGCGGCCGTCCTGGCGCGTGACTGCGTTGAAGACGCCCTGGGCCACAGCCGTCTTGCCACAGCCACCCAGCCCGTAAAGGACGTGAATTCCTCCGCTCTCATTCTGAACGGCGCCCATCAGTCTGCTCACGAGGTCCTTCCGGTCCCGAAGGACCAGAGGAGTCCGACCGACCAGCGGAGTGCGCACCGAATCCGGGGCCGGCCAGTCGAACCGATGACTGGGCTGCGCCCGCACCACCGTTCGCTGCATGGACGGCCCGAAGAGGGACGCGCTCTGGCCCGGAAGGTGATGGTGGTGGTGTTCAGTTATGTACTGGTCGCCGGTCGTCTGGTATACGCGGCCCTGGCCTGATGCCCGCCCCTGCACCAGATGCTCTGCGCCCTTTTCGGCCCCGCTCACCGTTCGGTGATGTGCTGGTCGCGGCCTGCCTGGTAAACACGGCCGCTACCAGACGCTTCGGCACGCATCCGCACCGTGCGCGGCGCACCGTCCCGCAGTTCGGGATCAAGTTCCGACAAAATCTGACGCAAGTCCGAGGCCACCTCGGGCCTTTCGCTGAGAAGGCGTCGGACACGGCCCGTCCACGCCTCGCGAAGCTCCTGCTCCGTCAGTTCGTCGCCGGTTTCCCTGGCCGTGAGCAGATCATCCCGAGCTGCATCCAGTTCGTTGAGGACCCCCTCGGCACGCGCCGGGCTGGCCCGTCGCCACAGAGCAACAATCCCCTCCCGTGTCCTCTCCCACGCATCGGTGGCCATGAGCGTGACCACAGCGGTTCCTGCAGCCCGCGCCAGCTCGATCATCTGTGCTTCCATCTACGCCCCCACTCCGCCGGTACCCGTCAGCACCTGGGTCGAACGCCCACAATAGGTGCGGCGGTTTGCGCTGTCAGGTGGGCCCACCGTCGGGCGTGGTCCGGCACGACAGAGCCAAACGCATTGTCGAAGTCGGCGCAGCCGATCGACATGGAAATCGGTGCGGGGCACGGTCGGGAGGAACAGCGCCACCAGCTCCACCCGCCCCAGGCCGGATTCCGCGACCACCGCTTCGAACCCGGTGAAGCGCTCGGCCCAGCAGTCCCGCGGGGCCTCCTGCCCCTGGAAGGCTGTGAAGGCATGGGTGCGGCCCTGGTAGGCCTGGTCGTCCTTGTACAGCCGCTTATTGATCCCGACGGTCCACTTCATGTGGTCGTCTTGACCTCCTCCCCCGCATGAGTCTGGGGGATTCTCTCTCTGGTGTCCGTGCGAACGGATCGCCTTGAGGTGGGTTCCTGGTTCTTTCCCACCCATGGGGGTGGGGGTTGTGCACTGTGCCGGGACAAGTCCTGGTCTTACCTGTGCTCCGCAGGCGTGTACTCACGTCGTTACCAGCGTGAGGCCCCCGGCCCGGGGGTGGATGGTTCAGCCTGTTGTTGCGGCGCGGATGCGCCGCCCTTCGTCCCTGATGTTCTGGCCCGCGTTGTGGTCCCGGTCATGCCGGGCACCACACGCGGAGCACATCCAGACACGGACGTGCAACGGCTTCGGGCCGTCGCGGTGTCCGCAGGCCGAGCAGATCTGCGAGGACGGGAACGCCCGGTCGACCTTGGTCAGAGTGCGCCCGTACCGGGACGCCTTGTACTCCAGCATGGTCACGAACGCCGACCAGCCCGCGTCGTGCACGGACTTCGACAGCCGCGTACGAGCCAGGCCCTTCACACCCAGGCTCTCCACACTGACCGCTTGGTTCTCGCGTATCAGCTTCGTGGACAGCTTGTGGTGAAAGTCCCGGCGCGCGTCGACCACCTTGGCGTGAGCCCGCGCAACCTTGACCCGCTGCTTGTTCCGGTTCTTCGACCCCTTCTTCTTCCGCGACAGGCTCCGCTGCTCGCGTTTGAGTTTCTTCTCCGCCCGGCGCAGAAACCGGGGCGACCGTACGCGGGAGCCGTCCGCCATGACCGCAAAGTGCGTCAGCCCCAGGTCAATGCCCTGGTCACGGTCGAGCGGGGGCAGGACCTCGTCCGCCGGGTCGGTCTCCACGACGAAGCTGGCCCAGTACCGGTCGGCAGCGTCCTTGACCACCGTCACCGTCGACGGGACCGACGGCAGGGTCCGGGACCAGCGCACCCGCACCGGGCCGATCTTCGGCAGGTTCAGCTTCCCGTCCGCCGTGATCGACCACCGGGCGTTCGCTGTGAACCGCACGGATTGGCGGCTGTCACGTTTCGACTTGAACCGCGGCTCGCCGGCCTTCGGCCCCCTTCGGGCGCCCTTGATACTTCCGAAGAAACCCCGGTACGCCGCGTCCAGATCCCGCAACGACTGCTGCAGCACAACCGACGACACCTCCCCGAGCCACGACCGCTCAGGGGTCTTCTTCGCCTCGGTGATGTACCGCTTCGACAGCTCTGCCGACGTCGGATACGGCAGGCTCTGCTCATGGGCCTGCTTTCGGGCCCGCAGACAGTCGTTGAACACCACCCGCGCACAGCCGAACGCCTGGCCCAACGCCTTGCGTTGACCAGGACTCGGCTCGATTCGAAACGAATAGCGAAGCTGCACACGCACGACCGTACGACTGAGACTCGACGACCCGTGCGACAAGATCGGAACTGGTCGACATCGCCGTCTCATAAATCGAGCCGCGCTTCATCGTGACCATAAAACGTCACAACCTGCTCGCCTGCACACTTCCGGCATACCCCCAAGAAGGGCATGCGCGTGCTGGCGCGCCAGCGCGCTGACGAAGCGGCTCCTCCTTCTCGGCCGCACGGGACCCGCATCCCGTGCGGTCTTTCTGCGCTCCTCGGTACTCCTGATGTTCTGCACAGCCTGACGAAGTGCCCGCCCATCGTGTGGCTGTCGTCACGTTCACGACAACGCCCGCGTTGGTCAATAACAAGTAAAAACGTTCGACTTGCTGATCGATGTTCACATCTCTGATCGCCAAAAACCTTGACCGAAGGCCCGGACTGGCGGTTCAATCCCCGAAGTCCCCGCTCCCGCACGGGGGCACCGCTGAGCGGCCGTACTGACGAAGTGCGTACCCGTTCACAAGGCGGACCCCCGGAGGGGACACATGAACAGTCTCGACTGGGTCGTGCTCATCGGCTACTTCGGCGTGATGATCGCGATCGGTATCTGGTCCCACAAGCGTGTGGACAACGTCAGCGACTTCTTCACGGCCGGCGGCAAGATGCCGTGGTGGCTGTCGGGCATCTCGCACCACATGTCCGGCTACAGCGCGGTGATGTTCACCGGTTACGCCGGTATCGCGTACCAGTACGGCGTCACGTCCTTCGTGACCTGGTCGCTGCCGATCGCCATCGGCATCGGCATCGGCTCCCAGCTCTTCGCGCCCCGGCTCAACCGGCTGCGCTCGCGGCTGCATGTCGCGTCCCCGCTCGAATATCTGAAGAACCGCTACAACATCCCGACCCAGCAGGCGCTCGCCTGGTCCGGTCTGCTGCTGAAGATCGTGGACGTCGGCGCCAAGTGGGCGGCCATCGCCACCCTGCTCTCCGTCTTCACCGGCATCTCGATCACCCAGGGCATCTTCATCACCGGCTGCATCACCGCCGTCTACTGCACGGTCGGCGGTCTGTGGGCCGACGCGCTCACGGAGCTGGGGCAGTTCGTCATCCAGCTCTTCGCCGGTGTCGCGATGCTCGTCACGGCGATGGCCGAGCTGGACGGCGTCAGCACCCTGTGGACGGTCTGGGACAAGCTGCCCGAGGGCCACACGGACCCGACGGCCGGTCCGTACACCGTGACCTTCCTGCTCGCGTACCTCTTCATCAAGACCTTCGAGTACAACGGCGGCATGTGGAACCAGGCCCAGCGCTACATGGCCACGGAGTCCCCCGCCGCCGCGAAGCGTTCGGCCCGGCTCTCCGCGGTGCTGTGGCTGGTCTGGCCCACCGTCCTGTTCTTCCCGATGTGGTGCGCCCCGCTGCTGGTCCAGGCGCAGAAGCCGGACGCGTCCGACAGCTACGCCCTGATGACCGAGCAGCTGCTGCCGCACGGTCTGCTGGGCCTGGTCGTCGTCGGCTTCTTCTCGCACACGATGGCCATGTGCTCCTCGGACGCCAACGCCATCGCGGCGGTCTTCACCCGGGACATCGCCCCCGTCCTCTCCAAGGCGGCACGCACCTGGGGCAGCCGGGCGGGGCTGCTGGCGGCGCGGCTGTCCACGCTCGGCTTCCTCGGTCTGTCGATGGCGCTGGCCACCCAGATCAACTCGCCGACGTTCAAGGACATCATCTCCGTCGTCATCAAGTGGGTGGCCGGTCTGATGGGTCCGATCGCGATCCCGTTCATGCTGGGCCTGCTGCGCAGGTTCCGTAAGTCGGGTCCGACGGCGGCGCTCGTCAGCTGGGCGGCGGGTCTGCTGGCGTTCTACTTCACCAACTACAACTTCGACGGTTCGGTGAAGACGGACGTCGCGCTGCAGTACCAGGTGGCGCTGCCGCTGGCGATCTCGCTGATCCTCTACATCGTGATCGGCTTCATCAAGCCGGAGGACACCCCGGAGCGCGACGCGATCATCGAGCAGATCAACACGGACGGCGACGGCGGCTCGGATGCCGGGGCGATGGTTCCGGCCCAGGCCGGTTCCGGGGATGCCGCGGTCGCGGAGGGCCTGAAGGACTGACATCCGCGGTTGTAGAGGGTGTTTACGGCGAGGGGCGGGGTACGGACGCGGCGGCATCCGTACCCCGCCCCTCCCTGCTCACTGCCCGCCGCGCGGGTAGCGGGTCAGCCAGCCCGGCGCCGCGGCCGACGGGCCGTGCAGGGCGGGGCCCTGGGTCATCTCCATCGCGAAGTCGTCGGCGAGTTCCAGGAGGGTCGCCCGGCCCTCAAGTTCGGCGAGCCAGGCCGGCGGCAGCGCGGTCTCGCCGTGCAGTGTGCCGAGCAGCGCCCCGCACAGCGCTCCGGTGGCCGCGGAGGGCCCGCCGTGGTTGACGGCCAGCCGCAGACCGTGCCGTACGTCCTCGCCGACCAGGGCGCAGTACACGGCGACGGCGAGCACCTCCTCGGCGGCGTCCGTGGCGCCCAGCGACTCGATCAGGGCCGGTCCCGGAATGCCCTGGCGTACGGTGCCGAGGGCCTGCATCAGCGCCCCGGTCACCGGTTCGTGCCCCGGGCGCTCCACGAGCAGGGCCAGGGCGTGCTGGACGGAGCCGTCCAGGGTCTCGCCGCGGGCCAGCCCGTGCACCATGACGGCGAGGGCGCCCGCGGAGAGCAGGGCGGCGGGGTGGCCGTGGGTCTGGGAGGCGCACTCGACGGCCAGTTGCAGGACGAGCTGGGGCTCCCATCCGACGAGCAGCCCGAACGGCGCGGACCGGGTGAGGGCCGACGAGTCGCGCGCGGTGGGGTTCTTGGGCTTGTCGAGGGTGCCCATCGTGGCGTCCCCGAACCCCGTCAGACACTCCCGGGTGGGGGCGCGGCGGGCGTAGAGCCACTCCTGCCGGGCGAGCCAGCCGTCATCCGTGCGGCGCTCGTCGGGCCCCCAGTCGCGCTGGGTGGCCGCCCACCGCAGATGGGCCCGGTGCACATCGGTGGGCGGGTGCCAGGCACCGGTGTCGCGGCGGACCTGGGCGCGGATCAGTCCGTCGACGGTGAACAGATTGAGCTGGGTGACGGCGGTGACGGCGCCGCGTCCGCCGTGCGCGGGCACGAAGTCGGTGACGGCGTCGGTGCCGTGGGCCGCCCGGATCTCTTCGAGCGTGAGCCCGTCGACCCCCGCCCCGAGCGCGTCACCGATGGCCCCGCCCAGCAGAGCACCACGCACCCGGCTGCGGAAGTCCTGCTGCTCGGCACGGCCCCAGACAGCTGTGGTCCCCGTACTCACCGCGCCCCTCCCCGTCGACCCGTCCGCCCGCCCGCCTCCGACTGCGCAGCACTGTAATCGAACGGCAACGGACGGCTGAGGGGGCGAAATCGGGTAAGCGGGGGTATGTGGACGGACGTCCCGCAGGTCGTTTTTGACCGGTCGGACCCCATGCCGGTCCGTTCAGCCCGGCAGCACCGGCAGCAGCTCCGGAAGGTGGCCGTCGGATGCGGCGGCCGCCGCGATCCGCTCCTCGGGGACCTCTCCGTACAGGGTCGTACGCGGCTTCGCCGGGCGGCCCGCGAGCTCGGCGATCGCGACGAGGTCCTGGACGGAGCGGTACGAACCGTAACCGGAGCCCGCCATACGGGAGATGGTCTCCTCCATCAGCGTGCCGCCCAGGTCGTTGGCGCCCGAGCGCAGCATCTGCGCCGCGCCCTCCGTGCCGAGCTTGACCCAGCTGGTCTGGATGTTGGTGATGTGCGGGTGGAGCAGCAGCCGGGCCATGGCGGTGACGGCGCGGTTGTCGCGGTCGGTCGGGCCGGGGCGGGCGATGCCTGCCAGATAGACCGGGGCGTTGGTGTGGATGAAGGGGAGGGTGACGAACTCCGTGAAGCCGCCCGTCTCCTGCTGGAGGCCGGCCAGGGTCCTGAGGTGGCCGAGCCAGTGCCGGGGCTGGTCGACATGGCCGTACATCATCGTCGACGAGGAGCGCAGGCCCACCTCGTGGGCGGTCCTGATGACCTCCAGCCAGGTCGCCGTGGGCAGCTTGCCCTTGGTGAGGACCCAGCGGACCTCGTCGTCCAGGATCTCGGCCGCCGTGCCGGGGATCGAGCCGAGTCCGGCCTCCTTCGCGGCGGTCAGCCAGTCGCGGATGGACATGCCGGTGCGGGTCGCGCCGTTGACGACCTCCATCGGCGAGAAGGCGTGGACGTGCATGCCGGGGACGCGTTCCTTCACCGCCCGCGCGATGTCGAAGTACGCGGTGCCGGGCAGGTCCGGGTGGATGCCGCCCTGCATGCAGACCTCGACCGCGCCGACGTCCCACGCCTGCGCGGCGCGGTCGGCGACCTGTGCCACGGACAGGGTGTACGCGTCGGCGTCGGTGCGCCGCTGGGCGAAGGCGCAGAAGCGGCAGCCGGTGTAGCAGACGTTGGTGAAGTTGATGTTCCTGGTGACGATGTAGGTGACGTCGTCACCGACCACGTCACGGCGCAGGGTGTCCGCGATCCGGCACAGTTCGTCGAGCGCGGGGCCGTCCGCGTGGAGCAGGGCGAGGGCCTGGTCGTCGGTGAGCCTCGTCGGGTCGTCGGCAGCCCGGCTCAGTGCCTGGCGCACGTCGGCGTCGATGCGGGAGGGGACCATGCCGGGGGTGGCCGCCTCGCGCAGGGCCTCCCAGTCCCCGTACACCTCGTCGAAGTCCTCGCGGCGGTCACCGGTGCGGCCCTCGGTGTCGATGGTGTGGTGCAGGTCGGTGCGGCCGGTGGCGCCGAACTCCTCGTCGGGCTCCTGCCAGGGCAGACCGGCGGGGATCGCGCCCTCCTTCGCGAGGCCCGTCTCCGGGTCGGCGAGGGCGCGGACGTGCGGGAGGAGGCGGGGGTCGAGCCAGGGCTCGCCGCGCCGGATGAACTCCGGGTAGATGGTGAGGCGTTCGCGGAGCGTGAAGCCCGACTCGGCCGTCCTTGCGGCCAGTTCGTCGATGTGGGGCCATGGGCGTTCGGGGTTCACATGGTCGGGCGTCAGCGGGGAGACGCCGCCCCAGTCGTCGATGCCCGCGCCGATGAGCAGCGCGTACTCGGCGTCGACGAGGTTCGGCGGGGCCTGGATGCGGGCGGACGGGCCGAGGATGTGCCGGGCGACGGCGATGGCCGCGGCCAGCTCCTCCAGCTCGGCGTCCGGCATGCCGCGCATCGCCGTGTCCGGCTTGGCGCGGAAGTTCTGGACGATGACTTCCTGGATGCCGTGGTAGGCGCGGGCCGTCTTGCGCAGTTCGAAGAGGGAGTCGGCGCGCTCCTCGTACGATTCGCCGATCCCGATCAGGATGCCGGTCGTGAACGGGACGTTGGAGCGGCCCGCGTCTTCGAGGACGCGCAGGCGTACGGCGGGTTCCTTGTCCGGGGAGCCATGGTGCGGGCCGCCCGGCTCGGACCACAGACGGGTGGCCGTCGTCTCCAGCATCATGCCCATGGACGGGGCGACGGGCTTGAGGCGCTGGAGGTCGGTCCAGGTCAGCACGCCGGGGTTGAGATGCGGAAGGAGTCCGGTCTCTTCGAGTACCCGGATCGCCATGGCGCGTACGTACGCGAGGGTGTCGTCGTACCCCTCGGCCTCCAGCCACTCCCGCGCCTCGGGCCAGCGGTCCTCGGGCCGGTCGCCGAGGGTGAACAGCGCTTCCTTGCAGCCCATGGCCGCGCCCTTGCGGGCGATGTCCAGCACCTCGTCGGGCGACAGGAACATCCCGTGGCCGGCGCGCCTGAGCTTGCCGGGGACGGTGACGAAGGTGCAGTAGTGGCACTTGTCGCGGCAGAGCCGGGTCAGCGGGATGAAGACCTTGCGGGAGTACGTGATGACCCCCGGCCGGCCGGCGGCTTCGAGGCCGGCGTCGCGCACCCGGGCGGCCGAGGCGGCGAGATCCGTCAGGTCGTCACCTCGCGCCCGGAGCAGAACGGCGGCCTCGGTCACATCGAGAGCGACACCGTCGCGGGCCCGCTTGAGGGCGCGCCGCATGGAGTTGGTGGTCGGACGTCCGCGCTGAGGATCGGTCATGGACCGAGCATACGAGCGGCGCGCGCGACCCGGACCGGCGACTCCGGGGCAGCGGCGGGGCGCCTGGGCCGCAGGACCCGGCGCAGGCGACCTGCCTCATCCGCCCGTCCGGCGTTCGAGGACAGGACCCCGTCACCCGCGCGCCCTGCGTGACGTCACACGCGGGGCGTCGGCCATTCCTGGGTGTCCGCCCAGGCCGCGTACGAAGTCCAGGGGACATCGGGGAACTGCGCGCGCAGCGCCTCCAGGTCCACCTGGTATCCCGTGCCCTCCAGGAAGTTGTACATCGCGAACATGTCGGGACTGACCGTGCGCAGATCCTCCAGCGATGTCTGCCGGAACGCCACCGTGCCGCCCGCTGCCCGTCCGATCTCCGCGGCCATCCGGACCGGTGTGGGATCGTCGCCCGCCACCTCGATCCGCTGCCCGATCCACCGGTCCGGATCGGCCACGACCGCGGCCACGACCCGGCCGAGGTCCTGCCGTGCCACCTGCTGGAGCGGGGTGTCGCCGGAGAGCGGCATGGTGAGGATGCCCGCGGCGACCTCGTCCAGCGCGCCCAGCGCGTTGTCGTAGAAGTAGCTCGGCGCCACCACCGTCGCCGGGAGTCCGGAGGCGGCGAGCAGTTCCTCGGTCCTGGCCTTGGTCTCGAAGTGCGGGATGCCGGTGCCGCGGTCCGCACTGGCGACGGAGGCCAGCACCAGATGCGGCAGGGCGGCCGCCTCGGCGGCCCGTACGATCGCCGCGCCCTGGGCGACCTCGGCGTCCAGACCGTCCTGGAACGGCGTGGTGACGGCGTACGCGGCCGTCGTGCCCCGGAACGCCTCGGCGAGCGAGTCCGCGTCGAACAGATCCCCGGGGACGACCTCCGCCCCGGCCGACACCAGCGCCCTGGCCCGCCCGCTGCCGGGATCACGCACCACGGCGCGCACGGCACGCCCCGCCTCAAGAAGGGCGGCGGCCACCGCGCCGCCCTGGCCGCCGGTCGCGCCGAGTACCGCGATGGACATGGGTTCTCCCTGGTCGGGGGGCAATGGGTCCATCCTGCCCCAGCGGCGGCCCGACCTGCCACCGCGAGTACACGGGGAGCCCCCGGGAAGCCCCCGAAGGCCGCGCGGGCCGATGGATCGCACCTCCTGTCGGTCCGCCCGAGCGGGGTCTCTACCCTGTGGTGATCACTGCTGGGCCGATGGGACAGGTGGGTGAAGGAACGTCATGACGAGTGCTCCGGCATTGGAAGAGCTGCGTGAGGTCTGCCAGCCGAACGCGAAGCTTGCGAGCCGTAACGGAGAGCACTGGGCGGGCCGCATGTACATGCGGCGGATCTCCCTGCGGACCACCCGGCAGCTCGTGCGTACCCGGGTGACGCCCGATGCCCTGACCTGGACGATGGTGGTGTGCGGCGTGGCGTCCGGCTTCGCACTCCTCATACCCGGCCTGACAGGGGCCGTGCTCGCGGCGGTGCTCTTCCAGCTGTTCCTGCTCTTCGACTGCGTGGACGGCGAAGTGGCCCGCTGGCGGGGGCAGAACAGCGCGACGGGCATCTATGTCGACCGGCTGGGCGCCTACTTGGCCGACGCCGCGCTCATGATCGGGGCGGGGTTCCGGGCGGCGCACGGCTCCTCGGACCTCTGGGTGTCGGTGGGGCTCGCCGCGGCACTCGGAGTCGTCCTGCTGAAGGCGTCCACCGACCTCGTGGACGTCGCACGCCACCGCCGCGGTCTGCCGGTCGCCGACGACGAGGCGACCCGGCCCCGCTCGGAGGGGCTCGCCTCGGCCCGCCGTCTGGCCTCGGCCTTCAAGATCCACCGGATCACCAACGGCATCGAGGCATCCCTCGTCCTGCTGGTGGTCGCCGTGGTCGACCTGTTCGTCGGCGGCATCGGGGCGACCCAGGCGACGGTGCTGGCGATCGCGGCCATCACGTGGGTCATGGTCGTGGCGCACCTGGCCTCGATCCTGTCCTCCTCGCGCCTTCGCTGACCGGCGGCCGCCCGGCGCCTTCGGCGCCTTTGCCGCGGCTACTTCGCAAGCCAGGACCGCCACGTGGACTCATGCCCGTCGAGCCACTTCTTCGCCGCCTCGGCCGGCGACAGTTTCCGGTCGGCGATGAGCAGGGAGACCTCGTTCTGGTCCTCGGTCGTCCACTCGAAGTTCTTCAGGAAGGCGGCGGCCTCGCCGCCGCTCTTCGAGAAGTCCGCGTTGAGGTACTTCTGCAGCGGCGTATTCGGATAGGCGCAGGCCACCTTCTCCGGGTCGGCGTCGCAGCCCTCCTTGTACGCGGGCAGCTTCACCTCCGTCATCGGCACCTTCTTGAACAGCCACTGCGGCTGGTACCAGTACGTCAGGAACGGCTTCTGGGCCTTGGCGAACTGCTTGATCTGGGTGATCTGCGCGGCCTCGGAACCGGAGAAGACGACCTGGTAGTCCAGCTTCAGGTTGCCGACCAGGGCCTTGTCGTTCGTGACGTACGACGGGGAGCCGTCCAGCAACTGCCCCTTGCCGCCGCTCTCCGCGGTGCGCAGCTGTGACGCGTACTTGTTGAGGTTCTTCCAGTCGGTGACGTCCGGGTGCCGCTTCGCGAAGTACGTCGGGACGAACCAGCCGATGTGTCCGGTGACGCCGAGGTCGCCGCCGTTCACGATCGTCCTCTTGTCCTTGACGTAGCGCTGCTCCTGGTCGGGGTGGCCCCAGTCCTCCATGATCGCGTCGACGCGGCCCTGGCTGAGCGCGTCCCAGGCCGGGACCTCGTCGACCTGCACGGTGTCGACGCGGTAGCCGAGCTCGTGCTTGAGCAGATACTCCGCGACGGCGACATTGGCCTGCGCGCCGACCCAGGACTGGACGGACAGGGTCACCGTCTTCGCGCCCCGGGCATTGGCGTACGGCGACGACTGCTCGGTCATGTCGGCGGCGCCGCAACCGGTCGTCACCAGGAGGGTGCCCGCGGCCGCGAGCCCCATGGTCATCCTGCGTGCGCGCATGTCACGCTCCCTTCTTCGTACGGCGCCCGGTCGGCTGGGTGACCCGGTCGAGCATGAGACCCAGACACACGATCGCCGCGCCGCCCACGAGCCCGGTCGCCAGGTCGCCCTGTGCGAGGCCGAGGACGACCTCGTATCCGAGCGCACCACCGCCCACCAGACCGCCGATGATCACGACGGCGAGGACGAGGACGACCCCCTGGTTGACGGCGAGCAGCAGAGCGGGGCGGGCCAGCGGCAGCTGGACCTGACGCAGTTGCTGACCGCTGGTCGCCCCCATCGACCGCGCGGACTCCAGCGCGGCTCCGTCCACCTGGCGAAGGCCCTGCGTCGTGATGCGGATGACGGCCGGGAGTGCGTAGACGACCGCGGCGGCGACCGCCGGTGCGCGGCCTACGCCGAAGAGCGCGACCACCGGGATCAGATACACGAACTGCGGCATCGTCTGGAAGACGTCGAGCACGGGGCGGAGCAGCCGTTCGAGCCGCTCGCTGCGCGCCGCCGCGATCCCGGCCGCGAAGCCGACGACCAGCGTCACGGCGACGGCGGCGAGTACCTGCGACAGCGTGTCGAGCGACGGCTTCCATACGCCGAGGACACCGGTCGCGGCCATGGCGAGTACGGCGGTCAGCGCGGTCCGCCACGTGCCGATCAGCCAGGCGAGCGCGGCGACGACGAGGAGCACGGACCACCAGGGCAGCCCCTGCAGGCCGTCGCGCACCGGGTCGAGGACCCAGGTGGTGAAGTGACCGGCCCAGTCGGCCGTTCCGCCGATGTAGGGGACGCCGGAGTAGAGGTGGTCGGTCATCCAGCCGACGGCCTCGTTGACCGGGTCCGCGATGTCCGCGCTCCAGGAGCCGGGCCAGTCGAGCCGGCCGGCGAAGCGGGCAACGAGGGCGACAGCGGCCGCGAGGACGGCGGCGGCCCCCCAGCCGTGCAGGCCGTGCAGACGGCGGCCGTCGGGCTCGGCGGCGCCGAGGCGCTCCCCCGCCGCACCCGTCGTACGGTCCAGGATCACGGCGAGCAGCACGATCGGGATGCCGGCCGCGAGGGCCGCGCCGACGTCCACGGAGGCCAGCGCCTGGTACACGCGGTCACCGAGACCGCCCGCGCCGATCACCGACGCGATGACGGCCATCGAGAGCGCCATCATGATCGTCTGGTTGAGCCCGAGGAGGAGCTCCTTACGGGCGAGCGGGAGCCGGGCCGTCAGCAGCCGCTGCCTCGCGGTCGCACCGATCGAGGCGACGGCTTCCATGACGCCTCCGTCGGCGCCGCGCAGACCGAGTGCGGTCAGGCGGGCCATCGGCGGGGCGGCGTAGACGACGGTCGCGAGGACGGCCGCGGGGACACCGATGCCGAACACGAGGACGACCGGCAGCAGATACGCGAAGGCCGGCAGCACCTGCATGGTGTCCAGGACGGGACGCAGCGCCCGGTACGTACGGTCGGACAGCCCGGCCGCCAGCCCGAGGACCACGCCGAGCACGACCGAGACGAGGACGGTGACGACCATCAGCGCCAGGGTCTGCATGGTCGGCACCCACATGCCGAGCCAGCCGCAGGCGAGGAACGCGACGACGGCCGCCGCCGCGAGCCGCAGGCCCGCGACACGCCAGGCCACGAGCCCGGCCGCGGCAGTGACACCGGCCCAGCCTGCGGCGAGCAGCACCAGGTAAACGGCGCGCACGCAGACGACGACGGCGTTGCTGATGTGGCCGAAGAAGTGGAGGAACAGCGGGTGGCTGTCCCGGTTGTCGATGATCCAGTCGCTGGTTCTGCCGAGCGGCTCGGACAGGTCGACGGTGAGTGCGTCAGGCCAGCTCCCGCTCGCCCACTTGGCGTGGAGGACCGGCACGAGGACGGATGCCACCACGGCCAGCAGCAGGAGCTTGCCCAGGGCGTGATTGCGCAGGAGGGCGGCAAGGCGCGGGGTGGTGCCCGCCGCGGGGGCGGTACCGACGGCAGCCATCAGGCCACCTCCTCACCCGGCGACACCGCGGGCGCGGGTACATCGCCCGCGCCGGAGCCGGCATCAGCAGAAACACCACCGTCGGAGCCCGAACCGGAATCAGCCGCCGAACCGAACTCCGCCCCCGCCACCACCCTCAGCAGCCGCGCATGGTCCACGACCCCCAGGCACCGGCCCTCGTCCATCACCCGAGCCGCGAACCCGGTCCTGGCGACCGCCTCGATCGCCTCCGACACGGTCGCGCCGGCCGCGACGGCGGGACCGCGCCCCGCCTCGTCGGCGCCTGCGGGCCGCATCGCCCGGCGCACGGTCATGACCTGCTCGCGCGGCACGTCCCGTACGAACTCGCGTACGTAGTCGTCGGCGGGCGAGCCCACGATCTCCTCGGACGTGCCCAGCTGCACGATCCGGCCGTCGCGCATGAGCGCGATCCGGTCGCCGAGCCGCAGCGCCTCGTTCAGGTCGTGCGTGATGAAGACCATGGTCCGGCCCTCCTCGCGGTGGAGCCGGATGACCTCCTCCTGCATATCGCGCCGGATCAGCGGGTCCAGTGCGCTGAACGGCTCGTCGAACAGCAGCACTTCGGGGTCGACCGCGAGGGCACGCGCGAGTCCGACGCGCTGCTGCTGACCACCGGACAGCTGCCCGGGACGCCGCTGTTCAAGCCCTTCCAGGCCCACCTTGGCGACGACCTCCGCCGCCCTGGCGCGCCGCTCGGCGCGCCCCACGCCCTGGATTTCGAGCCCGTACGCGACGTTGTCGAGCACGGACCGGTGCGGCAGCAGTCCGAAGTGCTGGAAGACCATGGCGGCACGGTGGCGCCGCAGTCGGCGAAGCCGCCCCTTGTCCATGCCGAGGACGTCCTCGCCGTCGATGGAAATGTCTCCGGAGGTCGGCTCGATGAGGCGGGTCAGACAGCGTACGAGGGTGGACTTGCCGGAGCCGGAGAGGCCCATGACGACGAAGACCTCGCCCCTGCGCACATCGAAACCGACATCGCGCACGGCGGCGGTGCACCCGGTGCGGGTGCGCAGCTCGGCGGCGCCCAGAGCGGCGAGCTCCGGGTCGCCCGGCACGCGGTCGGCCTTCGGCCCGAAGACCTTCCACAGGTTGCGCACCGAGAACACGGGCGGACTCATCTGCGCGTCCGCCTCGACCGTCACCTCTGCGTCCGTACTCATCACGCCTCACCGCCCAGCAGCTCGGCACATTTCTCCCCGACCATGAGCACCCCGATCATCGGGTTCACCGCCGGCATCGTCGGGAAGACGGACGCGTCGGCGATGCGGATCGCTTCGAGTCCCCGAATCCTCAGCTCCGGGTCGACGACAGCGAGTTCGTCACCCTTCGCACCCATGCGACAGGTACCCGCGGGGTGGTACACGGTGTGTGCGGCCTTCCGTGCGTACTCGCCGAGCTCTTCGTCGCCCACGACATCGGGCCCCGGGCACACCTCGCGCCCGAGCCAGCCGGCGAGCGGTTCAGTCCTCGCGATCTCGCGGGCGATCCTGATGCCGTCGACCAGGGTCCGCCCGTCGTAGTCGTCCTCGTCCGTGAAGTAGCGGAAGTCGAGGGCTGGCTTCTCCTCCGGGTCGGCGCTGGTCAGGAAGAGGCGGCCGCGGCTGCGCGGCTTGGGGATGTTCGGCGTCATCGACACCCCGTGCTCGGGCTTCTCGTAGCCGAGGCGCTCCGGGTTGTCGGTGAACGGGATCTGGTAGAAGTGGAACATCAGGTCCGGCCCGCTCGCCCCGGGGTCGCGCTGCACGAAGAGACCCGCGTCGCTGTCCATGGCGGAGTTGTCGGGGATCGGCCCGTCCGTCTCCCACACGATCACGGACTCGGGGTGGTCGAGCAGGTTCTCGCCGACGCCGGGCAGGTCGTGCACGACGGGAATCCCGAGCTCCTCCAGGTCGGCCCTGGGGCCGATGCCGGAGTGCAGGAGCAGCCGGGGCGTGTCGACGGCGCCCGCACACACGACGACCTCGCGCCGCGCGACGACGAGCGACTCGCTTCCGTCCTTCGTCCGTACGCGGACTCCACGCGCGCGCGGGCCGTCCAGCTCCAGCCTGTACGCCCATGTCTCCAGCAGGAGAGTCAGGTTGGGCCGGTCGCCCGCCTCCATGTGGGGGTGCAGATACGCGACCGAGGCGGAGGAGCGCTTGTTGTTCTCCGGGTGGTACGCGAGGTCGAAGAAGCCGACGCCGTCCTTGAAGGGGGCCTTGTTGAACCCGTCGACGCGCGGCACGCCGGTCGCGGTCCGCGCGGCTTCCACGAAGTCCCGGGCGATGGCGTTCCGGTCCTTCTCGTCGACCGGCACGATGTTGTTGCGCAGCCTGCCGAAGTACGGGTCCATCGCCTTGTGGTCCCAGCCCTCGGCGCCGGCCGCGGCCCACTCGTCCCAGTCGCCCGGCAGCGGCTTGAACGAGATGAGCGTGTTGTGCGACGAGCATCCTCCGAGCACCTTGGCGCGGCTGTGCAGGATGTGCGAGTTGCCGCGCGGCTGTTCGGTGGTCGTGTAGCCGTAGTCGAGTTCGCCGCCGAGGAGGCCGAGCCAGCGGCGCAGGGTCAGGACGTCGTCCCGGTCGATGTCGCTCGGCCCGCCCTCGATGACGGCGACGGTGACGTCGGGGTTCTCGGTCAGCCGGGACGCGATGACGGACCCGGCGGTGCCGCCGCCGACGATGACGTAGTCGTACGCGTTTTCGTGCACGCTCTCGTATTCGGACATGCGTTGACTCCAAGGTTCTGCGCGTGATGAGCCGGTCGTACGGGGCGGGGGCGCGGGCGCGCTCAGCCCGCGAACCACCGCACCGGCTTCGGCGCCAGGTTCTGGTACACGTGCTTGGTCTCCCGGTACTCGGCGAGCCCTGCCGGGCCCAGCTCGCGTCCGATCCCGCTCTTCCCGAAGCCGCCCCACTCCGCCTGCGGGAGATAGGGGTGGAAGTCGTTGATCCATACGGTGCCGTGGCGCAGCCGCCCTGCGACGCGCCGGGCGCGTCCCGCGTCGGCGGTCCAGACGGCGCCGGCGAGGCCGTACTCGGTGTCGTTGGCGAGGGCGACGGCCTCGTCCTCGGTCCGGAACGTCTCGACGGTCAGGACGGGCCCGAAGACCTCCTCACGCACGACCCGCATCTCGCGGTGGCACCGGTCGAGAACGGTCGGCTCGTAGAAGTACCCGGTGGCGGGGCGCACTTCATTCGGCTCGGGCCGCTTGCCGCCGGAGCGCAGGACGGCGCCCTCGGCGAGCGCGGAGGCGACGTACGCCTCGGTCTTCTCGCGCTGCTGCGCGGAGACGAGGGGACCGCACTCCACTCCGTCCCCGTCGCCGCGGCCGAGCCTGATCTTCCGGGCGCGCCGGGCGAGTTCGGCGACGAAGCGTTCGCGCACGGACTCCTCGATGATGAGCCGGGACCCGGCGGAGCAGACCTGCCCGCTGTGTATGAAGGCGGCGTTGAGTGCCTGGTCGACGGCGGTGTCGAACCCGGCCTCGGTCCCGCACGAGTCCGCGAACACGACATTCGGGTTCTTCCCGCCCAGTTCGAGGGCGAGCTTCTTCACGTCGGCGGCCGCGGCCCGCGCGACCTTCGTGCCGCTGACGAGCCCGCCGGTGAAGGAGACGAGATCGACGTCCGGGTGCTCGGCGAGGCGCGCGCCGACGGAATGGCCGGGCCCGGTCACGATATTGGCGACACCAGCGGGAAGCCCCGCCTCTTCGAGGAGCTCGATGAGGACCACGGTCGTCAGCGGCGTGATCTCGCTCGGCTTGACGACAAAGGTGTTGCCCGCGGCGAGGGCCGGGGCGACCTTCCAACTCGCCTGGAGGAGCGGGTAGTTCCATGGCGTGATGAGGGAGCAGACCCCCACGGGCTCGTGCACGACGACGCTGTGGATCTCGTCGGACCCGGCGTCGACGACGCGCCCGCCGCCCTCGCCCACGACCAGGTCGGCGAAGTACCGGAAGGAATCGGCGACGCAGTCGACATCGATGCGCCCCTCCTCCACGGTCTTGCCCGCGTCGCGGCTTTCGAGCCGGCCGATCTTCTCCCGGTCGCGTACGAGGAGATCGGCGACGCGGCGCAGTAGCGCGGCGCGCTCGGCGACGGGCGTCCCGGGCCATGGCCCTTCGTCGAAGGCGCGGCGCGCGGCGGCGACCGCGGCGTCCACGTCTTCTGCACCGCCCTCGGCGATCAGCGCGAACGGTTGGGCATCCGCGGGGTCGAGAATTTCGCGCGTGGCTCCGGAGGCGGCGCGGCGCCACTTTCCGTCCACGTAAATGCTCTGCTGTTCAGACACGTCCCGTTTTGCCTTCCGTTCCCGGTCAGTCCCCCGAGCGCCGCCGGATCTCCCTTTTTCCAAAGAGCCCGCGACGTCGAAAGCCCCTGCCCTGGGGCGCGGAAAGCATGCACAATCCGTGGCCGGAAGTGCTCTGGGTCACCATGCGTACGGGCAATAGGCCCGAAACGCCCCCCTACGGGTACGAATACGGAGTGCGGTTACAGATACTCCGCGTACGCGTCCAGCACCCGCAGCACTTCCGGCTCCCCCGCCGGGGGCAGCTGGAGGACGACCTCCTCGATGCCCAGGTCCGCGTAGTGCGCCAGCTTCCCCGGGCTCGGGAGCACCGCGTACAGGACCACCTGGAGCTGCTTCGGGTCTCGGCCCGCCGACTCCCAGGTCTCGCGGAGCTTCGGTACGGACTCCGTCAGGCCCCGGCCACCGATCGGGAGCCAGCCGTCCGCGTACTGGGCGATGTGCGCGAACAGCTTCGGGCCCGCCGCGCCACCGATCAGGGTGCGGGGGCCGTTCACCGGGCCGCGGGGCTTCTGGACCGGCTTCGGGTGCGCGTGGCTGGCGCGGACCGAGCCGAACTCGCCGTCGTACGCCGTCGGTTCCTCCGACCACAGAGCGCGCATCAGGGCCATCCGGTCGCGGCCGAGCTCCCGGCGCGTCGACCAGTTCACGCCGTGGTCCGCGGCTTCCTCGACGTTCCAGCCGAAGCCCAGGCCCAGCGTGAAGCGGCCGCCGGAGAGATGGTCGAGGGTGGCGATCTGCTTCGCCAGGTCGATCGGGTCGTGCTGGGCGATGAGGGTGATGCCGGTGCCGAGGGCGAGGCGTTCGGTGACCGCGGCGGCCTGGGCGAGGGCGACGAAGGGGTCGAGGGTGCGGCCGTACTCGGGCGGGAGTTCGCCGCCCGCCGGGTAGGGGGTGTCCCTGCTCACCGGGATGTGGGTGTGCTCGGGCAGGTAGAGCCCGGCGAACCCGCGCTGTTCGAGCTCGTGGGCGAGCCGCAGCGGCGTGATCGTCTCATCGGTGAGGAAGATCGTTGTGGCGATCCGCATGTAGAGGACACCTCCGTCGTGGTCCGGTGAGGGCCCCAAGGTATGCCGTGCGGTGCGGAAAGCCGAGTGCCCGGACGCGCGGTTGTCCGGGCCCCGGTCGTGCCGCCCGCCGTTTCCCCGGAGTTCACGGCCCCCGGCCAGGGTCGGGTATGTCACCTCTCACCAGTCACCACACCCCGGGGAGCCATTCGTATGTCCGCATCGCAATCCGCCCACGGCCACCCGATGGCCAGGCGCGGCCTTCTCGTCGGGACGGCCGCCACCGCTCTAACGTTGGGCACTGTGAGCTTCGCCGACGCCGCGACCGGGGACGGCGCCCCGGACCGGACCACGACCGTGCGCGGCACTCTGCCGACCGGGTCGCCCGACTATGTGTACCTGCCGGTCGAAGTGCCGCGCGGGGTAAGGGAGATAGCCGTCTCGTACACGTACGAGAAGACGCCCGTCCCGGCCGGGACGCAGGGCAACGCCCTCGACATCGGCATCTTCGACGAGCGCGGCACGGAGCTGGGCGGGCGCGGGTTCCGGGGCTGGTCCGGCGGGGCGCGCACCGGCTTCTTCATCCGCGCGGACGAGGCGACGCCCGGCTACATCGCGGGTCCGGTACGGGCCGGGACCTGGAACATCGCCCTCGGGCCGTACACCGTCGCCCCGGAGGGACTCCCGTACGAGGTGACGATCACCCTGCGCTTCGGGCCCACCGGGTCCACGCCGAAGCCGGTGTATCCGCCGGAACGCGCGAAGGGGCGCGGGCGCGCCTGGTACCGCGGGGACTGCCACCTGCACTCCGTCCACTCCGACGGCAGGCGCACCCCGGCGGAGATCGCCGCCGCCGCACGCGCGGCCGGGCTCGACTTCATCAACAGCAGTGAGCACAACACGTACTCCGCGCACGGCGCGTGGGGCGGGCTGTGGGGCGACGATCTGCTCGTCCTGACGGGCGAGGAGGTCACCACCCGCAACGGGCATGTGATCGCGCTCGCCACCGACCCGGGCACGTTCGTCGACTGGCGCTACCGGGCCCGTGACAACCGCTTCGGGCACTACGCGAAGGCGGTGCGCCGGGCCGGTGGCCTGGTCGTGCCCGCGCATCCGCACGCCACCTGCATCGGCTGCCACTGGAAGTTCGGCTTCGGCGAGGCGGATGCGGTGGAGGTGTGGAACGGGGCGTACACCCCGGAGGACGAGATCGCCCTGGCCGAGTGGGACAACTCCCTTGTGGCCGCGGTCCGTACGTCGAAGCCGTGGGTTCCGGCGATGGGCAACAGCGACGCGCACCGGGAGCCGGACAAGGTGGGGCTCCCGCAGACCGTCGTCCTCGCCGAGGAGCTGTCGCGCGAGGCCATCACGGACGGAATCCGGGCCGGGCACTCGTACATCGCCGAGTCCCGCGACATCACCCTGTCCTTCGGCGCCTCGGGCGGGCGCGGCCGGCACGCGGGGATCGGTGAGCGGCTGCGGGTGGACGGGGACGACGCCCCGGTCACCGTACGGCTGGAGGTGACCGGGGCTCCGGGCTGCACCGCGCACTTCGTCACCGACCAGGGCACGCTGTTCACGGCCACGCTGCCGGAGTCGGGAACGGGGACGGTGCAGTGGCGTACGACGCCGGTCTACGCCGCCTACGTACGGGCCGAGGTCCGCCACCCGGCGACGGTGCCGGGCCTGCCGGGCGCGCTGGCGGCGCTCACCAATCCGGTGTTCCTGGAGGGCTGAGGATCAGGGCGCGGGTACGGGGGCGGCCCTCGCCGGCGCGGATGCCGAAAGGGTACGGAGCCGTCGAGCACAGGCTCGTCGCTGTACGGCCGAGAGGCCCGCGACCAGCGCGCCCAGCACCAGCCAGCCCGCCGGTCCCGCCGCCATCACCACACCGGTCAGCAGCGGCGGCCCGGCGGACTTCTGGATGGACTGGGACATCCCGGCCACGCCCAGATACTCGGCGCGGGCGTCCGGGGGCGCGAGGAGGACCGCCAGCTCCCAGGAGCTCACCGACCGCATCAGTTCCGCCAGGGTGACCACCAGGGCCGCGGCGAGCAGGACGGCCGTGGCCACCCAGGTCCCGCCCCGGGTGGCCGCGGCCAGGAACCCGCAGCACGTGAACACCATGGCCCCGTACAGCAGCACCGCCCGGGTGGCCCGGTGCGGGCCCTCGGCCCGCGCCGACACACTGATCTGCAGCACCACGACCATCACGGTGTTGATGATCAGGAATGCCGGGACGAGGGCGTGCGGCGCGGAGGTGCGGTTCACCAGCCACAGCGGCAGGCCGACGTTGAGGATCGAGTCGTCGAGGTTCATCGGGATGTCCAGCAGTACGAACGTGAGATAGCCGCGGTCCCGCCACGGGCCGGCCGGGCGGACCGGCGGCCGCTTCCCGTCCGCGGCCGTCGGCGCACCGGCCACCACGGTGCTCGTCTCCCGCGGCTCCTGCGTACGCCACACCAGCGCAGCGGCGACGACGAAGGACAGCGCGTTGCCCAGGATCAGCGCCCGGTAGGCGGCGTCGGTCCCCACGGCCAGGCCGATGGCCGCGATCCCCGCGCCGAGGGCGTAGCCCGCGTTGGCCGCGCTGCGGGACAGCGCCTGATAGGCGGCGCGCCGCTCGCCGGCGGTCCGGGTGGCGAACAGCATCTCCAGCGTCTTCGCCGCCCTGTCCCCCAGATACGTGACGGCGACGACGGGCAGCAGCGCGTCGAAGCCGCCGCACACCAGCACCAGGGCGAGCGTCACCAGGCGGAGCAGATGGCAGCCGATCAGCAGCGGACGCACCGGGAAGCGGCCGGCCAGCCGCCCGGCCAGCGGTGAACCCGCGATGCCCGCGACCCCGGCCGCGCCCAGCAGCACACCGGTCTGCTGGGCGCTCAGCTGCGTCACGAAGGTGAGATACAGGACCGAGGACGCGGCCCACAGCCCCGATCCGGTGCGGTCCACGGCCAGGGCGAGCAGCATGATGCGCGCGTTGCGGCCGCCCGGTGGGTTGCGCAGTTGGGCCAGCAGCCCTCGTTTCCCCCGTCCGCCCTTCGCCGGCTCCCCGTTCCCCTTGCCGCGCCGCATAGCACGCCCCCATGACATATCTCGACACCAGGAGATCAATGGATCAAAGACCAGGGAGGACCTTGCCGGAGAAGTCATCTCGATGTCAAGATACTTGATGTCGAGATACCGCCCGCCCGTCCCTGTGCGCTTCGCGGCCGGGGGCGTCACAGTGGAAGGAGGACACCGGGCGGGGCTGCCGGAGGAGGTATCCGGATGGATGTGACCGGCGAAAACGACGACCGGCTCCGGAACTACCGCGGCAAACGGCACTTCGACGCGACCGCGGAGCCGTACGGGGACGGCGGGCGCACGGGCGCGGCGCCCTGCTTCGTCGTCCAGATCCACCAGGCGCGGCGCATGCACTTCGACTTCCGGCTGGAGGTCGGCGGCGTGCTGAAGTCATGGGCGGTCCCGCGCGGGCCGTCGGAGAACCCGCGCGAGCGACGGCTGGCGGTCCCCACGGAGGACCACCCGCTGGAGTACCGCACGTTCGAGGGAGTCATCGCGAAGGGCGAGTACGGCGGCGGCACGGTGATCGTCTGGGACCAGGGCACGTATCGCCCGCTCAGCCACGACCGTTGGGGCGCGCCCGTGCCGTTCGAGCAGTCCCTGGAGAACGGGCACGCGACCTTCTGGCTCGACGGCACCAAGCTGCACGGCGAGTTCGCCCTCACCCGCTTCAAGGGACGCGGCGAGGGCGACGCCCCAGGCGAGGAGATCTGGCTGCTGATCAAGGCCAAGAACGGGCGCGCCACCCATGACGGGCCGGAGACCCCGGATCCGTACCTGGCCCGTTCGGCCCGTACGGGGCGCACGCTGCAGCAGGTCGCCGCCGAGGAAGGGGGCAGGCCTTCGTGACCGCGACCGTGACCGACCGCAGAACCGTGGAGGTCCTGCTCAGCCGCTACGGCACCACATATGCCGCAGAGGCCGGTATCAGGCTGCGGAACGCACCGCAGCCGCTCTACCAACTCCTCGTCCTCAGCGACCTGTTGAGCGCCCGCATCCGGGCATCCGTGGCGGTGGCGGCGGCACGCGCACTGTTCGCCCACGGACTGCGGTCCCCCGACCGGATGATCGGGGCGACCTGGCAGCAGCGCGTCGACGCCCTGGGCGAGGGCGGCTACCGGCGCTACGACGAACGGACCGCCACCCAGCTCGGCGACGGGGCGGAGCTCCTGCTCTTCGAGTACGGCGGCGACCTGCGGCGACTGCGCGGGGAGGCCGACGGCGACCTCGACATCCTGCGGTCCGGTCTGCGCAGGACCCCGGGCGTGGGACCGGCCGGTGCGGACATCTTCGTACGCGAAGTGCAGGCCGTATGGCCGGAGACGGCACCGTTCCTGGACGGAAAGGCACTCCAGGGCGCCGAGAACCTGGGGCTGCCCGCCTCCCCGGCAAAGCTCGTACGCCTGGCGGAACAAGCAGAGCAGGCGGAGCCCGCCGGGGAGTCCGGACATCTTGCCGACCACGGCCCGGCGACACTCGCGGCGGCCCTGGTGCGCGCCGCGCTGGACAAGCACGTCGTGGACGACGTCGAGGCGCAGGCCTGAGAGGACCCGGCGCCCCGCCTCCCGGGCCCCGGCCCCCCTACGCCCCCACCACAGTCGCCCGGCTCAGGAACGCCAGGCGGGCCCGCTTCTCCGGCTTGTCGATCTCCGGGCCGAGTTCGAAGCCTGCCCGGACCATCCGCGCGACGGCCTTCTCGTTGCGGACGTCCGGTTCCACGACGACCCGCAGGTGCGCCGGGTCGCTGAAGACGTAGGTGATGAGCACCGAGAGCAGGGCGCCGGTGTAGCCGTGTTCGGCGGTGTCGCCGGGGCCGATCAGGAGGTGGACGCCGAAGTCGCCGGGCTGGACGTCGTAGCAGTCCGCGATCGGGTCGGCGGCCGGTTCGTACGTCTGGAAGAGGGCGACCGGAACGCCCTCGCGCACGGCCAGATAGGCGTGGTGCGTGGTGAGCGAGTCCAGGAACTCATAGGTCTCCAGGACCTCTTCGCGGCTCGCGCCGCCCATGCCCCAGAAGCGGGCGCGCTCCTCGGTGACCCAGCCGTGGATCACGTCGAGGTCCGCGGCGGGGTCCACGGGCACGAGGCGGACGGTCCCGAATCCGGGGATCTCCTGCTCGTGGACGGGGGTGCGCACCGCGCTCACGGCGGGGTCGGCGGCCATCTCGGGTCTCTCTTCCGTTCGGTGCAGTTTGTTCCAGTCCATGACCACGGGCGCGAGCCCGCCCTCTGCCCACAGCGGCAGCTGGTCACGGTGATGGGCCTCGCCGCGGACCCCGGACGCCCCGAACGGGACCACCCACAGGCTGTCCTCACGGCGGGCCAGGTCCCAGACGTAGCGGGCGGCGGGACCGCGGGCGAACCGGTCGGTGATGCCGGGGACGCTGGAGGTGGACAGCACGCAGTCGTGGTCACCTGCGAGGCCCGGCCAGTCGGCGTCCGGGTCCTCGCCGGGCAGCGCCTGCCAGGGCGCCAGCCGGTGCACCTCGCGCCAGGGCCGCGGCGGGGCGTCGTCCTGCGGATACCGGGCCGCCACCGCCTCCGCCGCCGCGGCGACGGCCGCCATCCGGTCGGCGTGCGGCAGCGGCCCGTGCGTCAGCAGGGTCTCCAGGGCGTACGCGATCCTCGGCAGCGCGGCCAGCCAGGGGCGGAACATCGCCGGGTACGCGGGCGAGGCGGCCGGGTCGGCGGAGCCGGTGAGGGCGGCCAGGGCGGGGTGGGCGGCCAGCCGGTGGACGACATCGGCGCGCACGGCCGCGTAGAGCGTGGCGTCCGTGCTGTCGGCCTCCATGTGCCGGTCCCAGCGCAGGAGCCGGTCCCGCAGACGGGTGGCCCCGGGGCCGAGACCGGTCGCCGCGGCCAGCAGCTCCAGCAGCGGGCCGGCGGAGGCGAGGCGGGTGTCGGTGTGGATGTCCGCCATGCCCTTGGCGGACCACTGATCGCTCCGGCCGAGCAGCTCCCGTATCCGCTCCTCCCGGTGCGGGGGCGCGAACTCGACGCCGAGCGGGGAGGCGAGGCCACGCGCGTTGGCCATCACGGCCGCACCGTCCTCGACCCCGGCGCGGGGCATCGGCGCATGGCGGCCGCGCCAGGCGTACGCGGGATCGTGGGCCGGTACGACGCGCAGCCGGTTCTCGCGCGGGCGCAGCGGGACGTGCCCGGCGACCCGGTGCAGGGTGGCGCCCGCGGTGTCGGCGGCGAGGACGACGTTGACCGGCTCGGCCCAGTGGTCCAGGGCGGTGTCGAGATCGGCGACGGTACGGGCCCGCAGCAGGGCGGGCAGCACCTCGAAGCCCAACTCATGGGTGACGCGGGGCGGGTAACGAAGACTGATGCCACCCGCGTCACCGCCAGCGCCGCCGTCCCCGTCCGGGCCGCCGATGATCACCGGGCCGCGCTCGGTCTCGATGATCTCGACCGTGACCGGGCCGGCGCCCGCCACCTCGATCGTCTCGGTGTGGACGGCGGCAGGCTCCCAGCCCTCGGGGCCGAACGCCTCGACCCCGCCCGTCGCCGTGCGCCGCAACCGCTCCCGGTACAGGTCCTGGTAGTCGGCCATCGCGTTGGTGATCGCCCAGGCGACGCCGCCCGTGTGCCCGAAGTGGGCGATGCCGGGTACGCCGGGAACCGCGAGGCCCACCACGTCGAACTCGGGGCAGGCTAGCCGGATCTGCTGGTAGACGCCCGGGTCCTCGACGAAGCGGTGCGGGTCGCCCGCGATGACCGCCGCCCCGGTGGCGGTGCGGTCCCCGGTCAGCAGCCAGCCGTTGGAGCCGGAGGTGCCGGGGCCGTCGGTGGCGAAGAGCTCCGTCGCGCCGTCGCCGAGCCGGCGGGCGACCTCCTCGCGCCAGAGCTTGGCGGGGAAGCCCGCGAACAGGATGTGGGTGGAGAGCCAGACGCCCAGCGGGGTCCAGGGCTCCCACCGTCCGGGGGCGAGCCCGGCGGCCGCGAACTCCGGTGCGGGGCGGGCCCCTTCGGCCAGGCCCTCGTTGACGCCGTCGACGTACGAGACGACCCATGCGGCGGCCTCCGGAGCGACGCGCTCCAGACGGTCGAAGCAGCGCTGCGCGGTGTCGGCGAGCCGGGCCTGCCGGGCGAACCGGTCCCAGTCGACGGCGTCGGCGCCGAGGAACGCGGCCGTGCTGCCCTGCACCCGGTGCCGTTCGACCTCGATCTGCCAGGCGCGGTCCCGGGCGGCGTTACGGCCCTGGGCGCGGGCGAGTTCGAGGGCACTGCCCGCCCGGAGGTGGGGTATGCCCCAGCCGTCCCGGTAGATGGTTCCACGCATGCCGTATTCCGCCCCTTGCCAGTCCGTGCCGGTCCGTTCGACTTCCCAAGCCCCCAGAATTTAGGTTAGCCTAACCTAAAGTAATCTTTCGGACGGGGAGGGACAGCTGTGGGCCACGGCTGGGAGGGCGTTGTCCTCAAGGACCCCGAGGTGGTCGAACCGGCCGACTTCATCGGGGTCGACCGGGGCATCGTCAACCTCGCCACCACCAGTGACGCCACCAACTACCAAGGCCGCCGCCTCAACCGCTGCCGAAGGTGGCACGCCCGCAAGCGGGCTCAGCTCCAGGCGGTGGGCACCCGTTCTGCGAAACGCCGTCTCGCCCGCCGCGCGGGGAAGGAAACAGCGTTTTGCCACGCATGTGAACCACAGGATCTCCAAAGAGATCGTGTCCGTCGCGAAACGCACCGGTCGAGGGATCGCCGTCGAAGCACTCGACGGCATCCGGGACCGGGTACGGCTTCGACGCGACCAGCAGGGCACGCTCTCCTCCTGGCCGTTCCACAGCTCGGACAGCACCTGAGGTACAAAGCCCGTCGGGCCGGGGTGCCGTTCCTGGAGGTCGATCCGGCCTACACCTCGCAGCGCTGCCCGCGCTGCGGACACACCGAGCGGGCCAACCGGCCCACCCGTGACCGTCCCGTCGTAGGGGGTAGTCGGGAGCGCGACAAGGTGTGAACTGAACCGAGTGCACAGGCTCGGCCGTTCACGGCCGAGAAGTTGACGTTCACCGTGACCGGGGCCTTCCACCGGGTGCACCTCACCGACGGCGGGCTGCTCGCCGCGACCTGCGGCACGCACCCGACAATGTGGGGCAGGATCTGGTTCGAGCAGGGCGGCATACCGCACCAGCGCGCACCGCGCGAGCAACCTTGCCCGGGTCGAGGTCCCCCGGAGCACACTGCGCCGGGATCCGACAGCCCTGACCAGGGCAGGGGTCGCCCCTCCGGTGTCCACCTCATCCCGATGGGCGAGAGAGCCGTCTCCGCATCCGGAGCCGACGGCCGTCTGGGGCGCCCCGCTTCAGCCCGGCCAGACGATCGCCTGGACTTCGCTGTACGCGTGCAGGGCGTAGGAGCCGACGTCGCGCCCGACCCCGCTCTTCTTGAACCCGCCGAACGGGGCCTCCATGTTCCGCCCGGTGGTGTTCACGCCGACCCCTCCGGCGCGCAGTCGCCGGGCCACCCGGAAGGCTCGTGCCACATCCGAGGACCAGACGTAGTCGATCAGTCCGTAGTCGCTGTCGTTGGCGAGTGCGATGCCCTCCTCCTCGTCGTCGAAGACGACGACCACGACGACCGGGCCGAAGATCTCCTCGCGGACGACGCGCATGTCGTTGGTGCAGTCGGCGAGGAGGGCGGGGGCGACATAGAAGCCCCGGTCGAGGCCGACCGGGCGTTCGCCGCCCGTGACGATCCTCGCGCCCTCCTTCCGGCCGAGTTCGATGTACGACTCGACGCGGTCGCGGTGGGCGGCGGAGATGACCGGGCCGACGACGGTGGACCGGTCCGTCGGGTCGCCCACCTTCAGACGGCCCGCGTACGCGGTGAGCCTCTCGATCAGGGCGTCGTGGGCCGCGCGCTGGACGAGGACGCGGGTCGGAGCCGTACAGATCTGTCCGCTGTAGAAGGAGAACGTGGTGCCGATGCCCGCCGCCGTGGAGTCCAGGTCCGCGTCGTCGAGGACGACGGCGGCCCCCTTCCCGCCCAGCTCCATCAGTTGCCGTTTCATCCCCCGCCCGCACACCTCGGCGATGCGCTGCCCCACTGCCGTGGAGCCGGTGAAGCTGACCATGTCGACGTCCGGTGAGTCGACGGCGGCCTCGCCCGCCCCGGGGCCCGATCCGGTGACGACGTTGACGACGCCCGCCGGAACGCCCGCCTCTTCGAGCGCCTCGGCCATCCGGTAGACGGAGAGCGGGTCCTGCGGTGCGGGCTTCACGACGACCGTGTTGCCCATGGCGAGCGCGGGGGCGACCTTGCCGGCCGGGTTGGCCCAGGGGTTGTTGTACGAGGTGATGCAGGTGACGACACCGACCGGCTGGCGTACGGCGAGCGCCCCGAAGACACCGGCCCGGCCCATCGGCCCGGCCTCGTTGATCTGTGGCGCGATGGCCTCCTCGACCGGTTCCAGGGCGCCCCTGGCGTACCGGCGGAAGCGGGCGGCGCCGACGGCGACCTGCATACCCCTGGCCGTTGCCGTGGTGGCGCCGCTCTCCGCCCCGGCGAGTGCGGCGTTGGCGGTGAGGTCGCGCTGCATGAGGTCGGCGGCGCGGTCGAGGATCGCGGCGCGCTCCTCGGGGCGGGTACGGGCCCAGGCGGCGAAGGCCTCGCGGGCCGCGGCCGCTGCCGCGTACACCTGCTCGCGGCTCGCCTCGGGGGCGAGGCCGACGACCTCCTCGGTGGCGGGGTTGACGACCTCGTAGTGCCCGTGGTCGGGTTCGGTCCACCGTCCGCCGATGAAGAGCCGCCCGCTGCGGTCGCTCATACAGTGCTCACCGTCCGGGTGTCGCGGCCGGAGCGGAGCACCGTGCCGGGGACCGCGCCGGTCACCTTGTCGTCGCGCAGGGTCTCCACCCCGTTGACGCGGACCGACACGATGCCGATGGCCCTGGAGTCGAGGCGCGGGCTGTCGCCGGGCAGATCGTGTACGAGGGTGGCCGGCCCGGCGTCGATGCGTTCGGGGTCGAAGAGGACGAGGTCGGCGTGGAAGCCCTCCTGGACGCGGCCGCGGTCGCGGAGCCCGAAGAGGCGGGCGGGGTCGTCGGTGAGCATCTTGACGGCCTGTTCGAGAGGGAGGAGCTTGCGCCGTCGCAGGCAGTCGCCGAGGAAGCGGGTGGTGTACGGGGCGCCGCACATCCGGTCCAGGTGCGCGCCCGCGTCGGAGCCGCCGAGCATGACGTCCTCGTGCTCCCAGGTCCGGCGCCGCAGCGCCCAGGAGTCGGGGTCGTTGTCGGTGGGCATGGGCCACAGCACCGTACGGAGTCCGTCGGCGGCGCAGATCTCGACGAGGCAGTGGAAGGGGTCCTGTCCGCGTTCGGCGGCGATGTCGCGCACGACGCGGCCGCTGAGGCCCTCGTTCGCCGCGCTGTACGTGTCGCCGATGACGTACCGGCCGAAGTCGGCGAGGCGGCGGAAGACACCGGCCTCCTTGCTGTGGGCGCGGCGGAGCATCTCGGCACGGGTGGCGGCCTCGCGGAGCCGCTCGATCCGTTCGGGAACAGGAAGGGAGAGGATCTCTCCCCAGCCGGGGATGAGGTTGAGGGCGCAGAAGGTGCCGAGCGACATGTTCATGGGGGTGAGGATCGGCATGGTGAGCGCGACGATCCGCCCGCCCGCCCGGCGGGCGCGTTCGCTGGGTATCAGCTGGCGGGGTACGCGTTCGGGGACGGCGGCGTCGATGGTCAGGACGTTCCAGTTCAGCGGCCGTCCCGCGGTGGCGGTCATGTCGACGAGGAGGTCGATCTCCTCGTCGGAGAACTGGTCGAGGCAGCCCGCGACGATCGCTTCGAGCTGGGTGCCTTCGTGTTCACCGACGGCCCGGGCGAGGGCGAGGAGTTCCTCGGGGAGCGCGTGACGGGAGGCGACCGGCTGCCCGTCGCCGTCGGAGTGGGTGGAGGACTGGGTGGTGGACAGCCCCCAGGCTCCGGCGTCCATCGTGTCGTGGAAGAGCGCGAGCATGGCGTCGAGCTGTTCGGGGGTGGGCTGTCCGCCGATCGCGTCGGCGCCCATGACGTGTCTGCGCAGGGCGCAGTGGCCGACCATGAACCCGGCGTTGACGGCGATCCGCCCTTCGAGGGCGTCGAGGTACTCGCGGAAGCTGGACCAGGTCCAGTCGACGCCCTCCTCCAGGGCCTTGAGGGCCATGCCCTCCACCCTGGACATCATGCGACGGGTGTAGTCCGCGTCCTCGGGCCGGTCGGGGTGGAGCGGGGCAAGGGTGAATCCGCAGTTGCCTCCGGCGACGGTGGTGACGCCGTGGTTCATGGACGGGGTGGCGTACGGGTCCCAGAAGAGCTGGGCGTCGTAGTGGGTGTGGGGGTCGACGAAGCCGGGAGCGAGGACGAGGCCGGTGGCGTCCTCGGTGGTGACGGCTTGCTCTTTCCCGGTGAGTGCGCCCGGTTCGGCGATGACGGCGATGCGGCCGTCACGGAGGCCGACGTCGGCGGGGTACGAGGGTCCGCCGGCGCCGTCCACGACGGTCGCTCCGCGGATGAGGTGGTCGAGCATGACGGGGTCCCTTCTTCCTGTACGGAAATGCAGCCGGGGTGCGCACGACCGCGGTACGCACCCCGGCCCCACAGAGCGGCGATCCGGGAAGACGCCGCTGTCTTCAGCCCCGCCGCCGCGAAATCCAGCCTCACCGGGGCGATTCCAGCCCCTCCGGCGATTGAGGAGCGGGGTCCGGGGCAGAGCCCCGGTTCGGGAAGGGGCGGGTAGGGGACAACGCCCGCCGCAGGCGCACCGCACCCGCACCCCGCCCCCTACGCCCCCGCCGCCCCCCGGAACCGCGAGGTCCTGTGCACAGGATCCGTATCGATCTCCGGAATCACATGCTCACCGATCAGCCGGATCGAATTCAGCGTGTCCTGCCGACTCATCCCGATCGGCAGCCCGAAGCTCAGCTGATCCGCCCCCGCCTGCTCCCACCGCTTGCACTGCCGCAGCACCTCGTCCGGATCGCCGCAGATCATCAGCTCCTCGGCGATCAGGAGCTCGATGATCTCCTCGGAGTACTCCGGGAGCAGCTCGGGCCACTCGGGAATGCCCTCGGGCCGGGGGAACGTGTCGTGGTAGCGGAACAGCAGCGACTGCAGGTAGTTGAGCCCGCCCCCCACCGCGATCTCGACGGCCTTCGCGTGCGTCTCGGCGCATATGGCCGTCGACGTCACCATGACGTTGTCGTTGACGAAGTCCCCGACCGGCTCCGCGTCCTTGACGGCCGTCTTGTACGACTCGACGACCCACTCCATGTCGGAGACCTTCTGCACGCTGAACCCCAGCACGCCGAGCCCCTTCTTGCCGGCCATGGCGTACGAGGACGGCGACCCGGCCGCGTACCACATCGCCGGGTGCGACTTCCCGTACGGCTTCGGCAGGATCTTGCGGGGCGGCAGCGACCAGTGCTTGCCCTGGAAGCCGACGTACTCGTCCTGGAGCCACATCTTGGGGAACTCGGCGATGGTCTCCTCCCAGAGTTCCTTCGTGTGGTTCATGTCGGTGATGCCCGGCATGAAGCCCAGGATCTCGTGGCTGCCGGCCCCGCGCCCCGAGCCGAACTCGAATCTTCCCTCCGACAGATGGTCGAGCATGGCGACCTTCTCGGCCACCTTCACGGGGTGGTTGACGGGGGCGAGGGGGTTGAAGATGCCGGAGCCGAGGTGGATGCGGTCGGTGGCGTGCGCGAGGTAGCCCAGGTACACGTCGTTGGCCGAGAGATGCGAGTACTCCTCCAGGAAGTGGTGCTCGGAGGCCCAGGCGTACTTGAAGCCGGACTTGTCCGCCTGGATGACGTACTCGGTCTCCTCGATCAGCGCCTTGTGCTCCGCCTCGGGATCGACCTCGGCACGCGCGGCGGGCACGTACCCCTGCACAAACAGCCCGAATTCCAAGGAGGTTCACCGTCCTCAATCATTTCTGACACACCGTCAGATCGTGATGCGACCGACTGTTCCACCGACGGCCCGACCCGTCAATACCTGACACCTCGTCAGCTCGGCACTCGCTCAGAACAGGCTGACGCCCGCCAGCCATCCCCCGTCGATGACGAACGGCTGCCCGGTGATGTACGAGGAGTCGTCCGAGGTCAGGAAGAGCGCCAGGGCCGCCACCTCCTCCGGCTGCCCGATCCGCCCCAGCGGTACGAGCTTCTTGTACAGCTGGGCCACCGCGGCCCTGGACTCCTCCGGGTCCGCGGCCGGGTCCAGCGCGGCCGGGTTGGTCATCGCGGTATCCACGGCCCCGGGGCAGACGGCGTTGACCCGTATCCCCTTTGCCGCCAGCTCCACCGCCGCCACCTTGGTCAGACCGAGCACCGCGTGCTTGGCGGCGGCGTACGCGCCCACGAAGGCCATACCCGTGAGCCCCGTGTACGAGGCGGTGTTGACGATGGTCCCGCCGCCCGCGGCCTCGATCTCGGGCGCGACGTTCTTGATCCCGAGAAACGCGCCCACCTGGTTGACCTGCACCACCTGCTGGAACTCCTCCAGCGGCGTGGTCACCAACTCGTTGAACCGGAGAATCCCCGCGTTGTTGACCAGCCCGTCGATCCTGCCGAAGGCGTCCTTCGCGGCGGCGACGGCGGCCCGCCAGCCCTCCTCCCGGCTCACATCCAGATGGACGAACCGGGCGACGTCCTCCCCCAGCTCCTTGGCCAGCGCCTCGCCCTGCTCGTCCAGCACATCGGCGATCACCACCCGTGCGCCCTCCGCGGCGAAGAGCCGCGCCTCCTGCTCGCCCTGCCCGCGCGCCGCACCGCTGATCAGCACGACCCGCCCGTCCAGCTCTCCCATGGCCTGACTCCTACCTGTCGAGAAGGGGTGCGACCTCGGCGGCGAACGCCGTCATCTGGTCGGTCAGTTCACTGCGGCTCCGGCTGCGGAACCGCACCTGGATCTGGTGGACGCCCATGGCCCGGTACGCGCGCAGCGACTCGGCGACGGCCTCCGGCTTTCCGGTGAGGGTGCGCCTCCCCACGGACCACTCCGGCTCACCGACGTACAACGGCTCGGTGATCGCTCCGATGACGATCGGCTCCCCGACGCCCGCCGCCTCGCGCAGCTCCTTCAGCCGGGCGATCTGGGCGGGCAGCCTGTCCCGCGGATCGCCCTGCGGCAACCAGCCGTCCCCGCGCACCGCGGCCCTGCGCACGGCGGCGGGCGAGGAGCCGCCCACCCAGACCGGCACCCGTTCCTGGGCCGGACGCGGCAGCTGCCCCAGCCCGGCGAAGGAGAACCGCTCCCCCGCGAACTCCGGGTACTCCTCGGGCCCGAGCGCCGCCTTCAGCGCGTCGATGGTCTCGTCCAGGACCCCGCCCCGCCCCTCGAAGTCCGCCCCGAGCGCCCGGAACTCCTCCGGTACGTGCCCGGCCCCGACCCCGAGGATCAGCCGGCCGCCGCAGAGGTGGTCGAGGGTGGCGTACTGCTTGGCGGTGGCCAGCGGGTGCCGCAGGCCGACGACGGCGACATGGCTCATCAGCAGGACCCGCTCGGTGATCCCCGCAAGAAAGGCAAGAGTGGCGACCGGGTCGTACCAGACCGTGCCCATGACCCCGGCGAGCCGCCGCGGGATCGCGACATGGTCACAGCTCGCCAGGTAGGCGAAGCCGGTGCGATCGGCGGTGCGGGTGATCTCGGCGAGGTCGGCGGGGGTGGCCTCGGCCTCCCACCCCTCCGCGTAGATGGTGCTCTGCGACTGGATCGGCAGCTGCATCCCGTACGACAGCGGTCCGGTGGGCGATATCGGCATCGACCGGTCCCCTTCCCGACGCAATCTGACGCATCGTCATCTGACGGCGCGGGGCCATCGTCGTGCCTCACGTCACATCAGACAAGAGGCGGGCGCGAACACGGCTCGCTCCCGCCTCGTGATCCCGCTCCTGCTTCCCGCCCGCTCGCGCCCGTTCGCGTCAGACGGACGCGGCATCGCGGCCGGCGTGGTGCCTGCTGACGTTCTTCTCCATCAGCTCCGCCGACGAGGCGTCGATGGCAGCGGGCGCAGCGAAGAGGCCGGGGACGCTTTGAAGTGTTCCACCTGCGTGAGCGGGGGTGCCTCGACAGACCCGGCAGCCCCCGAGTACCCGGGCCGGCCGCTATGGAGACGTGCGGTCGGCGTGCACCGGTGCGGTTTGCACCGGAGGGAAACTCAGGGGCTGCGGAACGCGACGTGATCGACACGGAGCTGCCGCAGCGGAAGACCCTTCATCTGCTGTGGCAGCAACCACTGGGGGCTGTCCGGGACCCTAAGCGGGTTCCTGTCCCTCCCCCTTCGATTCAGTCACCTCACGGGGTGGCGGGGACGCAGACCGCGTACGACTGGACGGTCTGCGGGCCGGCACCGCTGTTGTACGCGGAGACGTGCCAGGTGTTGGTCGCGGTGTCCGGGTAGCTCGCGGTCCAGTGGATCTCCTCGTTCTGCAGCTGGTTCACGGCACCTCCCCCGGTCAGCACGGTCCCGGCCGGGCACTGGGCGTTGATGTTCTCGACGCTGCCGCCGGCGGGAATGAGCGTGGCGGCGCTGGTGGCGGTCTGCGACGGACCAACAGGGCCCGTCGGACCGGTCGGACCGGTCGCACCGGTCGCACCGTCAGCACCAGCCGGACCAGTCGGACCGGTCGCACCGTCAGCACCAGCCGGACCAGTCGGACCAGTCGGACCGGTCGCACCGTCAGCACCAGCCGGACCAGTCGGACCGGTCGCACCGTCAGCACCAGCCGGACCAGTCGGACCAGTCGGACCGGTCGCACCGTCAGCACCATTGGTACCGGCAGCACCCGTCGGACCCACAGGACCCTCCGGACCGGTCGCACCGTCAGCACCATTGGTACCGGCAGCACCCGTCGGACCCACAGGACCCTCCGGACCGGTCGCACCGTCAGCACCATTGGTACCGGCAGCACCCGTCGGACCCACAGGACCCTCCGGACCGGTCGCACCGTCAGCACCATTGGTACCGGGGAGGCCTGCGGCACCCGTGTCACCGGTGGCGCCCGTCGGACCAGTGGGTCCAGTGGCACCATCGAGTCCGTCAGTACCATCGAGTCCGGCAGCACCCGTCGGACCCGTCGGACCCGTGGGCCCGGTCGGACCGGTCGCACCGTCGACACCCGCCGGACCAGTGGCACCAGTGGCGCCCGGCAGACCCGTCGCACCCGTCGGACCGGTCGCACCGGTCGGACCGTGAGCACCGACCGCACCGGACGCGCCCGTGGCACCGGTGGCGCCCGTCAGACCCGTCGCACCCGTCGGACCGCTGGGACCGGTCGGACCGGTCGCACCGTCGACACCCGCCGGACCAGTGGCACCAGTGGCGCCCGTCAGACCCGTCGCACCCGTCGGACCAGTAGGACCGGTCGCGCCGTTGGCGCCCGTCGGGCCCGTGGGCCCGGTGGGCCCGGTGGGCCCCGTGGGACCGGTGGCGCCATCTCCCGGGAAGTCGTCACAGAACGGCACAGAGGTCTGCGTCGAGATGTAGCGGGCGCTCATCCAGCCGCTGCCGTTGGACAGCAGGTACCACAGAGAGTTCCCTTGGACGCTCTGACCGAACACCTGGCAGGCGATGGACACCGTGCCGCCGGAGGGCACGCTGCCCACGATCGACGACTGGGTCGTGGGACCGCTGCGGATGTTCTGAGAGGTCTGGGCAGTGACCGTCCCGGACACGCTCGCCGCCACCCGGCTGGCCATGACCCGGTTGGCCGCCTGCGAACCCGTGGGGTTCGGCGCCCCGTGAGCGATGTCCATGGGGCACAGAGCCAGGGTCATCCCCAGCGACATGGCACCCAGGGTTGAACGGGACAGAATGTCCCAGCTTCTCGATTTATGCATCTCGGATTCCTTACCGGTTCTGCGTGGATCGGAGCCGTGACTGTGACAGGCGGAACAGGGCCAGCGCATATGCGCCACGCCGATGATCTTCCGTCTGGGTGCAGACCGCTCCCCTTGTGAGTGAGGGGTGCTTCGGCTATCTGCTCTATCTGCCCCTATTTACAGCCTGGTTAGGCGCATTCGAAATGTCTGCCTGACCACCTGCACGCCCCCGAGAACCCCGTGTCGCGTCATGGCAGCCGGATTCATGCGCACTAGCGTCGCTTTCCGCGGTGACCGGATCGGCCGATCCCGTACACCGCACGGATTCGCCGCGTGGCTTTACTCCATACAAGCCGGATCAGGAGACGTATATGACAAATCTGATCGACCGCCCGACCGAAGAACGGCCTCCCACCCTGCACCGCAAGCCGTCGATCTGCCTGTGCATGATTGTCAAGGACGAGGCAAAGGTCATCGAGCGGTGCCTCGACTCCGTGCGCGACCTGGTGGATGCATGGGTCATTTCCGACACCGGTTCCCGTGACGGAACACAGGAATTGATCCGCGCCACGATGAAGGGAATTCCGGGGGAGCTTCACGAGGACCCGTGGACCAATTTCGGCCACAACCGCACACTGAACATCCAGCGCGCACGCGGCAGGGCCGACTATCTCCTTCTCATCGACGCCGATATGGCCGTCCGACGAGAGGGTCCGCTGTCCGCACTGTCCGAACTGAGCGCCGACTCGTACATGGTGCGTCATCTCGGCGCCCTCGAATACCGCATCCCCCGGCTGGTCAGAGGGGACATCCCATGGCGGTACGAGGGTGCGACCCATGAGTATCTGACCACCGCGCAGCAGCACACCGTCGCCGATCTCCAGGTGCTCAGCATCGAGCACTTCGCCGACGGCGGCTCGCGCGGGGACAAGTTCACCCGGGACGCCCGCCTGCTGCGCCAGGACCTCAAGCGCGATCCGGACAATCCCCGCACGGTCTTCTACCTCGCGCAGACGCTCCGTGACATGGGTGAGACCCGGGAGGCGATCGCGGCGTACGAGCGCCGGTCCGGCATGGGCGGTTGGGAGGAGGAGGTGTATTACGCCCTGCTGCAAGTGGGGGTGCTCAAGGCCGGCAGCGGTGACTGGCCCGGTGCCATGGACGCGCTCACCCGCGCCTGGGAAAGCCGTCCGCAGCGGCTGGAGGCGTGCTTCGAACTCGCCTCCCGGCTGCGGAAGATGGGGCGCTATCAGGCCGCGCACGCCATTGCCGTCGCCGGCCTCAATCGCCCCGCCCCCAAGGACTGGCTGTTCATGGAACCCTGGATCTACAGCTGGGGCCTGCTCTTCGAGCACTCCATCACGGCCTACTGGACCGGCGACGCGCGCGGATCGCTGGATTCCTGCGACCGCCTCCTCGCCCTGCCCGACCTTCCGGCCTCCTACCGCGATCAGACCATCAGCAACCGGAAATTCGCGGCCGATCGTGTCGCCGCAGGCCCCGGCCGGTCCGCACCGGCCACCTTTGCCCGCCCGAAGAGCGCATGAGGGACGCATGAGGGGCGCATGACGGGCACACGAGAGGCGGAGAGGAGACCGGGGCGTGGCACGGGACAGGGCGGCCTGCGCGGGTGGCGCTGCGCCGCCGACTGCGCGGTCACTTCCGGTATAGCGCCTCGATCTCCTTCTCGAAGTCCCGTGCGATCTCGTCCCGTTTCAGCTTCAGCGACGGTGTCAGGTGGCCGCTGCTCTCCGTGAAGTCCACCGGCAGCACGGCAAATTTCCGGATTGATTCGGCACGCGAGACCAGTCGGTTGGCCTCGTCGACCGCGCGCTGGAGCGTGCTGAGCAGTTCCTCGTCCGCCAGCAGTTCGCGGATCGGCACGTCCTGCTTCTTCTTCATCCGCCGCCAGTGGGTGATTCCGTCCGCCTCCAGGGTGATCAGCGCGGTGATGAACGACCGGTTGTCGCCGACCACGATGCACTGGCTCACCAGCGGGTGGGCGCGCAGCCAGTCCTCCAGGGGGGCCGGGGCGACGTTCTTGCCGCCGGAGGTGATGATGATGTCCTTCTTGCGGCCGGTGATCGTGAGGTAGCCGTCCTCGTCGAGCGCGCCGAGGTCGCCGGTGGCGAACCAGCCACCGTCCTGTACGGGTACGGGCTCGGCGCGTTCGGCGTCCCAGTAGCCCTGGAACACCTGGCCGCCGCTGAGCAGCACCTCGCCGTCGTCCGCGATCCGTACGGCGGTGCCGGGCAGCGGCCAGCCTACGGTGCCGAGGCGTGGCCTGAGCGGTGGGGTGACGGTGGCGGCGGCGGTGGTCTCCGTCAGGCCGTATCCCTCGAAGATCTCGATGCCCGCGCCCGCGTAGAACGAGGCGAGGCGGCGGCCCAGCGGGGAGCCGCCGCAGATCGCGTACCGGACGTGTCCGCCGAGTGCGGCCCGGATGCGGCGGTAGACCAGCGGGTCGTACAGGGCACGGGCCGCACGGAGCAGCGGTCCGGGGCCGGGGCCCGTGCCGTGTTCGGCGGCCTCGACGGCCTGTCCGTACCGCCGGGCGATCCTCGCGGCGCGGTCGAACGACGAGGCGCGGCCCATCTTCTCGGCCGTGGCGCGGCCGGTGTTGTAGACCTTCTCCAGTACGTACGGGATGGCCAGCAGGAACGACGGCCTGAATCCGGCCAGGTCGGCGAGGAGGTCCTCGGTCTGGATGGACGGGGCGTGGCCGAGGCGGACCCGGGCGCGCAGACAGCCGATCGCGACCATGCGTCCGAAGACATGGGAGAGGGGGAGGAAGAGGAGCGTGGACGCGGGGTACTTGCTGACCGACTTGAAGACCGGGTGGAGCAGTTCGATCGCGTTGTCGACCTCGGCGAAGAAGTTGCCGTGAGTGAGGACGCAGCCCTTGGGGCGGCCCGTGGTGCCCGAGGTGTAGATGAGGGTGGCGGGGGTTTCCGGTTCGAGCGTGGCGCGGCGGGCGGCGACGATGTCGTCGGGTACGTCCCGGCCGTGGCTCTTCAGCCGGCCGACCGCTCCCGTGTCGAACTGCCACAGATGGGTGAGGTCACCGAGCTGTTTGCGTTCCTGGCTGATCAGCCGGCCCTGGTCCGCGGTCTCCACGGCGCAGGCGACGGCGCCGGAGTCCTGGAGGATCCAGCGGGCCTGGAAGGCGGAGGAGGTCGGGTATATGGGCACGGTGACGAGCCCGGCGGCCCAGGCCGCGAAGTCGAGCAGTGTCCATTCGTACGTCGTACGCGCCATGATCGCGATCCGGTCGCCGGTGGCAAGGCCCTCGGCGACGAGGCCCTTGGCGACGGCGAGTACCTCGTCGGCGAACTCGGCCGCCGTCACGTCCTGCCAGCTGCCGTCGGGCCGCTTGCGGCTGAGGACGGCGTCGGCGGGGGCCTCGCGGGCGTTGTCGAACGGGATCTCGGCGAGGGAGCCGCGGCGGACGGGGGGTGCGAAGGGGGGTACGGAGACCTGCCGTACCGATCCGTCCGCGGCTTTGACCTTGGTCGGCTCGACGAGGGTGGGGGTGGGGACTGTGGCGGTGGTGGGTGGCGTGGACACGTGCGGCTCCTCAACGTGGGGTCGGGCGGGTTCGCCGGGTCCGCCCGGCGGCCGGTTCGTCCTCAGTCGCCGGACGGGCTCAATAGGTGTCCTCAGTCGCCGGACGGGCTGGAATTCGGTCCTGTCCGGTCCAGGTTGAACCGCTCGACCGGGCCGTTCGGTGCGGCGGCCCGCCGATGACCGCGGCCCTGCCGGGCCGCGGAAGCGCGAGGGGGATCAACTCGACCAACTCATCTCGACCTGTTCCTGACCCTTGAGTAACCTTACTCTGTAGTAAATCTACGACCGAGCAGGGAGTCCGGACAATGGCCGACCGATATCTGCACTTCACCGGCACAGCACCCGGCCGTTTTCTGACCCGGAGGCTCGGTCTGCCGCAGCCCGCCCCGTTGCGCCGCTGGTCCCTGGAGACCCCGTCGCTGGACGGGCCGCTTCTCCACCTCACCGCCGGGGACTCCGCCGTCACGGAGGAGCTCGGCGCACTTCTCGCGGCGACCGGACTCGAAATCGCCGCGCGCGCCGAACGTCCTGCGGGGATTGTGCTGGACGCGACGGCCGTCGACACCCCCCGCGGGCTCGGCGATGTCCATGCGGCCCTGCACCCGGTGGTCCGTTCCCTGGCGCCGGGCGGGCGCATCGTGGTGGTGGGGGTGCGCCCGTCGGCCGACGACCACCACCAGGCCGCCGCCCAGCAGGCCCTCGAAGGGTTCGTACGCTCGCTGGGCAAGGAGGTCGGCAGGGGCGCCACCGTACAGCTGCTCCGTATCGCGCCGGATGCCGTCGCCCCGGCCGGGTCCACCCTCCGCTTCCTGCTCTCGCCCCGGTCCGCATACATCAGCGGCCAGGTGATCGAGCTGACCGCGGACGCCCCCGGCACGGTCGCCGACTGGGCGGCCCCGCTCGCCGGGCGCACCGCGCTGGTCACCGGCGCGGCGCGCGGCATCGGCGCCTCGGTCGCCTCCGTGCTGGCCCGCGACGGCGCCCGGGTCTTCTGCCTCGACATCCCGCAGTCGCACGAGGAGTTGACCCGTACCGCCGACCGGCTCGGCGCCACCGCGCTGGCGCTGGACATCACCGCGGCGGACGCCGCGGAACGGATCGCCGCCGCGGTCCCCGGCGGTCTCGACGTCCTCGTGCACAACGCGGGCATCACCCGCGACCGCCGCCTCGCGAACATGCCGGCCGACCGCTGGGCCCCGGTCATCGACGTCAACCTCGACAGCGTGCTGCGCACCACGGACGCCCTGCTCAAGGCGGGCGCCGTCAACCGCGGCGGCCGGATCGTCGCCACCGCGTCCATCGCCGGAATCGCGGGCAACAACGGCCAGACGAACTACGCGGCCGGCAAGGCGGGCATCATCGGCCTGGTCCGTTCGCTGGCCCCGCGCGCCGCCGCCGAGCACGGCGTCACGGTCAACGCGGTGGCCCCCGGCTTCATCGAGACGAAGATGACCGCGGCCGTCCCGCTCCTCATCCGGGAGGCGGGCCGCCGGATGAACTCCCTTGCGCAGGGCGGCCTCCCGGTCGATGTCGCCGAGACGACCGCCTGGTTCGCCCAGCCCGCGTCGACGGCCGTCAACGGCCAGATCGTGCGGGTCTGCGGCCAGAGCCTGCTGGGTGCGTGACCACGTGCCGAGTCCGAACGTGACACTCGTACGGGCGGCCGTCACGTCCCCGTTCAAGAAGGCCGGCCGCCCGGGCGCCACCGTGCCCGCCGGCCGGGCGGTGCTCCCGGCCGCTCCGGTCGCACCCGGCCCCCTCGCCTCGTACAGCAGGATCTGCGGCTGCTCCGATCCGGGCACACTGCCGCTCGCGTACCCGCATGTGCTGGGTTTCCCGCTCGCCATGCGGCTGATGACCGCCCGGAGGTTCCCGCTGCCGGTCATCGGGCTCGTCCACACCTGGATCGAGATCACCTGCCACCGGGTCCTGCACCCGACCGATCTGCTCGAACTCACCGTGTACACCGACGGGTTGGCCCCGCACCGGCGGGGCACCGAGGTCACGATGGTCACCGAGGCACGGATCGCGGGCGAACTGGTCTGGGAGTCCCGCAGCGGCTACCTCTCCCGGCACGCGACGGACGCGGCCCCCACCGCGGCGGACGCGGCCCCGGCCGACGTGGAGCTGCCCGTCGTCGCCGAATGGTCGCTGCCCGGGAATCTGGGACGTCGTTACGGCGCCGCGTCCGGCGACCGCAACCCCATCCACCTCTATCCGCTCACCGCCCGGCTCTTCGGCTTTCCCCGGGCCATCGCCCACGGCATGTGGACCGTCGCCCGCTGTCTGGCCGAGGCGCCGCGGCCCCACGAGATCCGCTGGGTGCGGGCCGACTTCAGGGCCCCCGTCCTGCTGCCCTCCACCGTCACCTACGCGGCCGACTCCACCGGCTTCCAGCTGCGCGGCGCAAGCCGCGTCCACCTCACCGGGAGGATGCTCGGCGCGCCCGGCCCGCAGCCGGGGCAGGGGCCGGGGGCTGCCACGGACGGCCGTTCATGAGGTTCTCCAGACCCGCCCAGGAGAAGTTCATCAGGGTCGCCGCGGCCTCCTTGGCCGAGACACCCGGGGTCTCGTTCGCCCACCCGGCGAGCGACTCCGCCGCCCCCACGAGCGCCTGCGCCAGCCCCGACACATCGCGGTCCGGGAGCGCCGGATCGTGGTGCGCCTCGCGCGCCGCGGCCCCGATCAGACCCGTCACGAACGCAACGATCTCGTCCCGCATGACCGTGACCTCGGTGGCGAACGGCTCCCCGTGGGTGCGCGCCTGGCGGTGCAGCACCGCCCAGCCGTCCGGATGCTCCGCCGTGTGCGTGAAGAACGCGCGCAGCCCGGCCCACAGTTGCCGATCGGCCGGCAGATCCGGCTCCGCCCCCGCCCGCACCGCGTCGACCAGCGCCTTTGCCTCGCGCCTGATGCACGCGGTGAAAAGCTCTTCCTTGGAGTTGAGGTAGAGGTAGACGAGCGGCTTGGACACCCCGGCCAGCTCGGCGATCTCGTCCATCGATGCGGCACGGTATCCGAGCTGCCCGAAGGTCCGCACGGCGGCGTCCATCATCTGCTGCTCACGCACGGCACGCGGCATCCGTTTGCTCTTCACAGCACCCACGTCGACTTCCTCCCACCCCCGCTGTGCCACTCCCGGCAAGAGTACGGCGCGGGTCTCGTCGCCGTCGTACGGAGCAGGGGCCGCGCGGGGTCAGATGGCCGGTTGCCGTCGTATCCGCAGCGGGCCGCCGCTGCCCGCCGCGTACAGCGTTCCGGCGCGGGCGGCCAGGGCGTCGCAGCCGCCCGAGGGACCCGGCGAGGAGCAGTCCGTGAAGCCTGCGTCCTTCGTGCCGGAGGCCTCCGGGAGGCGGGTGCGCAGCCGGCCGTCGGCCGTCACCGCCCACAGCCTGCAGTTCATCGTGGTGAGCGCGACCGCACCGCCCGCGTCGCCGAGGACCCGCCAGGGCGCATGGGGCTCCAGCGCGGAGAGGTGGTGCAGGGTGTCGTCGTGCGGGGTCACCGCGAACACCCCTGCGTCGCACAGGGCCAGTGCGGTGATCCCGGGAGGCACGGTGCCCGCCTCGTGCCACTCGGCGGGGCCCGCGACCGGGTCGCGGCGCAGCAGCAGGCCGTCGTCGGTGGCGGCGTACAGCTCCAGCGGCAGCGCGCCCGCGGCCTCCCGTGAGGAGGCCAGCGCACGCACCCCGGGCGCCTCGCCGATCCGCCGCCAGGGAAGGTTCTGCCCCGACGGCTCCCGGCACAGCAGTGAGCCGGCGCCGTCCACACCGAACAGCACCCCCTCGCAGACGGCCAGGGCGTGCACTTCGGCCGGGGCGCCCGCGATCTCCCAGGCGTCGCCCGGAGCGGCGCCGCTCAGCCGGTCGAGCACGTTGCGGGTGATCCGGTCCGCGACGGGGTCCTCGTCGAGCACGCTGCCCCAGTTGATCGTGGCGGCGTTGAACACCGTGCCCGCGCCCAGCCGGAAGATCCCCATGGTGGCGGCGCCGCCCTGCCCGTAGTCGCGCCAGTGCCGCAGATCGGCGGTGGCGAGCACGACGAACGAGGACGGGGTGGAGTCGCTGCCGGTGGCGCGGGGCACGTCCCCGATCCACTCCAGCGCGCAGGCGTCGGTCTCGTAGCCCAGCGCACCGCGGGCGAACGGATCGCCGTCGGCCAGCCCCGTGCCGTCGAAGACCCAGTGGGCGCCGAAGCGTGCCGTGTACGCCTCCTTGCGGATCAGCGCCATGCCCTCGCCCCAGGCGCCCGCGCCGCGGCGGAAGCTCACACCGGTCATCGTGTTCTCGGGGCGGTCGACGGGTGAGCTGGACCATTCGACGGTCACCCGGCGCGGGTCGATCGCGGTCATCGGGTCGGTGACGGAGTCCCGGTGGCACACCATCGTGCGCCGGTCGTCTTCAAGACGCATCTGCCACCACGCGGTGTTGGCGGCGAAGACGGCGAGATTGCCGCCGCGCCGGGCGAACGCCTCGACGCTGTCGCGCATCTCCATCGACCAGTACTCGTCATGGCCGTTGATGACCAACAGCCGGTAGTGGGCGAGCAGTTCGTCGCCGTCGTGCAGATCGAGCCCGGAGCAGAACTCGACGCGGTATCCGGCGCGGGGCAGCCAGCGCAGCAGCCCCTCCTCCCAGCGCTCGGGGGGCGGGCCTCCGCCGGGCGAGGCGAAGGAGACCCTCGACGCCCTGTCCGGCTGTTCGGCGAAGTAGATGCTCCGGCCGGGCTGCCCGGAGTGGGTGTAGGCGCGCCAGGTGGCGAAGGGTATGGAGACGAGGACCGGGGAGGTGGAGCCGGGGCGGGCGGTCCGCACGACGAACCAGACCTCGTGCTCGGCCTCGTCCGTCGTCGCGCCGGCGGGGTCGAACGTGGCGGGGTCGAACGTGGCGCGGTAGAGGGAGCTGGGCCAGGTGTGCGGGACGTCCAGGGTCCAGGTGGGGCCGGTGACCGGCGCCGAGAGACGTACCTCGTCGGTGACGGCATCGGTGATGAGGACCCGGCCTGACGCGGGGTCGGGGTCGGAGTCGGAGTGGTCGAGGTGGAAGGTGAGCCGGCCGCCCTGGGCGCAGGAGGTCCGCTCGGCCCAGGCCCGTATCCCCGGCTGTTTCGGCAGTGACGGCTGTTCCGGCGTCATGACCGGTCCTCTCCGGGCAGGCGCTGTGCGCCCAGCAGGCGCGCGAGCCCGTCCACGCGCGGGGCCTCACCGCACGCGCTCGCCACGATCAGCTCCTCCATCGCGTACAGATGTGCGCGGATCGAGTCCGGCGGCAGATACGCGGTGTCCGCGGTGAGCGCCACCGCGAGCGCGTCGTCCTCCTCCGTGATGTGCAGGCAGTAGCGGCAGGCCACCCGGTCCTGGGTGGCGGGGAAGTCGAACCGGGTCCGCCGCCGCGCCTCCCGCAGCTCCTGCGGGGTGGTTGGCGGGCCCGCGGGCGCGGGCCGCTCGACCAGGCGCATGTCGTTGAAGCAGCAGTACGGATGCACCTCGGTGCCGCGCTCCTCCCGCATCCTCGCCCCGAGCCGGTCCCACTCCTGCGGGTCGTAGGCGGCGGCCACATAGGCGCGCAGGGCGGCCCGGTACGCGTCGGGGAGCAGATCGGTGAAGAGGTGTCCGGGTTCACCCAGGCCGAGGACGAACAGGCCGTCCTGCGAGAGCGTGGAGACGAGATCCCGGTGGGCCGCGGCGGTCCGGTTGCCGACGATGGGCATGACGGCCGCCGTTCGGTGTCCCTCCCCCGCGGCCACCAGGGCGGCGGACGCGGTCAGCAGGACGGTGGAGCCGCTGACCCGGTGGGCGGTGGCGACCGCGTCCACCGCGCGGGCCAGGGCGGTGGAGACGATGCGCCCCGTCCAGAAGCGCGGGCTGCGGGGCTCGTCGACCGGCTCGGCGAACATCGTCGGCGGCGCGGCCCGGTATCCCGCCTCCCAGTGCTCCAGCGCCGCAGCCCCGCGCCGCAGGCCCCGCTCGCCGTGCTGCTCGCGCGCCAGGTCCAGCGGTGCGGTGACGGGCGGGCGCCCGGCCGTTCCACGTCTGGCCAGCAGTCGCAGATCCCGTACGAGCACCTCGGCGCCGTGCCCGTCGGCGGCCAGATGGCACAGGACCAGCACGGCGTGCGTCACCCGGTCGCCGCTGGTCACCAGGGCCGCCCGCAGCGGCCACTCCTCCGCGTAGTCGAAGCGGGTCGCGGAGAGCCGGGCCAGCAGTTCGTCCGCCGCGACGGCGGCCCGCTCCGGGCCGGGGACGTCCACCACGGTCACCGGCAGGACCCCGGCGTCCGCGAGTTCCTGGCCGGGCTCGCCCTCGACGGTCAGCAGCCTTGTGCGCAAGGCTTCATGCCGTTCCATCAGCCGAGCGAGCGCGCCGGTCGCCTCCGCCGTGGTGACGGGACGGCCGCGGTCGGCGAGCGGCAGCACCCGGCCGATGTTGAAGTAGTGGTCGTTGGGGGCGGTACGCCGGACGGCGTGCCAGATCGCGCGCTGCCCCCAGGTCAGCGGGGCCCGCCCGGAACGCTCCCCGTGGAAGTCCACCCATAGGCGGATGTCCGTCCCGGCGGCGGGCTCAGCCATCGCCGACCCCCGCCGCGGCGCCCTGCCGGGCCAGCCGGCCGACGAGTTCGTCGAGGTCGTCGGCCATCGGCCCGTCGAGGTCGAGCAGGATCCCGAACTCCTCCTCCACGGCGTCGATCAGCCGCAGGAAGGTGAGCGAGGTGACCCCGAGCGCGGTCAGCGAACCGTCCGCCGCCAGGATCTCCGCCTCGGTCAGCTCCCCGTCGCTCACCCGGGAGATCAGTCCGGCCACCCGGCCACGCAGGGCCCCCGAACCCGAACTCGCCTCGGTCACCGGGCCTCCTCCGCCGCCCCGGCCAGCCGGCGGCGCAGGCTCAGCGGACGGATGTCGGGCCACACCGCGTCGACATGCGCCATGCACTCCTCCTCCGAGCCGGTGAAGCCCTCCGCACGCCAGCCCGCGGGCGGCTCGGTCCTGGCCGGCCACAGCGCGTGCTGCTCCTCGTCGTTGACGACCACCTGGTACGGCGTCGGGTCGCTCATCGGTCCTCCTCCTGCTGCTGAAGTTCGATCACCGCTGCGCAGACACCGGTGATGGTGGGGGTGTCGAAGAAGACATCGAGCGGGACCTCGACGCCGAGCTGTTTACGGATACGGGCGGCGATGGCGGTGATCGTCAGCGAGTGCCCGCCGAGGTCGAACAGGTCCTCGTCCGGGCCGATGTCGTCGAGCCGCAGCACCTGCTGCCAGATGTCGCGCACCACGGCCGCGGTGGTGTGCGTGCCCGGCGGGGTGTCCGTGCCCGTGCCCGTGCCCGGCACGGGAGCGGCGTCCGCCCGGGTGCGGGGCGGCTCGGGCAGCGCGGCCCGGTCGAGCTTGCCGTTGGGGGTGAGCGGGAAGGCATCCAGCGTCACCCAGGCACCGGGCACCATGGGGGCGGGGAGCGTACGGGCCAGATGGGCACGGAGTACGTCGGGGGACGGACCGGAATCGGCGTGGTCGGCATGATCCGGTACGACGTAGGCGGCCAGCCGGGCCTGCCCCGCGTCACCGTTTTCGTCGTCCTTGAGAACGACCGCCGCCTCGGCCACGCGGGGATGCTCGCAGAGGCGCGCCTCGATCTCACCGAGTTCGATGCGGTGGCCGCGCAGTTTCACCTGCGTGTCGGTGCGCCCGGCGAACTCCAGCTGCCCGTCGGGCAGTCGGCGCACCAGGTCGCCCGTGCGGTACAGCCGTGAGCCGGGCGGTCCGTAGGGATCGGGTACGAAACGCTGGGCGGTCAGGCCGGGCCTGCCCCGGTAGCCGTGTGCGACGCCCGCGCCGCCCAGGTGCAGTTCGCCCGCGATGCCGTCGACGGCCGGCTGCCCGTGCTCGTCGCGGACCAGGGCCCGGGTGGCGGCCAGGGGGCCTCCGATCGTGACCGGGTCACCGGGGGCGAGGTCGGCCAGGGTGGACCAGACGGTGGTCTCGGTGGGTCCGTACACATTGATCAACCGGCCCGAAGCAGCGGCCAGTTCCTCGGCCAGCGGACCGGGCAGCGCCTCACCGCCCGCGACGGCGACCAGCCCCGGCCGGTGGAGCCCGGCCGCGAGCATCAGCCGCCAACTGCTCGGCGTGGCCTGCACATGGGTGATGCCCCGCGCGTCGATCAGCTTCAGCAGGGCCGCCCCGTCGCGCTGCTGCGATTCGGGGACCAGGACGACCCCGGCCCCGACGGTGAGCGGCAGCAGCAGTTCCACGGCGGAGATGTCGAAGGAGAGCGAGGTCAGCCCCAGCCAACGGTCCCCGGCGCCCGCGCCCAGTCTCTCGGTCATGGTGGCGAGCAGATTGGCGAGGGCGCTGTGCGGCACCTCGACGCCCTTGGGCGTACCGGTCGAGCCCGAGGTGTAGATCACGTACGCGGGGTCCTCGGGCGACGGGCCCGGCAGCGGCCGTACGGGCTCCGGCCCGCCCGCCCGGCCGGGGGCGAGCACGGGAAGCCCCGCGGGAAGGCCCTCCGGTGCCGCGCCGTCGATGACGAGCGCGGCGAGACCGGCGTCGGCCCGTACGAAGGCCAGCCGCTCCGCCGGGTAGTCCGGGTCGAGCGGCACATGGGCCGCACCCGCCATGAGCACCCCGAGCACGGCGACCAACTGATTGACGGAACGGGGAAGTTGTATGCCGATGAGGTCTCCGGCCCCGAGGCCCAGGGCGCGAATCCGGTCCGCGAAGGCGGCCGCCGCCGCGTGCAGTTGCCCATACGGGAGTTCCTGGCCGTCCTCGCCGACGACGGCCACGGCGTCGGGGGTCGCGGCGGCGCGTGCGGCGAACATCGAGACCGCGGTGGCGTCCGGCGGGCAGGCCGCCGGGGTGGTGGCGCCCGCGCGCAGCGCCCGGTCCAGCTCGTCACCCGCGAGCAGGGGCAGATCGGCGAGGACGGTGCCGGGATCGGTGAGCACGGCGTCCAGCAGCGTACGGAAGTGGCCGAGAATCCGTTCGGGGGCGCCGGGGGCGAAGGCGTCGGCGCGGTACTGCAAGGATCCGTCCAACCGGTCGGGTGAGTCCACGAGTTGGAGGTGGGCGAGGTTGCGGACGGCGTGGGTGAAGCCGATGAGGTCCGCCGTTGTGGCCTCCGCCGCCAGGGGGCCCGCTCCCGGTTCCGTACGGCGGCGGTAGCTGACCGACAGGGGGGTGAGCGCGGTGCGCGGGGTGAGTCCGCGCACCGCACGGCCGAGCGGAACGGCGCGGTGCGCGTACAGGGCGCGCAGCTCGGTACGTACCTCCTGGGCGAACTCGGCGAACGGCCGGGCAGGGTCGGGTTGGGTGAAGACGGGCAGCTCATTGACGTACAGGCCGATGCGCCCGGCGTCCTCGGGGCGGCGGGTGGAGAGTTCCAGCGCGGTCGCCGGGGACCGGTTGCCGTACCGCAGCAGCAGGGTGTGCCAGGCGGCGAGGAGGAGCTCGAAGCGGGTGACGCCGAGGGCCCGGGCTGCGCTGCCGAGACGCTCGTGCTGCCGTGCGTCCAGGGTGAACGGGACCGAGGCGCCGGGTGCGGGTGCGGTCGTCCCGCGTACGGAGACGGGGAGGCCGGGCAGCGTGGGGGCGGCGGGGTCGTGCCAGCGGGAGGCCCAGAAGCCGGCCGCGGCGGCAGTGTCGCCGGTGGCCTCCTCCGAATGTCCGCTGTCGTCTACAGCCTTGGCAACACCGGACAGTTCGGACAGCAGGATGTCCTTGGACATGCCGTCGAACACCAGGTGGTGGGCGACGACGTGCAGTACGTGCCGGTCGGGGCCGGCGGCGACGAGCGCGAACCGCACCAGCGGGCCGCTGCCGAGGTCGAAGGGGCGGACCGTCTCGTCCCGCAGCAGCGCGTCGAGACCGTCGGGGGCGCAGTCGAGCCGCCGCAACGCAGCCGCGACACCGGTCCCGGCCGCGAGCCACGGCCCTTCCGGGTCCAGCCGGGCCGTGAGCACCGGATGCCGTGCGGAGACCCGCGCGCACGCGGCCGCGAGCGCCTCCGCGTCCGGCGGGCCGTCGAACCGGACGGTGACGGCGAGATGGTGGGCGGAACCGGGCCGCAGCACCTGCTCGGTGACCCACATGCCGTGCTGGGCCGGGCTGAGCGGGGAAGTGCCGGACGTGGAAGTGCCGGGCCCGGGGGTTTCGGGTGTCGTCGTCATCGCAGTGCCTCGTCGTCCAGGAGCAGGCGCAGCTCGCGCTTGAGGATCTTGCCGCCCTCGTTGCGGGGCAGGCAGGGGCGGAACAACAGCTGGTGGGGAAGCTCGTGCGCGGCCAGCCGGTCGAGGAGGAACGTCCGCAGAGCGGGCACGGTCAGTTCGCCGCGCGGCACGACGACGGCGGCGACGACCGACCCCAGGACGGGGTGCGGAATGCCGAACGCGGCCACGTCGCGGACCTCCGGATGGGCGTGCAGCGCGTTCTCGACCTGGAGCGTGGAGACCTTGTACGCACCGGACTTGATCACGTCCCGTTCCCGGTCGAGCAGGTGCAGGAAGCCGTCGTCGTCGAGCCGCCCCAGGTCGCCCATCCGCACCCAGCGGCCCTGGAAGACCCCGGCCCCGGCCCCGGGGTCGCCGAGGTAGGTGCGCGGGGACGTCGGGGTGCGCAGCCACACCTCGCCCGGTTCGCCGGGCGGCAGCGGGGTGCCGTCGGCGGCGGTGATCCGCAGGTCGCGCAGGGAGGCGGGGCGGCCCGGGGAGTGCGGGCGTTCGGGGTCGAAGAGGAGGGTGATCTGGGCGGGGGCGGCCTCGGTGGAGGTGTAGTAGTTGACGATCTGGGCCCGTGGGAAGGCCTCCGCCAGCCCCACGGCGACCGGCTGCGGCAGGGCGGCGGCCGTCGACCCGACCAGGCGCACGCTGTCGGCGGCGTACCGCCGTGCGGCGGCGGAGCCGAGCAGCTCGATGGCCATGGCGGGGACGAGGAAGACGCTGCCGACGGCGTACTCCTCGATGAGCCGGGCGAACCGGCCGGGGGTGAACTGCGGGGCGGCGACGCCGGTCGCGGCGGTGTCGAGGGCGTTGACGAGCATGGTCTGCCCGGCGTTGGTCCCGACGGGGAACGCGTGCAGGAAGTGCGTGGAGTGCCGCAGCGGCCGCCGACGCTCGTCGAGGGTGCAGCCGTGCACGAGATTGGTGTGCGTGGCCGTGACGCCCTTGGGGGTGCCGGTGGTGCCCGAGGTGTAGAGGATCTGCGCGAGGCTCCCGGGGTCCGGGGCGGCAGGCACGGGCGCGCCCCGCTCCTCGGTCTCCTCCGCCGTACCCGTCCATGCCACCCCGGCCGCTCCGGCCATCGCGCCGGGCGGCGGCGGGGAGTCCGCGGTGTGCAGCAGCGCCGTGGCGCCGCTGTCCGCCAGCAGATGCGCCACCGCGGCGGGGGCCTGCCGGTCGGAGAGCGGTACGGCGACGCAACCGGCGCGCAGCACACCGCAGTACGCGACGGCGTACTCGATCCAGTCGCCGCTCCCGTACCGCAGCACGACCCGCGCGCCGGGGCGCAGACCGCGCGAGTGCAGCCCGGCGGCGAGCGCCTCGGCGCGGGCATGCCAGGCACCGAAGGTGAGCGTGCGCGGACCGCAGATCAGCGCGGTGCGCCCGGGGTCGACGGCGGCCCGGTGCGCGAGCAGGGCCGGCAGGGTGGACGGACCGGAGAGCCGGGACGGTGTCATGCCCCGTCCCCCTTCGCCGGAGCAGCGCCCCCGGCCGCGGTGGCCGCGACAGCCGCAGTGGCCGCCACCCGCCGCTCCCGCTCCTGGATGCCGACCAGGTCGTCCGGCAGCGCGTCCGGCACGTCCACGTCGAACCTGGCCAGCACCGGCAGCCGCAGCCCCACCGCCACCAGGATCAGCATCGCGGCGCCGAACAGCAGGTACATGAACGCGATGCCGCGCCCCGGCCCGGTCCCGATGACGGCCCCCACCGTGGAGGCCAGCGCACCGCCGTCCTCGAACATCGGGCCGAAGAGCGCGGAGCCCGCGGGCGCGATGATGCCGTGGCCGATCGGCAGCGTCGACCACGCGACCATCGTGTTCAGCGCGAACACCCGCCCGTGGAACCGCTGCGGGACCTTGATCTGCACGATCGTCGTGTAGACCCCGTTGACCATGGACAGGGCGCAGGACATCCCGAACGCCCCGGCCGCGATGACCCACAGGTCCGCACGCACCCCGACCACCGCACCCGCCAGCGCCAGCCCGGCCGCCAGGCCCAGCATGCCGCGCATCCGGTGCTGCTTGGGCCCGCCCCAGAAGCCCATCGCGATCCCGCCCACGATCGCACCGGCGCCCCCGGCGACAGCGACCCGGGCCGCGGCGGCCAGCGAGTCGAAGGACAGCACCAGCGGGGTGAGCAGCAGGAACAGCGGCGACAGGAAGATGTTCAGCGCGGCGAACCAGAGCAGCATCGCGCGGAAGCCCCGGTTGCGCCAGGAGTGCGCGAAGCCGTGCCGGATCTCCGCCACCAGCGACTCGCGCCGCTTCCACGGCAGCGTCTTCGGGAACTTCACACAGGCCACGATCCCGACGGCGATGACATAGCTGGCGACGTCGAGGATGAGGATGCCGCGCAGCCCGACGGCCGCCATCAGGGCCACCGCGACCAGCGGGACGACGAACTGCGAGACGCCGAAGGCCATTTGGACGATGCCGTTGGCGTGGCCCAGATACTGCTTGGGAACCAGCTGCGGTACGGACGAGGCGTACGCGAGCCGTTGGAAGGTGAGCGCCACCGAGAGCAACGCGAGCAGGACGTAGATGTGCCAGGACGCGAGGTGCCCGGACAGCAGGAGCGAGAGCAGCGCGGCCTGCGTACCACCGGCCGCGATGTCGCTGATGAGCATCACGCGGCGCCGGTCGAGACGGTCGACGACCGCTCCGGCCAGCGGCCCGACGAGAATGCCGGGCAGCATGCCGATGACGGCGTACAGGGCGTATCTGCCCATGGAACCGGTCTGCAGATAGATCCACACCGGCAGGGCGAACTCGGTGAGCGCGGAGCCCGTGATGGAGAGCAGCTGGCCGAAGGCGACCAGCAGGAAGCGGCGCATGTCGGGAGCCGGACCGGCGCTGTCCGGCACCTCGTCACCGTCCCTGCCGTCCCTGCCGTCCCTGCCGTCCTTGCCGTCCTGGGCCACGGGCCGGTGTTCGCCGCCGCTGACTCCGTGGAACCACCACGGTCCGTCGTCCGACTGCGGCGGCAGTTCCTCGGCCGTCGTGCCCGCGAGCACGGCCGGGTGGGTGCGGGTGACGATCTCGGCGAGCTCCTTCGCCCGGTACTTGAGGAAGAAGTGACCGCCCTCGTCCAGCACCACCAGCGCGGACCGCTCAGCGAGCATCTGCCACTCGCGGTACCGCTCCTCGTGGAAGTCGGTCGCCGGGTCGCGGTTGCCGATGACCGAGACGACCGGGGCCCGCAGCCGTTCGCCGCCCGCGTCCACCTCGGCGAGCACCTTGGTGAAGTACTCCTCCGCCGCCTTCGAGTCGCGGCGCATGTTGCCGATGATGAACCGCATCTGGGTGTCGTCCAGTTCACCCACCTCGGCGCCCATGGACCGCAGCCAGTTGACGTACACCCGGTCGCCCAGCAGGGGTTCGAGCGCGGAGATACGGCTCAGCAGGCCCAGCAGCCTGCTGCGCGGCCTGGCGAACGGGAACTGCGCCCCGATGTAGACGGCCTCCAGCTCCCGCCCCGAGCCTTCGAGGAGCCGGGCGACGGCGACGGTCAGCGCGCTGCCGACGCCGCAGTGCCCGTACAGGACGAGGGGCCCTTCGACCCGTTCCCGTATCTCCTCGGCTATTCCCGCGACCAGTTCCTCGAACGGCAGATGCTCCTCGGTGACGCCCACGTCATGGCCGGGGATGGCCACCGACCACAGGTCGTATCCGGCGGGCAGTTCGTCGGCGACCGGCTGGTAGACCACCGCGCTGCCGCCACCGAACGGTACGCAGACCAGCGACAGCACCCGCGCGGCGGCGTCGGCGGGCCCGGTGAGCCGGTGCAGCAGCCGGCTGGGACCGCGCTCGGACTCGTCGAGGTCGGCCAGCGCGGCGAGTTCGCGGACGGTACGGCAGGTGAACAGGTCCATCACGCTGACCGGCCGGGCCCCGGCCTCCGGCAGCCGTCTTCGGGCGCGGGCGACGACCTGGGTGGCGAGGAGCGAGTGTCCGCCGAGGTCGAAGAAGTCGTCGTCGACACCGACTTCGGGCAGCTTGAGCACCTCGGACCAGATGGCCGCGAGAACTCGCTCGGTCTTCGTCTCCGGGACGGCGAGGGCGCCGCCGGTCGCCCGGCGCGCCTGTGGTGCGGGCAGGGCGCGCCGGTCGAGCTTGCCGTTCGGGGAGAGCGGGAGGGCGGGCAGGGCGACGAACGCGCTCGGGACCATGTAGTCGGGGAGCGTGCGCCGCAGAGCGGTACGCAGCGCGGCCACATCGGGCTCGTCGGCGTCGGGCGCGGCCGGTCCGGACCCCGGGGACGCACCGCCTTCGGGGTCCGCCATCACCAGATACGCCACCAGGCGCTTGTCGCCCGGGCTGTCCTCGCGTACGACGACGGCCGCCGCGGCGACGGACGGTTCGGCGCGCAGTGCCGCCTCGATCTCGCCGGGCTCGATGCGCAGCCCCCGGATCTTCACCTGCTGGTCGATCCGGCCCAGGTGTTCCAGCTGCCCGTCGGACCGCCAACGCGCCAGGTCACCGGTGCGGTAGAGCCGGGAGCCCGGGGGGCCGTACGGGTCGGGGACGTAGCGTGCGGCGGTCAGTCCGGGCCTGCGGTGGTAGCCGGGCGAGACCTGGACGCCGCCGATGTGGAGTTCGCCGGGAGTGCCGACGGGGGCGGGGCGCAGGTCCGCGTCCAGGACGTACAGCCGGGTGTTGTCGACGGGTGCGCCGATCGGTACGGTCTCCGGCTGCCCGGCGCACTCCCAGCTGCTGACGTCGACGGCTGCCTCGGTCGGCCCGTACAGGTTGGCGAGCGCGCAGTGCGGCAGCCGGGCGTTGAACGCGCGGGCGGTGTGCGGCGGCAGTTCCTCGCCGCTGCACACGACGCGGCGCAGTCCGGTGCAGCGTTCGATGTCGTCCTCGGCGAGGAACATGTCGAGCATCGACGGCACGAAGTGCGCGACGGTGACGCCCCGCCCGGCGATGGTGTCCCGCAGATGCGCGGCGTCCTTGTGCCCGCCGGGCTTCGCGACGACCAGCCTGGCCCCGGCCAGCAGGGGCAGGAACAGCTCCCACACCGATACGTCGAAGCCGGTCGGGGTCTTGTGGAGTACGGAGTCGTCGGGGCCGACGCCGTAGGTGCGCCGCATCCACAGCAGCCGGTTGACGATGGCGCGGTGGGTGTTGGGCACGCCCTTGGGGCGCCCGGTCGAACCCGAGGTGTAGATCATGTACGCGATGTCGTCGGCGCCCGGACCGGGCAGCGAAGCGCCCCCGCTGTCCCCCTCCCCGTCCCACTCCTGTGGATCGTCCAGCAGCAGGACGCGTGCCGTGCACTCCTCCGGGACGGGCAGACGGCGCTGAGTGAGCAGGATGCCGGCGGCGCTGTCCGCGAGCATGAAGGCCAGCCGCTCCGCCGGGTACTCCGGGTCCAGCGGTGTGTATCCGGCACCGGTCCGCAGCACCCCGAGCAGTCCGGCGATCAGCTCCGGCGAGCGGTCCGCGCTGACCGCGACCAGTCCGCCGGGGCCCACGCCCTCGGCGTGCAGGCGGCGGGCGATGCGGTCGGCGGCCTCGTCCAGTTCGCGGTACGTGAGTGTGGTGCCCTCGAAGTCGACGGCGACCGCGTCGGGGGTGCGGGTCATCTGCTGGTCGATGAGGCCGGTCAGCGTCGCGCCGTCGGGAACGTCCACGACGGTGTCGTTCCACTCGTCGAGCACCCGGTGCCGCTCGACGGGGTCGAGGCCGTCCAGCCGGGAGACGGGCGCGTCCGGTCGGTCCGCGACGGCGTGCAGCAGCCGGCCGAGGTGGTCGGCGAAGGCGGCGATGTCCGCCTCGTCGAACAGGTCGGTGTTGTAGTTGAAGGCGCCCCGGAGCCCGCCGGGCTCCTCCATCAGGAAGAGTTCGACATCGAATCTGGTCCCGGCGGCCCGCAGCCCGAACGGCTCGGCCTCCAGGGCCAGTCGGGCGTCCTGCACGGCGCTCTGCGCCACGTAGTTCTGGATCGCGAGCACCGCCTGGAACACCGGAGAACGCGATACGTCGCGCTCCACCCTCAGCTCGGAGACCAGCTGCGCGAACGGCAGCTCCTGGTGCGCGTACGCCTCCAGGCAGGTCTCCCGGGTGCGGGCCAGCAGCTCGGTGAACGAAGGATCGCCGTCCAGCCGCGCGCGCAGGGCCAGGACGTTGACGAACATCCCGATCAGGCCTTCGAGTTCGGGTTCGCCGCGCCCCGCGACGGGCGACCCGACGGCGAAGTCCCGCTGCCCGCTGAACCGCGAGAGCAGCAGCTGGAAAGCGGCGAGCAGCACCATGTGCACGGTCGCACCGTGCTCCCGGCCCAGCTCGGTCAGCCGGTCCAGCAGCGCCCTGTCGATGTCGAAGCCGTACCCGGCGCCGTCGAAGGTCTGCTGTTCGGGGCGGGGGCGGGCCAGAGGGAGTTCCAGGGGCTGTACGCCGGCCAGTTCGCGTTCCCAGTACGCCACCTCGGCGGCCAGCCGGTCACCGCTGAGCCGGTCACGCTGCCAGAGCGCGAAGTCTCCGTACTGGACCGGCAGTTCGGGGAGCGGGTCGGCGCCGTCGCCCGTGGCGCGGGCGGCATGCGCGGCGTATCCGCGCAGGATCTCGGAGACCAGTACCTCGCTGGACCAGCCGTCGCTGACGCTGTGGTGCACGACGAGGAGCAGTACGTGGTCGTCGTCGGCCAGGCGGACCAGCAGGCCGTTGATCAGTGGCCCCGTGACCAGGTCGAAGGGCCGGGCGGCCAACTCGTCCACCAGCCGTGCCACGTGCTCCTCACTCTCCGCGTCGGCGGTGCGCAGGGCGAACGGCGCGGGCTCGGCGATCTCCAGAACGGGGCGGCCGTCGCCGGTGACCGGGTAGCGCGAGCGCAGGGTCTCGTGGCGGGCGATCACGGCATCCAGCGCCCGCTGCAGGGCGGGCCGGTCCAGGGCGCCGCGCAGCCGGCGGGCGACGGGGATGTTGTACGCGGCGGTGCCGGGGGCGAACTGCTCCATGAACCAGAGCCGTTCCTGCGCGAACGAGAGGGGCGCCACGGCGCCCACGGCCCGCCGTGGCACGGCCCGCCCGGGCCGCCCGCGACCACGCAGCCGCTGGGCGAGCAGGGCCCGCTTGGCCTCGGACAGCTCACGGGCCCCGCTGGCCCGCGCTTGTGGTCTCGTCTCGGTGCTGCTCATGACGTCGTCATTCCGTTTCTCTCCGGGCTGTCGCCGGCCGCGAGAAGCTCCTCGGCGTCCTCTTCGGACATGGCCTCGATCTCCGCCAGCAGCAGGTCCTCCACCGCGACGGCGAACGTTTCCGCGGTGCGGTGGACGAACAGGACGCGCAACGGCACGGTGAGGCCCGCCGCCGCTCTGATGCGGGCGACGACCCGGGTGGCGAGCAGCGAGTGCCCGCCCAGGTCGAAGAAGTCGTCCAGTGCCCCGACCCGGTCCAGGCCGAGCACCTCGGCCCAGGCGGCGGCGACCAGCTCCTCCGCGTCGGTGCGTGGCGCCACATAGCCGGGACCGAGGTCCGGCCGCTGTTCGGGGGCGGGCAGGGCGCAACGGTCCAGCTTGCCGTTCGGGGTGAGGGGCAGCGCGTCCAGGACGACGAGCGAGTTCGGTACCAGGTGGGCGGGAAGGGCGGCGGCGAGCGCGGCCCTCAGCCCGGCCGGTGAGGGCGGTCCGTCCGCACCCGGAGCGGCGACCACGTACCCGACCAGCGCCTCGTCGCGTACGACCACCGCAGACTGCCCGACCCCCGGCAGGCCCAGCAGGGCGGCCTCCACCTCACCGGGCTCCACCCGGTATCCGCGCACCTTGATCTGTGCGTCGAGCCTGCCCAGGAACTCCAGTTGCCCGTCGGACCGCCAACGCGCCAGATCGCCGGTGCGGTAGCGGCGCGCGCCGGGCGGACCGTACGGATCGGGTACGTACGCACGCGCCGTGGCCCCGGGCCTTCCGCCGTATCCGTACGTCACCCCGGCGCCGCCGACCAGCAGTTCGCCGACGGCTCCGTACGGCAGCAGCCGGCCGTGCACATCGCACACGGTCACCGTGGTGCCGCTCAGCGGCTGCCCGATGGCCGGACGCCGCGCCGTGTCGGCCTCGCCCAGCTCCGTGGCGGTGGCGATCACGGTGGTCTCGGTCGGGCCGTAGGAGTTGACGACCCGCACCGCGTCGCCGAAGCGTGCGCGCCACGCGGCGACCGCGCCCGGCTGCACCTGGTCCGCGCCGAGGATCAGCAGACGGAGTCCGGTCGGCCAGGCGACGGCGTCGATGTCGTCGACCAGCCGGTGCCAGTACGGGGTGGGCAGATCGAGGACCGTCGGCCCCTCACCGTGCCACTCCTCGGGGCGGCCCGGCATCGCACCGGCCTCCCCGATCTCCAGGCGGGCCCCGGCGGTGAGCGCCGGAAAGACCTCTTCCGCGTGGGTGTCGAAGCTGAGCGAGGCGAACTGGAGCACCCGGTCATCGGCGGTGATCCCGTACTCCCGGCGCATCCAGACGACCCGCGCGGCCAGGGCCCGGTGCGGTACGACGACGCCCTTGGGCGTACCGGTGGAGCCGGAGGTGTGGATGATGTAGGCCGCGTCGTCGGGCCCGGCCTGCCAGTCGAGGTCGGGCGCCTCGGCGGGAGCGTCGCCACCGGACGGGATCACGGTGATGCCCAGGTCGGGCCAGGACAGCCCCGTGGCCTCGCCCGCCTCCGCCACCACGACCCGTACACCGGTGTCGGCGACCATGAACTCCAGCCGGGGGCGCGGATAGCCGAGGTCGAGCGGCAGATAGGCCGCCCCCGCCCGCCAGGCCCCCAGCATGGCCGTGATGGCGGCCGCGCCACGCGGCAGACAGACGCCGACCACGTCACCGCGGCGCACCCCCGCCGCCCGCAGCCGCACCGCGAGCGCCCCGGCCGCGTCCCACAGATCCCGGTGCGACACCTCGCCGCCGGGCCCGCGCACCGCGACCGCCGTGCCGTGTTCCTCGACGGTGCGCGCCAGTTCGGCCGGCACGGTCTCGACGGCATCACCCGGCGCACCCGTGCCCAGCGCGAGCAGTTCGTCCCGCTCGGCGGCCGACAGCATCGGCAGCTCCGGTACGGGCGTGTCCGGGGCGGCCAGCGCCCCGCGCAGCAGGGTCTCGAAGTGCCGGGCCAGCCGGTCCGCCCAGTCGGCGTCGAACAGATCGGTGCGGTAGCCGAAGACCGCGATCAGGTCGGCGCCCTCGCGCCGGATGTCCAGCATCAGCTCGAACTTGCTGGCCGCGTGGCCGCCGTCGACGTCCTCGCACCGCAGACCGGCGAAGGAAAAACGCCCGCCCTCGCCGCCCTCGTCCTGGGTGTGCACGGTGAGCAGGGTCTGGAACAGCGGGCTGCTGCCCAGCCGGCGCTCGATCCCCAGCTCGTCGATGAGCCGCTCGAAGGGCACCCGGTCGTGGCTGATCGCGGCCATCGCCGTTCTGCGGACCCGCCGCAGCAGCTCACCGAAGGAGGGACCGCCCTCCAGTTCGGCACGGAGCACCAGGGTGGTGGAGAAGTACCCGACCAGCTCCTCGAGTTCGGGCTCGCCCCGGCCCGCCGCGGGCACCCCCACGCAGAAGTCGTCCTGACCCGTCCAGCGGTGCAGCAGCGACTGGTACGCGGCAAGGACCACCATGAAGGGCGTGCACCGCCGCTCCCTCGCCAGCTCCTCCACCCCGGCCGCCGCACCCGCCATCCGCCGGGTGTGGAAAGCGCCCCGCCCGCCTGCCTCACCGGGCGGTGTCTCCACGCTGGGCCGCAGTTCGAGCACCGGAGCACCCGCGAGCCGGTCGCGCCAGTAGCCCAGCGCCTCGTCCGCCTCGGGCCCCTGCGCCGACTCCCGTTCCCGGGCGGCGTACGCGGTGTACGGGAGAACGGGCGGGAGGTCGGCGGGGCGGCCCTCCAGATGGGCGGCGTAACGGGTGGCGAGCTCGTCACGCAGCAGGTTGAGCGACCAGCCGTCGGCGACGATGTGGTGGAGCACCAGGCACAGGAGGTGCTCGTCGTCCGCCGTACGCAGCAGCGTCACCCGGAGCAGCGGCCCCTGGGCGAGGTCGAACCCGGCGTTGGTCCGCGCGGCCAGCAACCGCGCCGAGGTCTCCGGCCGTTCGCGTACGTCGATGCTCTCGATCCCCACCGGCGCGGGCGGCCCGACGACGGCGACCGGCCGCCCGTCCGTGGCGGGGAACCGGGTGCGCAGCGCCTCGTGCCGGGCCACGGTCCCATCGAACGCGGCACGCAGGGCCCCGACCGACAGCGCCCCGGTCAGCCGGAACACGAGCGGGATGTTGTACGAGGCGTCCCCGGGGTCCAACTGGTCCAGGAACCAGAGCCGTTCCTGCCCATGAGTGAGCAGCCGCCCCACGCCGTCAGCGCCCGACCCGGTCGTACCGATCATGTGCCGTACTCCCTGTGTGCCGACTCGGATGCGGACACCGCCGAGGACAGCGGGCAGCACCGAGGACTGTGCCGACGGACCGTCAAGTACGCGGGCAGGGGCGGGAGTTGCGCCTTCCGGTTCCCCCCGTGGCGCCGGTCGCGGGCAACGGCAACGCTAGAAGGCGACAGGAGCGCAAGTCAATGGTCTGGACCATGCAGATGTGGCCTATACCAGTAAGCCGGGCGGGGTCACATCACCGCACACCCGGCATCCCGTCCCACGCACCTGGCCGAAAGCACTGCCCTGGCACAAACAGCCGGTGGGCTCCCCCTCCGGAGTGGAGGTGGAGCCCACCGGCTGCCTGCTTGTTCTTCGCGGTTACGCGGGGACCGGCACGCGCTGCGGCTCCGCGTCGCCCACCTCGGCGTCGTCGACCGGGGAGGACGAGGCCGAGTTGTACGCGTCGAGGTCGAGGATCTTCTCGCGGGCCGAGACGATCACCGGGACCAGCGCCTGGCCGGCCACGTTGGTGGCCGTGCGCATCATGTCCAGGATCGGGTCGATGGCCATGAGCAGACCCACGCCCTCCAGCGGGAGGCCCAGCGTCGACAGCGTGAGGGTCAGCATGACCGTCGCACCGGTGAGACCGGCGGTGGCCGCGGAACCGATCACCGAGACGAACGCGATGAGGATGTAGTCACCGACACCCAGCTGGACGTCGAAGATCTGCGCGATGAAGATCGCCGCCAGCGCCGGGTAGATCGCGGCGCAGCCGTCCATCTTGGTGGTGGCGCCGAACGGGACCGAGAAGGAGGCGTACTCCTTCGGGACGCCGAGGCGCTCGGTGACCTTCTGGGTGACCGGCATCGTGCCGACCGAGGAGCGCGAGACGAAGGCCAGCTGGATCGCCGGCCAGGCGCCCTTGAAGAACTGCAGCGGGCTGAGCTTGGCGACGGTGGCGAGCAGCAGCGGGTACACACCGAACAGCACCAGGGCGCAGCCGATGTAGACGTCGGCGGTGAACGTCGCGTACTTGCCGATCAGGTCCCAGCCGTAGTCGGCGATCGCGTAGCCGATGAGGCCCACGGTGCCGAGGGGGGCGAGGCGGATGACCCACCACAGGGCCTTCTGGAGGAGCTCCAGGACGGACTCGCTGAGGGTGAGGATCGGCTGTGCCTTCTCGCCGAGTTGGAGGGCGGCGATACCGGCGACGGCGGCCATGAAGACGATCTGGAGGACGTTCAGCTCGGTGAACGGAGTGATCACGTTGTCCGGGATGATGCCGGTGAGGAAGTCGAGCCAGGAGCCCGCGTGCTCCGGCAGCTTGCCGTCCTTCGGGGTCAGTCCCGTTCCGGAGCCCGGGTTGGTGACCAGCCCGATCGCTAGGCCGATGGCGACCGCGATCAGCGAGGTGATCATGAACCAGAGCAGGGTGCGGGTGGCCAGCCGGGCGGCGTTGTTGACCTTGCGCAGGTTGGTGATGGACACCAGGATCGCGAAGAAGACGAGCGGCGCGACGGCCAGCTTCAGCAGCTGGACGAAGATGTGGCCGACCTTGTCGAGCGTGGTGTAGAGCCAGTCGATGTCGTACGTACGGGCAAGCCACCCGAGGACGACACCGAGGACGAGACCGGCGACGATCTGGGCCCAGAACGGGATCCTGGGTATTCGGAAACCGGAGCCGGAGCCGGACGGGCTGTCGGTCGCGGCGGCGGACGCGGGATTCGCGGACACGGGCACACTCCAGATGTGACGCATCGGGGCGCACGGGAACACCGTGCGGGGAGACGGGGGTGCGGCGCCCGCGTCAGGGGGCGGCGCCGCTGCATGGTGCCGGTTCAGACGTTGCGGCAACAGACCGCGGACATACAGCGGCATAGATCGACATGCAGGCGCTCCACGAGCGGGACGCTCGCGGGGAATCGATGGCGCACAGCTGTCTTCATGTCGAACACGTTAACACCTGAACTTTGAGAACCTCAAAGCTCTTCTTTGGGTGGCATCGCGTGCGGGAACGACAAAACCCCAGCACAGGAGCGCTCGCTCCGGTGCCGGGGTTTCATACAGCAACCGTGTGGGGTGTGAGGAACCTTACGTAGCCCTTACGTAGCCCTCACCGGGCCGTCACTGGGTGGCGTGGTCCTCGCGGGTCCGGTTCGCTTCGAGCCGCGCCTTGGTGCGGTCGACCGTGGACACGATCTGCTCGGACATCTCGTCGCGCTGCTTGCGCAGCAGCACATAGCTGAGCGGCGCGGACAGGACCAGCGCGAGCAGGATCACCCAGACGATGTTGGAGCCGCCCACACCCGAGGGCAGCAGACCGAAGTGGACGGCCACGGCCGCGACGACGAAGCAGCCGACGAAGATGCTGAGGCGCATCGCGGTGTACCGGATCGTCGCGCTCGGCTTGGCAGCGGACACGGGCGGCCTCTCTCTCTGCGTATGACAGTCCTGCGATCGTGCCCGACCAGTGAAGCATGCCCCGGAATCGATCACTTCGCAGGGCTGCGTCAACTTCGCGGACCGCACCGGAGACGATGCCCGGCAAGGGCCCTCAGCCGAGCGGCAGCAGCATGATGATGTCGTCGCGGTCGTCCCCGTCCGCCACCCGGATCGCGTCGGGCACCCGCCCGACCTCCTTGTACCCGCACGAGGTGTAGAAGCGGTCGACGCCGGTGCCGCCGCGGCAGGTGAGCCGGATCGCCTCTATCCCCTCGATGCCGCGGGCGGCCTGCGCCGCGGCGTCCATCAGATCGCGCCCGTACCCCTTGCCCTGGTGGCGGGGGTGGACCATCACCGTGTAGAGCCAGAGCCAGTGGCTCATCAGCCGGTGCGAGTTGAGGGCCAGGAAGGCCGTGGCCGCGACGGCGCCCTCCTCGTCGTGGCCGACCAGCAGCCGGGTGCGCCCCTCGGCCATGGCGACGAGGTGCTTGACCAGCTCGGGCCGGACGTCGTCGGGCGTAACGGGCGGTACGAAGCCGACCGCGCCGCCCGCGTTGGAGACCTCGGTCCACAGCTCGGCGATGCCGTCCCGCAGGGTCCGGTCGAACTTGGGATCCAGCTCAAAAGTAAGTGCCATAGCCGCAGATTAACTATTACCGATCCTTCGCCTCAAGCCCTGTCCAGCAAGCGAGAAAGCCCCGGCGGGCGGCCGGGGCTCTCGTACGGAAAGTGCTGGCGACGCGAAACGGCGTCAGACGCGCATCGGCTGCGGCGACTCGCGCCGCCCGGCGTCCGGGCCCGGGTACTCGCGGATGATCTCGTACCGGGTGTTGCGCTCGACGGGCCGGAAGCCCGCGTCCCGGATCAGGTCGAGCAGATCCTCGCGGCCGAGCTTGTTCGGCGTGCCGTAGTTGTCCGCGTCGTGCGTGATCTTGTACTCGACGACCGAGCCGTCCATGTCGTCCGCGCCGTGCTGCAGCGCGAGCTGGGCGGTCTGCACCCCGTGCATCACCCAGAAGACCTTGACGTGCGGGACGTTGTCGAAGAGGAGCCGCGAGACCGCGAAGGTCTTCAGCGCCTCGGCGCCGGTCGCCATCGTCGTCCGCGCCTGGAGCTTGTTGCGGACCTTGCCGTCCTTCATGTCCACGAAGTCGTGCTGGTAGCGCAGCGGGATGAAGACCTGGAAGCCGCCGGTCTCGTCCTGCAGCTCACGCAGCCTCAGCACGTGGTCGACGCGGTGACGCGGCTCCTCGATGTGCCCGTACAGCATCGTCGCCGGGGTCTTGAGCCCCTTCTCGTGCGCGAGGCGGTGGATGCGCGACCAGTCCTCCCAGTGGGTGTTGTGGTCCACGATGTGCCGGCGGACCTCCCAGTCGAAGATCTCCGCGCCGCCGCCGGTCAGCGACTCCAGACCGGCCTCGATCAGCTCGTCGAGGATCTCGGAGGCGGAGAGCCCGGAGATGGTCTCGAAGTGGTGGATCTCGGTGGCGGTGAACGCCTTGAGGGAGACCTGCGGAAGGGCTTCCTTGAGCGCGCTGAGGGAGCGCGGGTAGTAGCGCCACGGGAGGGTGGGGTGGAGCCCGTTGACGATGTGCAGCTCGGTGAGGTTCTCGCCCTCCATCGCCTTGGCGAGACGGACAGCCTCCTCGATGCGCATGGTGTACGCGTCCTTCTCGCCCGGCTTGCGCTGGAACGAGCAGTACGCGCACGACGCGGTGCACACGTTCGTCATGTTGAGGTGCCGGTTGACGTTGAAGTGCACGACGTCGCCGTTCTTGCGCATACGCACCTCGTGCGCAAGGCCGCCGAGCCAGGCCAGGTCGTCCGACTCGTAGAGGGCGATGCCGTCCTCGCGGGTCAGCCGCTCCCCTGCGCGGACCTTCTCCTCCAGCTCGCGCTTGAGCCCAACGTCCATGCGGCTGCCTCCCAGTTGTCGACGTGCTGTGCGTTCCCCGGTGACAGGTGATACCGGGCGAAACCCCCGGTCCCCCGGGGGCCCCACCACGTTACGCCTACGCCTCCTCGGGGAGTTCCCCGACCCGGTTCTCCCACTTGGTGGAGAGCACGATCGTGGTACGGGTGCGCGAGACGCCCTTCGTACCGCTGAGCCGGCGGATGGTCTTCTCCAGACCGTCCACGTCACCGACCCGGACCTTGAGCATGTACGAGTCGTCGCCCGCGATGAACCAGGCGTCCTCGATCTCCGCGAGGTCCTTCAGCCGGCGCGCCACGTCCTCGTGGTCGGCCGCGTCCGAGAGCGAGATGCCGATCAGGGCCGTGACTCCGAGCCCCAGGGACGCGGCGTTGACGGTGGCGCGGTAGCCGGTGATGACACCGGCGGTTTCCAGCCGGTTGATGCGGTCGGTGACGCTGGGCCCGGAGAGCCCGACGAGCCGCCCCAGCTCGGCGTACGAGGCCCTGCCGTTCTCCCTGAGGGCCTGGATGAGCTGCCTGTCCACCGCGTCCATGTGACTGAAACCTTCCATTGTTCAGCAGTATCGCGAGCTTATGTGTAGAATCTAAGGCACGCAGGCTTTACCGCCTGCAAATCTTCCCGAGCATCCAAAAAATGCTTTCGAATCTTCAGAATCCTCAGGAGTGAGAACACCGTGTACACGATCGAGATGGCCTACGCCCGGATGCGCGAGCTGCAGGACCTGGCCAACCGCTCGCGTGCCCACCAGCCCGCCGCCGCGCTCCGGGTCGACCGCACCCGCAACCCGCGCGCCAAGAAGAAGCGCTGACCACAGGCTCAGTCTCCGGAGCCGCGAGAGCCGCCACCGAGCTCTCCCTCCCAACGGCGGTACAGGCCGTGCGGCACCCCCGCCGCATCCAGCACCCGCCCCGCGACGAAGTCCACCAGATCCTGGATGTGCGTCGCCCCCGCGTAGAACGCCGGAGAGGCGGGCAGCACGACGGCGCCCGCCTCGTCCAGGCTCACCAGATGCCTCAGCGTCTGCCCGCTCAGCGGAGTCTCCCGCACCACGACGACCAGCTTCCGCCGCTCCTTGAGCGTCACGCTCGCGGCCCGCTGGAGCAGATCCTTCGAGAGCCCGAGCGCCACCCCCGCCACGCACGCCGTCGAGGCCGGGACGATCAGCATCCCCTTCGCCGGGTACGACCCCGAGGACGGCCCCGCGGCGAGATCCCCCGCCGCCCAGTGCCGTACGCCCTCCACATCCGCGGCACCCACCTCGAAGGTGTCCGGCTTCCCGTCCGCCCCGCGCGCCAGCCAGCTGCGCAGATCCTCCTGCCAGTGCGCGTCGCGGAACGCGATCCCGGTCTCGTCCAGCAGCGTCAGCCGCGACGCCCGGCTCACCACCAGATCGACGCTCTCCCCCGCGGCCAGCAGACCGCGCAGCACGGCAGCGGCGAATGGTGTGCCCGAAGCACCGGAAACCCCGACAATCCAAGGCTGCCGCTGGCGCTGACTCACTGAAGTCCCGGAATCCACACACCCGAGCCTATCCGGCACCCAAGGGCGGCGACGCGTCAGGAGTTCGGGTCCGCCGTCAGGCTCACCCCCGCACCGTCGGGCCGCTACACCGTCAGGCCACGCACCAGCAGATCCAGCAGCGCGCACGCGAACAGCGCTATCCCGATGAACCCGTTGACCGAGAAGAACGCCCGGTTCAGCCGGGACAGATCGTGCGGCCGCACCACCCGGTGCTCGTACACGAACGCCACGGCGACGATCACCATGCCGATCCAGTAGAAGAGCCCCGCCTCCGTGGCAAGACCGAACCAGACCAGCAGCCCGGTCGTCACCGCGTGGCAGACCCGCGCGCCCCACAGCGCGGCCGGAATCCCGAACCGGGCCGGCACCGACAGCACCCCGTGCGCCCGGTCCGCCTGGACGTCCTGGCAGGCGAAGATCAGGTCGAAGCCGCCGATCCAGATCCCGACCGCGAGACCGAGGATCACCGCGTCCCACGACCAGCTCCCGGTCACCGCGAGCCAGGCCCCGACCGGCCCCATGGCCTGCGCGATCCCCAGGATGGCGTGCGGGTAGTGGGTGAACCGCTTCCCGTACGGATAGACCACCATCGGCACGACGGCCACCGGCGCGAGCGCCAGACAGAGCGGGTTCAGCAGGGCGGCGGCACCGAGGAAGACGACGACGGCGACGAGCGCCCCCGTCCACGCCGACTTCACGGACACCGCCCCCGTCACCAGCTCGCGCGTGGCGGTACGCGGATTACGGGCGTCGATCTCCCGGTCGATGATCCGGTTCGCGGCCATCGCGAACGTCCGCAGCCCGACCATCGCGACGGTGACCAGCAGCAGCGTGACCCAGTGGATCGACCCGTCCGCCCGGAACATCGCGGTCAGGGCGGCGATATAGGCGAAGGGCAGCGCGAAGACCGAGTGCTCGATCATCACGAGCCGCAGAAACGCCCTGACCCTGCTGCTGGGGTGTACGGGCCCCGACCCCAGTGCTGCTGCCTCGGCGGCGCTCACAGTCCGTATTCCTTCCACCGTCGGTCGACCTTCGCCGCCGTCTGAGGGTCGGACTCGACCATCTCCGGCCAGCCCCCGTCCCTGGTGTACCCCTCCTCGGGCCACTTCCTCGTCGCGTCGATCCCCGCCTTGCCACCCCAGAACTGCTGGTAGGAGGCATGATCAAGATGATCGACAGGCCCCTCGGTGACCGTCAGATCCCGCGCGTAGTCCGTATTGCCGAGCGCCCGCCAGGCCACCTCGTGCAGATCATGGACGTCACAGTCGGAGTCCACGACCACGATCAGCTTGGTCAGCGACATCATGTGCGCCCCCCAGACGGCGCTCATCACCTTCTGGGCGTGCTTCGGGTACTTCTTGTCGATCGAGACGATCGCGCAGTTGTGGAAGCCGCCCGCCTCCGGCAGGTGGTAGTCCACGATGTCCGGCACGATGATCTTGAGGAGCGGCAGGAAGAACCGTTCCGTGGCCCGCCCCAGCGGCCCGTCCTCGGTCGGCGGCCGGCCCACCACGATCGACTGGAGCAGCGGACGCTTCCGCATGGTCACGCAGTCGATGGTGAGCGCGGGGAAGGGCTCCTGCGGCGTGTAGAAGCCGGTGTGATCCCCGAACGGCCCCTCGGGAAGCATCTTCCCGGGCTCCAGCCACCCCTCGATGACGACCTCGGCCTGCGCCGGGACCTGCAGCGGCACGGTCTTGCAGTCGACCATCTCGATCCGCCTGCCCTGGATGAACCCGGCGAACAGGTACTCGTCGATGTCCCCCGGCAGCGGCGCGGTGGACGCGTACGTCACCGCGGGCGGCGCCCCGAATGCGATGGCGACCGGCAGCCGCTCCCCGCGCTTGGCGGCCACCTGGTAGTGGTTGCGGCTGTCCTTGTGGATCTGCCAGTGCATCCCGATGGTCCGCCGGTCGTGGCGCTGGAGCCGGTAGAGCCCCAGGTTCCGTACGCCGGTCTCCGGGTGCTTGGTGTGGGTGAGCCCCAGGTTGAAGAAGGAACCGCCGTCCTCGGGCCAGGTGAAGAGCGCGGGCAGCTGATCCAGGTCCACGTCGTCGCCGGTGAGGACGACCTCCTGCACGGGGGCGTTGTCCGACTTCACCTTCTTCGGCGGCACGTGCACCATCGAGCCGAGCTTGCCGAACGCCTCGCGCACGCCGACGAAGCCGTGCGGCAGCTCCGGCTTGAGGAGGCCGCCGATCTTGTCACTGATGTCGGTGTACGACTTCAGCCCGAGCGCCTTCAGCAGCCGCCGGTCGGTCCCGAACACATTCATGGCCAGGGGCATGGACGCCCCCTTGACGTTCTCGAACAGCAACGCGGGCCCGCCCGCCTTGTTCACCCGGTCGACGATCTCGCCGACCTCCAGGTAGGGGTCGACCTCGACCTTGATGCGCTTGAGCTCGCCCTCGCGCTCCAGAGCCCGGAGAAGGGAACGAAGATCGTCGTAAGCCATGCCGACCAGTATCGGCCACCGGCTACTCTGGGCCCGTCACCGGGGCGGGACAAGCCCCGCCATCTCTCCGCAGGGGGACCTTTCCAACATGTTCCGGGCCCTGATCTATCTCCTGCCTCTGGCGCTGACGATCTACGCGTTCATCGACTGCCTGAACACTCCCGAGGACGAGGCCAAGCACCTGCCGAAGATCGCCTGGGTCTTCATCATCCTGCTGTTCTGGATCGTCGGCCCGATCGTCTGGCTCGCCGCGGGCAAGATGCGCACGGTGCCCGCCGGGGGCCGTACGCCGTCCGAATGGCACCGCAATCACCGTTCGCAGTGGGTGGCCCCGGACGACAATCCGGAGTTCCTGAAGGCGTTGAAGGACGAGAACAAGAAGGACGAGTCGCTCCTCAAGGACTGGGAGGCGGATCTGCGCCGCCGCGAGGAGGAGCTCAAGCGCCGCGAGAGCGGCGGGAACGCGAGCCCCTCCACCGACTGAGGAGCGGGGGTCCGGGGCAGCGTCCCCGGCGACGGCGACCAGGAGTGCACGCGCATGAACGACCAGGCCATGCTGGCCACCGCCCTCGACGAGGCCCGTGCCGGGCTCGCCGAGGGCGGCATTCCCATCGGCGCCGCGCTGTACGGGCCGGACGGCACCCTCCTCGGCCGCGGCCACAACCGCCGTGTCCAGGACGGCGACCCGTCCCTGCATGCCGAGACCGCGGCGTTCCGGGCGGCCGGGCGGCAGCGTTCGTACCGGGGTACGACGATGGTGACCACGCTCTCGCCGTGCTGGTACTGCTCCGGCCTCGTGCGGCAGTTCGGGATCTCGCGGGTGGTGATCGGCGAGGCGCGGACGTTCTGCGGCGGGCACGGCTGGCTGGCCCGGCACGGGGTGGAGATCGTGCTGCTCGACGATGCCGAATGCGTCGCCCTGATGCGGGACTTCGTACGGGAGCACCCCGACGTCTGGAACGAGGACATCGGCGCCGAGTGATCCGCCGCCCCTCAGAATCGCCGCCACACCGCCCCGATCGTTCGAAAATCTACACCTTGCTCCAACACCCTGCCGATATCCTGGTGTTGACGGTGTGACAGTTCGGGTGGGGCATCGGCGCTGGGGGTGCTGTGGAGAGAGAGCTGTACGGGCGCGAGGCGATCTTCGGCAACGACGGACTGGCGGCGCGTCTGACAGGTCTCACTCCGTACGGCTCCGCCCGGGTCGCCTACGAGCACCGCGACGATCCGCCGGTCGCCGTGCTGACCGGCGGCCGCGGCATGGGCAAGACGGCCGTGCTCAAGCAACTGCGCCATCTGTACCGGGAGATCACCCCGGTCGCCCTGGTCGACTGCGAGGCCGTCGTGCCGCCCGCGGACCCGGGGCCCGGCTGGACTCCGGTCACAGGAGCGCTGCCGGAGCTCGCCACGCAGCTGACGGCGAAGGTGCATGCCGCGCGGCCGGTGCAGTTCCCCCGGCTGAGCCTCGGCCTGGTGGCGGTCGCCTCGATCTCCTGGACGCGGGAGGACGAGACCCGGGCGCAACGCGATCTGCATTCGCTCGGGCCGGTGCTGGCGACCGTGGACACCCGGGGGGACGCGGCGACGGGCTGGGTCACCAAGGTGCTGTCGAAGCTGGCGTCGAGCGCGTTCGACTCGGTGGTGCCGCTGGCCGGGATGGTGGCGGAGGCCACGGTCGAGACGGTGCTGGAGGAGACGTTCAGCCGGTTCCAGCGGCGTTCGGCGGACTGGTACGGGAGTTATCCGCACGCGGGCGGCAACGGCAGGATCGGGCTGCGGCAGCTGGCCGTCGATTTCGAGCGCGGTGGTGATCTGCGCCGCCGGGCCGAGGATCATCTGGTGCTCGCGCTGGTCGCGGATCTGGTGCGGGCGTACGGGGGTCTGGCGCGCGGTGCCCGCCGTGGCCGTCCGGTGCTGCTGCTGGACAACGCGCACACGGTGCTGGGCCGGCAGCTGGTCGAGCCGGTGCTGCGGCAGCGGGCCTCCGGGGTGCGGGACCAGATCGCCGTGTTCGCCTCCTCGCGCGCCCGTGACCACGAGGGGCTGAGCCATGCGGTGCGCCGGCGGCTGCCTGAGGTGGCGCACGGTTCGCACTGGGTGCGCGGTTGCGAGGTGACGTCCGGGATTCTGGCCGTGGAGCTGACCGCGCTGGGCCCGGCGCATGTGCAGGCGGCGTTCGACCGGCACGATCCGGTGGGCCGCGCCCCGGCCGGGCTGGCGCGCGGGGTGCACCGGCTGACGGGCGGGCGCCCGCTGGGGGTGGCGCTGCTGGCCCAGGCGGTGGGCGAGGCGCTGGTGCCGGGGGCGTCACGGACGGGTGCGTCGGCGGCGGGTTCGCTCGTGCCCGGGGCGCTGCTGGACCGCACGGTGGAGCTGCGTGAGGACCGGGCGCCGGTGCGGGTCGCGGACGAGCTGCTGGCACAGCTGCTGCCGGACCGGGAGCTCGACGTACTGAGTGTGCTGGCCGCCGCGCACGGCGAGGACTCGGCGCGGCTGCTCGCCACGGCCCGGCTGCGCGGCCGGTCGCTGGACGGCGATGTGGCGTTGCAGGTGCGCGATGTGCTGCGGGCGCAGGGCTGGCCGGTCGGTCCCGAGTACTTCGTCGCCGATCCGCTGCTGCGTGCGCTGCTGCTGCACCGGCTGAGGTTCCAGGACGGCGACCATCCGCACTACGCGGTGTGGCGTGCGGTCCACGAGACGCTGCGCACGGCGTACGCGCCCGGGGGCCGCTGCCCGAGCGTCCCGCACCGGCTGCATCAGGAGCTGGTGCTGGGCAGGACGAGGGACTGTGTGACGCATCTGCGGGAGCGGTTCACCGACGGGGACGTGACGGCGTGGCTCGGCTCGCTGCGGTTCATCGCCTCGGCGCCGTTTCCGCGTATGCCCGGTTCCACCGGCCCCGATCCGCGGCGGGCGGTGGCGCTCGGCCGGGAGACGGGCGGTTCGCCGGCGGAGGGGGAGACGGGGCTCGCGGGGCTCGGCGAGCGGGCCGTGGAGCTCCAGATGCAGCTGCGCCGGCTGCTGCACGCCGTATGGCTGCTGTCCGATCCACTGGCTCTGCCGGACGACGAGGTGATCGACAAGATGGCGCACGAACTGCGACAACTGTCCGGCAGGCATCCGACGGGCAACAGCGTGCTGTGGGACGCGGCGACGCACTGGCCGCGGGACATCAGGGCCTGGCGGCCGCTGTCCATGCCACCGGGCTCACCGGGCTCAAACGGACCGGGCACGCACGGAAGCGGGCAGGGCGGTGGCTCGAATGCGTAATCCGCTGCGCTATCGCGTCTGGTACACGGCCAGGCAGAAGGTCATCACCTCGGTGGTGGTCGGCGCCCTGGTCGTCACCTCCGGCTGGTACGGCATCAACAGGCTCACCGCCCCCGAGGACCGCTCGTGCGCGAAGGGCGTCGAGCGACCGCAGGGCAGCGAGGAGTGCATAGGTGTCTCCGGCGACGGCTACGACTTCGGGCGGCCGAAGCTGACCGAGGTGGCCGCGGCCATCGCCCGGGAGAACGCCACCCTGAAGCCCGGCCGGTACGCGACGGTCGCGCTGCTGCTGCCGCTGACGTCGACGGACGAGGCGATGCAGACGAAGATGCAGCGCGAGCTGCAGGGCGCGTTCGCCGAGCAGTACCGGGCCAACCATCTGTCGAACGACCAGGTGCCGAAAATCCGGCTGGTGCTCGCCAACAGCGGGAAGAACAACCTGCTGTGGCAGCCGACGGTGGAGCGGCTGAAGAAGATGACCGGCGCCCCGGACCATCTGCGGGCCGTGTCGGGGGTCGCCACCAGCAGTACGCAGATCAGGTCGGCGGTCAAGGAGCTGACCGCCGCGCACATCGCCGTCGTCGGTACGACGATCACCGCCGACGACATCGCCAACGGCCCGGGCGGCGACCCGTTCCCCGGTCTGGCGCGGGTGTCGCCGACCAACCGGGACGAGGCGCGGGCGCTGGCGCACTTCGGGAAGGTGCGGGCGGACAAGGCGCTGCTGGTGCAGGACACCCGTACCGGTGACCACTACACGGACACGCTGCGGGCGGCGTTCACCTCGCTGGTGAAGGGCACGCAGTACGAGCCGCAGCTGTTCACCTCGCGCAAGGATCCCAACGACGAGGGCACCACGGCCAATACGTTCCAGCAGATCACCCACCTCATCTGTGACACGGACGCGGAGACGGTGTTCTTCGCCGGACGCCACACCCAGTTGCGGCAGTTCATCAACGCGCTCGGGGCCCGTGGCTGCCAGAGCCGCCCGTTCACGATCCTGACCGGCGACGAGGGTTCGTACCTCGGGAGCGACAAGAAGCTCGACCGGGGCGCGCTGCGCCGCAAGGTGACGGTCCGCTACGCCTCGCTGGCGCACCCGGACGCCTGGTCCACGGCGGGCGCGGTGGCTACGGGCGGTTCCCCGGCGGACTACCGGAGCTTCCTGGACCTGCTGGCCACGGTGGCGAAGGAGCCCGTGGGGCCGATCGGCCCGACCGGTCACCAGGAGCTGACCGACGGCCAGGTCATCGTCGCGTACGACGCGATGTCGCTGGCGGTGCACGGCATCCGGCAGGCGACCCCGGACGGCAAGCGGCTGCCGCAGACCGGGGACGTGGGCGAGCAGTGGCCGCGGGTGAAGGGTTCGCTGCGGGTGTCGGGGGCCAGTGGCTGGATCTGCCTGGACAACCACGGGAATCCGTACAACAAGGCGGTGCCGGTGGTGGAACTGGCGCCGGAGGATGCCCGTCAGCGGTTCGTGGCGATCGCCTGGCCGGAGCGCACGCCGCCGGACGCGAAGTGCCTGCCGCCGTCCTCGGGGCCCTGATGCCGTGACGCCGTATCAGCGTTCGGCCGCCTCGTACTCCTCGCGCAGCTCCGCCCACCGGACCGGGGTCCACTTCGACCAGTCGGCGGGGTATCCGCCGAGCGCGTCGACGAGGAGGAGGAAGTGGTCGTGCCAGCCGGCGAGGCAGTCCAGGCGCAGTTCGTCGTCGCCGCGCAGCTCGTTGGTGAAGCGCAGCAGCACATGGTCGCCGCGCGGTGGCTCCAGGTGGAAGCGGATCCGGCCGTGCACCCCTTCGAGGGTGTATTCGGCGACCCGCTCGATGTCCCAGGCGGTGACGGTGCCGGAGGCGACTGTGGCGTTCCCGTCCTGGTCGGTGCCCCGCCAGCGCAGGGTGATCGCTCCGCCGATGCGCGGTTCGAACGGGTCGGCGGCGGCGAGCCAGCCGTGCAGCCCCTCGGAACCGGCAACGGCTGCCCACACCCGTGGCACGGGGTGGGGCAGCCGCAGCGTGAACCGCAGGGTGTGCCGGTCACCGTGGGTCTCGCTGGTGCCACGCTCGATGACGGGGGTCGCATCGGTCATGGTTCCAGCGTGGCCCGGTGGTGCGGGTTCCGCACCCGTACGCGTACGGGGTGCTGTCAGACCCCGGCGTAGGAGTGCTTGCCGGTGACGAAGATGTTCACGCCGTAGTAGTTGAAGAGCCAGCAGCCGAAGGCGATCAGTGCCAGGTAGGCGGCCTTGCGGCCCTTCCAGCCCGCGGTGGCGCGGGCGTGCAGGTAGGCGGCGTAGGCGACCCAGGTGATGAAGGACCAGACCTCCTTGGGGTCCCAGCCCCAGTAGCGGCCCCATGCGTCGCCCGCCCAGATGGCGCCCGCGATGATCGTGAACGTCCACAGCGGGAAGACGGCGGCGTTGACGCGGTACGAGAACTTGTCGAGGGTCGCCGCGGCGGGCAGCCGGGAGAGCACGGACTGGGCGAACGAGCCGGGCTCGACGCCGTTCGCGAGCTTGCTCTCGTAGCTGTCGCGGAAGAGGTAGAGCAGGGTGGCGACCGCGCCGATGTAGAAGACGGCGCCGCAGATGATGGCGGTGGAGACGTGGATCCACAGCCAGTACGAGTGCAGTGCGGGCACCAGCTGGTCGCTGGAGGTGTAGAGCACCGTGGTCGCGATGCCGAGGTCCAGCAGGACGGTGGTGACCAGCAGCAGCCCCATCCAGCGGACGTTCTTCTTCAGCGCGAGGAGGATCAGGTACGCGCCGACCGCCACCGTGGAGAAGGTGATGGAGAACTCGTACATGTTGCCCCAGGGGGCACGCTGCACGGACAGCGCGCGGGCGACGACGCCGCCGGCCTCCACAAGAAAGGCGAGCACGGTCATGGAGACAGCCATGCGTCCGTACAGATCGCCCTTGAACGTGCCGCCGGCCGCGCCGGGCCCGTCCGGGACGTCACGGGAACCGGCCGCGGAGCGCGTGACGATCTTCGGGCGCTCCAGTACGGCGGTGCCGCCGCCCTTCTCCGTGACCTGCACCTGCACCGTGGCACCGGCGGCGTTTTCGGCCCCGGTCAGCGCGGCGGCGGTGCGGCCGACCTTGCTGCGGCTGCCGAACACCCATTCCGCGATGTGTGCGAAGAAGGCCAGGGTGTAGACGGCCATCGACGAATAGATCAGCACATTGCTGGTGTGCGCCAGGTTCTCGTTGGTTGCGGCGGCGAGATTCACTTCTCAGCCCCTTCGGCAGGTTCTTCGGAAGATTCTTCGACGGAGTCGGAGTCGGGGTCGGATCCGAGGTCGGGATCGGGGTCGGATCCGGGCGGCGCGGTGGGCGCCACGGCGTTGAGCGTGACCGCGAGATCGGCCAGCTCCTCAGGAAGCTTCGCGGACTCGCTGCGGCCGAGACCCGCCATTTCGACGACGGTGACGCCGTCCGCACCGCGTACGGCCCGCACCCAGATCCGGCGCCGCTGGATGAACAGCGAGCCCGCGAGTCCGGCGATCGCGGCGACCGAGCCGGTGAGCGCCCAGCCGCTGGCGGGCTGCTCGGAGATCTGGAAGCTGGCCCACTCCTGGACGCCCTCGAAGGTGATCGAGCCTGCGCCGTCGGGCAGCTTCATCGTGTCGCCGACCGCGAGGCGCTGCTTGAGCTGCTTGCCCTCGCTGTCCTTGAACTCCTTCATCTTGGACTTGTCCAGCTGGTACACGTTCTGCGGAAGCCCGGAGTCGACGCCGAGGCTGCCCCAGTAGCCGTTGAGGGCGAGTACGGGCATGTCGGCGGCCGGGAACTGCGAGAACATCGTGCCCTTGCCGTCGCCCGCGAAGGTCGGCACGAAGAAGGCCTGGAAGCCCAGCTGGGTCTTCTTGCCGTTCTTGTCGCGGTAGCCGTCCATCACCTTGATCGCACCGGTCGAGGTGACGTTGTTGTCGATGGGCAGCAGCGGCACGGCGTTGCGGTAGACCTCCTTGCCGCTGCCGTCCTTGACGGAGACGACGGGCGCGTAGCCGTGCGCGTTGAGATAGACCTTGGTGCCGTCGACGACCAGCGGCTCGTTGACCCTGATGACGCTCTTGTGCGGCTTGCCGTAGGCGCCCTTCGTGTACGTCACATGGGCCTCGTAGGTCCTGGGCGTACCGATCTGGGGGCCGCTGCGCTCGTACGTACCGATGAACTTGTCGAGCGTGAAGCTGAACGGGGCGAGCGAGTCGGTGTCGAAGAGCGAACCGGACTTGAAGTCGTCGTACTGGGTCAGCGTGTTGGAGAAGCCGTCGCCCTCGACGACCAGCTTGCCGCCCTCGGACTTGAAGAGCTGTCCGAAGGCGAACGACACCAGCATCACGATCAGCGCGATGTGGAACATCAGGTTCCCGGCCTCGCGCAGATAGCCCTTCTCGGCGGCGACCGCGTCCCCCGCGGTGTGTGCGCGGTAGCGGCGCCCGCGCATCATCGCGAGCGCGGCCTCGCGGACCTGCTCGGGCCCGGCCTCGGTGCGCCAGGTGGTGTACGCGGGCAGCCGGGTCAGGCGCCTGGGGGCGCCCGGCGGGCGGCTGCGGAGCTGGCCGACGAACTGGCCGGTGCGCGGGACGATGCAGCCGATGAGCGAGACGAACAGCAGGATGTAGATCGCGGAGAACCACACCGAGCTGTAGACGTCGAAGAACTGGAGCTTCTCGTAGATCGGCGTGACGGTGGTGTGGGCGTCCTTGAAGGTCTGCACCTTCAGTTCGTCCACGCTGTTCTGCGGGATCAGCGAGCCGGGGATGGCGCCGAGCGACAGCAGGAAGAGCAGGATCAGCGCGACGCGCATCGAGGTGAGCTGCCGCCAGAACCAGCGGGCCCAGCCGATGACGCCCATGGCCGGCAGGCCGGCCGCGCTCTCCTCGCGCGGGGCGGTGGAGAGCCGGGAGCCTGCCGCACCGAGCTCGCGGGCGTTCTCCCGGTCCCGCTCGTCGCGGATCTCCCGCTCGTCGCGCTGCTCGCGCTCCGGGGCCGGGTTGGACTTGGTGTTGCTCATGGAACTCAGATCCCCACCGTGAAGCCGTCGGACCAGCCCTGCAATTCCTGCATCATGCTGCCCCAGACACCGGTCAGCAGAAGCACCCCGGTCGCGATCATCATGACGCCGCCGATGCGCATGACCCATGCGTAGTGACGCTTGACCCAGCCGAAGGCGCCGAGCGCCTTGCGGAAGGCGACCGCGGCGAGCACGAAGGGCAGGCCGAGCCCGAGGCAGTACGCGACGGTCAGTATCGCCCCGCGCCCGGCGGTTCCCTGGTCCATCGCGAGGATGCTCACCGAGCTGAGCGTCGGACCGAGGCACGGGGTCCAGCCGATCCCGAAGAGGGCGCCCAGCAGCGGTGCGCCCACCAGTCCGGTCACCGGCTTCCTGTGGATACGGAATTCGCGCTGCGTCATCCAGGGCATCAGGCCCATGAAGAAGATCCCCATGAGGATCATCAGCACGCCGAGAATCCTGGAGAGCGTGGTGCTGTGCTCCTGGAGGGTCTGGCCGAAGAAGCCGAAGAGCGCGCCGCCGGAGACGAACACCGCGGTGAAGCCGAGCACGAAGAGCGAGGCGCCCACGACCATGCGCCCCCGTCTGGCCTGCGCGAGATCGCTGCCGCTGACGCCGGTGACGTAACTGAGATAGCCGGGCACGAGCGGCAGGACGCACGGCGAGAAGAACGAGACGAGCCCGCCGAGTACGGCGATGGGCAGGGCGACGAGCAGCGCCCCGTTCATCACGGTCTCGTTCTGCCCCGGGAGTGCGGCAAGGGTGAGCACGGAATCACTTCTCCGCGATCAGCGGGTCGATCATCTGGTGCAGCTTGGTGGCGTCGAGCGCGGTCAGGTAGCGGGCGGCGATCTTCCCGTCCCGGTCCAGGACCACGGTCGACGGAATGGCCTGTGGACGCAGCGTGCCCTTGGGGAAGCGGAGCATGAGCTTGCCGGTCGGGTCGAAGAAGCTCGGGTAGGTGACCCCGTAGTCCTTCTCGAAGCTGATCGCGGGGCCCTTGGCGGCGTCCCGTGTGTTGATCCCGATGAACTCGACGCCCTTGCCCTGCGTCTCCTTCGCCACCTTCGCGAAGTACTGGGCCTCAAGCCGGCAGGGGCCGCACCACGAGCCCCAGACGTTCAGCACGACGACCTTGCCCTTGTAGTCGGCGACGTCGAGCTGCTTGCCGTCGAGGGTCTCGCCGTCGAGCTTCGGGGCAGCCTCGCGGTCGGCCTTGGCCACGGTGGAGATTCCGCCGCTGCCCGTGACGAAGTGTGTGTTGCCACCGCCGCCGGTCTTGTTGTCGTCACCGCTGCACGCGGTCAGCGTCAGTGCGAGCGCGACGGCCGCTGCGGGCGCGGCGAGCAGGGTGAAGCGGCGTCGGGGTGCGCGGCCATAGCTCATGTGAAAAGTTTCGCATGAGGGTTCCGGCGATCTCGGCCGCCCCCCTCGGTGCCCGTAAAGCCCGTTGTCAGGCCTGTTTAAAGAAGGTGTTCCAGCCGCCTTCGGGGGACTGATCGACCTCCAGCGTACGGAGCTTGTCGAGCACCTCGGGGTCCTGGACGTCGAGCCAGTCCACGAACTGCCGGAAGGAGACGAGCCGCACGTCCGGCTTCCCCGCGATTTTCTTGAGCGTTTCCTCGACGGCATCCATATAGATGCCGCCGTTCCACTCCTCGAAGTGGTTTCCGACATAGAAGGGTGCGCGATTCGTCGTGTACGCGCGGCCGAAACCCGCGAGATACGACTCCATGGCCTGCTTGCGCCAGCCCGGATAACGCGAGGGCATGCCCCTGGTCGAATTCACCGACTGGTTGGCGAGGATGTTGTAGTCCATGGAAAGGACTTCGAAGGTGTGCCCCGGGAACGGCATGCCCTGCAACGGCAGATCCCAGACGCCCTCGCGCTTGCGGGGCCACACCTGGGTGCCGCCGGGCGAACTGGCGTCGTAGCGCCAGCCGAGCCTGCGCGCCGTGGGCAGCAGATTGTCCTGGCCGAGCAGACAGGGGGCGCGTCCGCCGACGAGTTCCTTGCGGTAGTCGAAAGGCAGCGGATCGAGGTCGGTCCAGCCGGTGTTGGTGCGCCATTCGGTGACGAAGGAGACCGCCTGATCGATTTCGCTCCGCCACTGGGAGAGCGACCAGTTCGCGACCGATCCCGAACCGCCGCAGAAATGCCCGTTGAAGTGGGTGCCGATCTCGTGCCCGTCGAGCCAGGCCTGACGGACGTACTTCAGCGTCTGCTTGATGTGGTCATCGGTGAGATAACCGATCGCGGAAGCGCCGACGGGGTTGTTGGGCGGCCGGTACATGGACCTCTTCGACTCGGGCAGCAGATAGAGCCCGGAGAGGAAAAAAGTCATCGACGCGTCGTGATCCTTGGCGAGTTCGAGAAAGCGCGGGAAGAGCCCGTTGCCGACCTCGCCCGCCCCGTCCCAGGAAAAGATCACGAACTGCGGCGGCGTCTGCCCGGGTTCGAGCGGAACCGGCGCGGAGGGCTGGTGCGGCTGCTTGCCGGTGTCCGCGGTGGAACCGTCCCCTATCTCGCGAACGTCCTTCTTCGCAGGCCCGGTCCCCCGGGTGTGCCCGTCGGCGCCCTTCTCCCCCGTGGTCCCCGTGCGCACACCCGACCGGTCCGCACCGGAGGAACCGCACCCCACCAGACCGATGCCCGCCGCGGCCCCGAGCCCTGCTCCGAGCAAGCCCCTTCGGCTGATATCGCGCATGAGTTCCCCATCTGCGGTCGTTTTATCTCAAGTCCATACAAAGTGACGTGGGTATAGATGAGAGAAGCAACACGGGGGTTCCGCGATGTGGCACCAAATCCGCCGCGGCAGCAAAAAATCGCCGGACGGGCGAAGATCAAGCCCGTCCGGCGATCGAGGACAAAACGGCAACCGGACGACCGGGGACACAGCCACAGCGGGGCCCGGGGCCACCGCACGCCGCCCCCGCCGACCGCCGGTCCGGCTACGCGCCGAACGCCTTCGACTGCCCCTTCACCGGCTTCGCCCCGGCCCGCAGATGCACCGGCACCAGATCCCGCGCCGGCTCCGTGTACCCGACCGACACGATCTTGTCGCCCTGGTACGTGAAGCTGGTCAGCGACGCGAGCGTGCACTGCCGCTTGCGCGGGTCGTGCCACAGCCGCCGCCGCTCCACGAAGCTGCGCACGATCCAGATCGGCAGCTGGTGGCTGACGCACACCGCCTCGTGCCCCCGCGCCGCGTCACGGGCGGCGTCCAGGGCGCCCATCATCCGTACGACCTGCTCGACGTACGGCTCGCCCCACGACGGCCGGAACGGGTTCGTCAGGTGCTTCCAGTTGTCCGGCTTGCGCAGCGCCCCGTCGCCGACCCCGAAGGTCTTGCCCTCGAAGACGTTGGCAGCCTCGATGAGCCGCTCGTCGGTGGCCAGGTCCAGGCCGTGAGTCTTGGCGATCGGCGTGGCCGTCTCCTGGGCGCGCTCCAGCGGGGAGGCGACGACATGGGTGATGTCGCGGCCCTCCAGGTGCTCGGCGACCCGGTCGGCCATCCGGCGGCCGAGCTCGGAGAGGTGGTAGCCGGGGCGGCGCCCGTACAGCACGCCCTCCGGGTTGTGCACCTCGCCGTGCCGCATCAGATGGACGACGGTGATGTCCTTGCGGCTTCCGTTCTCGCTCATGCGGTGGCCTCCGAGGCGGCGCGGGCGGCGGTGGGCAGGGCGGCGGCGATGCGCTCGACGGCCTGCGCGTCATGGGCGGTGGAGACGAACCAGGACTCGAACGCGGACGGCGGCAGGTAGACGCCCTGCGACAGCAGCGAGTGGAAGAAGGCGGTGAAGCGGAAAGCTTCCTGCTTCTTGGCGTCCTCGTAGTTCCGCACCGGCTGGTCCGTGAAGAACACGGAGAACATGTTGCCGGCCGCGGACACCGTGTGCGCGACGCCCTCCTTGGTGAACGCCTCGCTCACCAGGGCCTGGATCTCCGCGGAGACCGCGTCCACCTTCGCGTACGCGGCGTCGTCCAGCAGCCGCAGCTGGGCGAGACCGGCGGCGGTGGCGACCGGGTTCCCGGAGAGCGTGCCGGCCTGGTAGACGGGACCGGCCGGGGCGAGGTGCGCCATCACGTCCGCGCGCCCGCCGAAGGCCGCGGCCGGGAAGCCGCCGCCCATGACCTTGCCGAAGGTCATCAGGTCGGGCCGCACCCCGTCGATGCCGAACCAGCCGGCCTTCGAGGTACGGAATCCCGTCATGACCTCGTCGGAGATGTAGAGCGCACCGCCTGCGGCGCAGATCTCCTTGAGCCCGGCGTTGAAACCGTCCAGCGGCGGTACGACGCCCATGTTGCCCGGCGACGCCTCGGTGATCACACAGGCGATCTCGCCGGGGTGCGCGGCGAACGCCTCCCGCACGGCCTCCAGGTCGTTGTACGGCAGCACGATCGTGTCCCCGGCCTGCGCACCGGTGACCCCCGGGGTGTCCGGAAGGCCGAAGGTCGCGACCCCGGACCCGGCGGCGGCGAGCAGCGCGTCGACGTGCCCGTGGTAGCACCCGGCGAACTTCACCACCTTGGCGCGGCCGGTGAACCCGCGGGCGAGACGGATCGCGGACATGGTCGCCTCGGTGCCGGACGACACCAGCCGTACCTGCTCCACGGGCTCGATCCGGGCCACGATCTCCTCGGCGAGCGCGACCTCGCCCTCACCGGGCGTACCGAACGAGGTGCCGCGGGCGACAGCCTCCTGGACTGCGGCGATGACCTCGGGGTGGGAGTGGCCGAGGATCATCGGCCCCCACGAGCACACGAGGTCGACATACTCACGGCCATCGGCGTCGGTGAGGTACGGACCTGTACCGGACACCATGAAGCGGGGCGTACCGCCCACGGCCCGGAAGGCACGGACGGGAGAGTTCACGCCGCCGGGCGTCACAAGGGACGCGCGGTCGAAAAGCGTCTGCGAAACTGGGGCGTCATAGGGAAAGCTCACACAAGCCATGGTGTCAGAGCCACGGACGGTCTTGCGGACAGGTGTTTCACCGCACGCCCGTGGGGGAGGTCACTGACACGATGATCGGGTTGCGCGGCGGGGGCTGTGTCTCCTAAGTAGTAGTCGGGTGGATGAGATATGCATCGCGGTGGCGGAGTGGGCGAAGGGACCGACGGCCTGGGGCCCGAGCATGCCCGGCGGGGTCGGCACCGGCGTGAGGCGGAGCGCAGACAGGGCGTACGGTCCGATGGTGCGCAGGGCATCGGATCCGGGAGCAGGAGTGGTGGCCGGGTGGGGGTGACCTACAAGTATTTCGGCGCCCCCGACGGGGCGACCGCGGCACGCGTGCCCATTTCGATGCGCCCCGAGGAGCTCGGCGGCGACGAGCTGGGCACGGGCGGCATGTTCACCAAGATCAAGCCGGAGACGGTCGCGGCGATGGTCCTCACCGGCATCCAGGGCATACCCCTGCACAAGGTCCCCCCGCTGGAGCTGGTCGTGCTGCACCCCGACTACGCGGTGGTCAAGCTCCCGATGACGGTCGTCGACCCGCTGCGCGGCGTCGGCGAGGAGTCGGTGGGCGCCGCGGCCTTCATCTGGTCCACGGTCCCGGACCGCGGCGGCCCGCGCGACGCGTTCAACGTCTACCAGCTGCTGCACGAGTGGCAGGATTTCAGCCATCGCCTGCATGACGCGGGGCATCAGGCGTACTGCCTGGTCTGGCCCTGAGCCGGGGGCCTGTCCGGTACGGACGGCTCCGCGCGTCATGTGCGCGCCCTGCGGCCACAGTCCTCAGCACGCGGAAAACGGCGCCGGTCGCCACCCCTGAGAGTCAGAGGGGTGCGCACGGCGCCGTTCTGTCGGTGGCGCCACAAGGCGCCGGGGCGGCGGCGCGGCATCCTCGGCGCACCGCCGCCCCGTGCGAGGGGTCAGGCGGCCTCGGCGGTGGCCTTCGAGGTGACCTGGTTGACGACCTCGGTGAGGGCCGCGACGACCTCGGTGTCGTCGGCCGGGTGGGTCTCGGCGAAACGCGTCACGGAGCCGGGGATGGACAGCTTGGCGTCCTCCAGGACCACACCGCCCGCGATACCGGCGGACTTGCGGACGTCGTCCTGCGCCCACACGCCACCGTGCTGGCCGAAGGCGGTGCCGAGGGCAGCGACCGGCTTGCCCGTGATGGCACCGGTGCCGTACGGACGGGACAGCCAGTCGATGGCGTTCTTCAGGACGGCGGAGGTGGAGCCGTTGTACTCGGGGGAGAAGAGCAGGAACGCCTGGGCGTTGCCGGCGGCGGCACGGAGCGCGGCGGCGGCGGCCGGGACGTTGCCCTCGACGTCGATGTCCTCGTTGTAGAACGGGACGTCGGCCAGGCCCTCGAAGATCTCGATCTCGGTACCCTCGGGGGCGAACTTGACAGCGGCCTCGGCGAGCTGGCGGTTGTGCGAGCCGGCGCGGAGGCTGCCGACGAGCGCGAGGATGCGTACAGGCATGGGGAACTCCTGGGAAGCGGAAGTTGCGGAAGCTGTGGGATCGAGCTCAAGCGGACCACGGTCCGTTGAAAGTTGCATCACTTAAACCGGACCGTGGTCCATTTATTCCTTCCGGGGCTACCCTGAGGCCATGACCGGTCCCGTTCCCCCGTCGTTCAGGCTGCCCTCGCCCGGCGAGGAGCGGACGAATCTCCCGCTCGTCCCGACCGGTGAACCGTCGCGCCCGCCGCAGCTGCGGGCGGACGCGGCACGCAATCGCACGCGCCTGCTGGATGCCGCCTCCCGGCTGCTGACCGGCTGCGGAGCGGCGAACCTGACCATGGAATCGGTGGCCGACGCCGCGGGCGTCGGCAAAGGGACCGTCTTCCGGCGCTTCGGCGACCGTGCCGGGCTCCTGCTCGCGCTCCTGGACCACCAGGAGCAGCGGTTCCAGGCCGCCTTCCTCTCCGGTCCGCCGCCGCTGGGCCCCGGCGCCCCCGCCCTGGAGCGGCTGCACGCCTTCGGGCCCGCCGCCCTGCGCCATGAGCGCGACCACCACGCCCTGATCCTGGCCGCCCGCACCGACCCGCTGCGTGTCTTCACCGTCCCGGCCAACAACCTGCGGCTCAGCCACATCGTGATGCTGCTGCGCGAGGCGGGGGTGCCCGGCGACCCGGAGCTGCTCGCCCACACCCTGCTCGCCTCCATCGACGCCGCGCTCGTCCACCACCTCACCGTGAAGTGCGGCCTTCCGCCGGAGCGCCTGGAGGAGGGCTGGCACCACCTGGTCTCGCGGCTCGGGGAGAGTACCTAGGGCCTCAAGGCCGCCCGCGGCCGAAGCCGGGGGTGTGCCACTCCTGCCCGTCGGGTGCGATGGCCAGCGCCTCGTATCCGTCCAGCGATTCGAGCCAGGCGGGTGCCGCCGCGCCCATGGCGAACGCGGCTGTGGCGTACGCGTCCGTCATGGTCAGCCGGGGGCCCGTCAGGGTGAGAGAGACCAGCGCCCGGGCCGGCTCCGCGGTGTGCGGGTCGAGGATGTGGGCTCCGCGTTCGGCGGTTCCCGAGGTGGCGACGGCCAGGTCGTGTCCGCTCACCACGGCGGCCAGTTCTCCGGGTCGCAGCGGGTGGGCGATACCGATGCGCCAGGGGGTGCCGGGGGACGCGTCGCCGCGCAGTTGGAGATCGCCTCCGGCGTTGACGCAGGTGTTCCGCGCGCCCGCCTCGTACAGGCCGTCCGAAGCGGCCTCGGCCGCCCAGCCCTTGACCAGGCCCGAGGGATCGAGGGTGCCGGCCGGGGTGGTGCTGAACCAGCCGCCGCTGGTCCGGGCCGCTTCGGCGCAGAGCGCGAGGACGTCCTGGACCTCGGCCGGGCAGGCGTCGAGCCCGAGCTCGCCCCGGCCGAGTCTGCTGATGACGCTGCCGGGACGGTAGGTCGAGAACACCTCGTCGACGTGGTGCAGCCCGCGCACGGCCCGGTCTAGGGCGCGGCGGATCGCCTCGGTGGGGCGTTGGCGGATGTCGAAGGAGAAGACGGTGCCCATCACGTGCTCGACATGACGCAGCCCTTGTTCGGTGTCATGCACCGGACTTGTCCAGTGCGCTCTGGAGCGACTGCATGTATCCCTGGCTCGTGTAGCTGGCCCCGGACACGGAATCGATGTGCGCGCTCTGGGCGCCCAGGGCCTCTTGGGTCAGTCGGGGCAGGGCATAGGCGGCGAGCTGCTGGTCCCGGCCGTTCTCGTCCGGTGCCTGGAGTACGCGTACGTCGGTGAGCTTTCCCCGTACGAGGGTGACGGCCACCTGCACCGTCCCGTACTGCGTGTCGACGGGATCGCCGGTGAAGGTGCCGGATGCGGTGCGGGTGCCCGGCGGGGCGCTCGCCGAGGTGTGCGGGGACGTCGTGGTGGCGGGCCGGGGCAGTCCTTCGGCCGTGCCGGGTGTCTGGTGGGGCTTGAGCGACAGCAGGACCACGATCAGCCCACTGGTACCGATGGTGATGAGGACGGCTCGACGCACGGTGGTTCTCCTCTGGGTACTCGTCAGAATCCGGCTGCTCGTCAGAATCCGGGCGCTCGTCAGAACGCGAATGACTCGTGGTGGATCCGGCGGCGCGGTACTCCGGCGCCGCGCAGTGCGCGCACCGCCGCGTCGGTCATGCCGGGCGGACCGCAGAGATAGACGTCGTGCCCGGCCAGGTCCGGGACGAGCCCGCTCAGCGCGTGCGGGGTCAGCAGGGCGGCCTGCGGGACGGCACCGGGGCCGGCCGGCGCGGGGTGGTCGTCGACGACGTAGTGGACGCGCGTCGCGGGACGGGCGGCGGCGATGGCGTCGAGCTCCGCGCGCAGGGCGAGGTCCTCGGCCCGCCGGGCCCGGTAGATGAGCGTCACCTGTCCGGGCAGCGTCTCGAACAGCGTCCGCAGAGGAGTGATGCCGACGCCACCGGCGAGCAGCAGAACCTTGGGGGCGGTGCGGCGGTCCGCGGTGAAACCGCCGTACGGGCCCTCGGCCCAGACCCGGGTGCCGGGGGCGAGGCGGGCGAGGGCGGCGCTGTGGGACCCGTCGGCCTTCACGGTGATCCGCAGATGGCGGGAGTGCGGCGGTGCGGACAGCGAGTAGGGGTTGGCGGTCCACCACAGTCCACGGGTGAGGAAGCGCCAGCGGAAGAACTGGCCCGGCCGGGCTCCCAGTTCGTCCAGGTACCGGCCGGTGAGATGGACCGAGACGACGCCGGGGGCCTCGGTGCGGACGGCGGACACCGTCAGCCGGTGACGCAGCCCCCGGCGTACGGGGACGGCGAACCGGTACCAAGCGATGAGGGCGGCGACCCCCAGGTAGAGGGCGTACCAGGCGAGCTGCGCGGGGCGGTTGGCGACGAAGTCCGCTCCGTTGGACAACTGGTGGCCGAAGGCGAGGAAGACCGCCAGGTAGGTGGCGAAGTGCAGGTAGTGCCAGGTCTCGTAGCCCATCCTGCGACGGGCGGCACGCGCCGAGACGATCCCCGTGACGACGAGGAGCAGGAAGCCCGCCGTTGCCTTGAGGAGGTCCGGATAGTGCAGGACCAGGAGCGTGGTCTGGTCCACCACGTCCGTCCGGGAGGCGACGGCGTATCCCCAGATGATGAGCAGGGTGTGGGCGAGGACCAACGAGATGGTGCAGCGCCCGCCCAGCGCGTGCCAGCGGGCCAGCCGGTCGGTTCCGATGCTGTGGTCCAGCAGCGGGACACGCGCCATGAGGGCCAGCAGGACGGCGCATGCGTACCCAGCCAGGAGGCCGGTGATGCGCCCCGCGCCGGTCAGCCATCCGGCCGGGCCGACGACGGCGGTGGTGTCGCTCCACCACAGGGCGAGGACGGCCGCGGCACCCGCCCAGATCAGTCCGGGGGCGAGAAGGGGAACGACGCTGCGCGGGGGTCGCCGATGGCTCAGGCCGCGGCTCGCGTACCCGGTGGTCAGGGGTGTACCGGCCATGGCGCTCCTCCGGAAGATCCGCTCGTGCGGTGGACTTCGCCAGACTTGCAGCGCATCCTCTGCGTACCTTCTGAACCGGGCGCCGTACCTTCTCCAACAGGGCGCCGTACCTTCTGAGCCGGGCGCCCGCCCGGTTCGGTCCGGCCGGTTGACGGCGGGGATTCAGAGGGAACTCAGAGGATTCGGGCGGGCCGCCGCGCCCCGCGCCGGGGGATGCTGGACAGACCATGAACGACCACCGCACGCAGCCGTCCCTGCGCCGGCCCGACGGGGAACCGGTGCGGGTCCTCGTCGTCGATGACGAAGCGGACCTGACCGAAGTGCTGGCCGGAGCCCTGACCGGCGAGGGCTGGCAGGTCCGTACGGCCGCGGACGGGGCCTCCGCCGTCGCCGAGGCCCGTGTCTTCCGGCCGGACGCCGTCGTACTGGACCGGATGCTCCCCGACATGGACGGCCTGCTCGTGCTGCGGAAGCTGCGCCGCGAGGCCCGGGAGGTCTGCGTGCTGTTCCTGACCGCCCGTGACGCGGTGGAGGACCGTATCGCCGGCATCACGGCCGGCGGCGACGACTACGTGACCAAGCCGTTCAGCCTGGAAGAGGTGCTGGCCCGGCTGCGCGGACTGCTGCGCCGGGCGGGAATGGCGAGCGGATCGGCCGGGAACGGACTGACCGTGGGCGAGCTGACCATGGACGAGGAGGCCAGGGAGGTCAGACGCGGGGGCGACGTCGTCGAGCTGTCCCGTACCGAATTCGAGCTTCTTCGGTTCCTGATGCGCAATCCGCGCCGGGTGCTGTCCAAGGAGCAGATCCTCGACCGGGTCTGGGCCTATGACTTCGGAGGCCGTGCCCATGTCGTCGAGCTCTACATCAGCTATCTGCGCAAGAAGATCGACGCGGGCCGCACCCCCATGATCCATACGGTGCGGGGTGTGGGATACGTCCTGAAGCCGGGCTCCTCGTGAGGTGGCCCGTGCCGCACACCTTGCGGGGACAGCTCACCGCCGGGCTCGTCCTGCTCCTCGCCGTCGCCTGTCTCGCCGTCGGCATCACGACCGCCCTGGCCCTCGAAGGCTTCCTGGTGCGCCGCCTGGACCAGCAGCTCACCGAGTCCGGCGGCCGGTTCGCGGCCAGTCTGGAGCACGAGGCCAGGCCGGACGCCGACAACCGCCCCGACACCCGCGGGCAGTCGGAGCGCACGTTCGGCGCCCGGCTGCTGAACGGGACGGTCACCCAGGCGGCCGTGGTCGACGAGGCGGCCGACCGCCCCGTGCCGCTGACGGCCGGGGACAGGCGCGCCCTGGCCGCCGTCCCGGTCGACGCGGGCGGCCACAGCATCCGCCTCTCCGTACTCGGGGCCTACCGGGTCACCGCGGTGACCGGTGACGACCGCGACGTCCTGATCACCGGACTGCCGCTGCACCCCGTGGAAGAGACCGTGCACCGGCTCGAAGCGGTCGAGGCGGTCGTGTTCGGCACCGCTCTGCTGGCCACCGGCGTCGCGGGAGCCCTGTGGGTACGGATCTCACTGCGTCCCCTGCACCGGGTCGCCGCGCAGGCCGCGAGCGTGTCCCGGCTGCCGCTCGCCAGTGGCGAGGTCGCCATGCCCGGACCGCTGCCCGTCACCGACCGGCGCACCGAGGTCGGGCAGGTCGCCACCGCTCTCAACCGCATGCTCGGACATGTCGGGGACGCGCTCACCCGGCGCCAGGCGAGCGAGGAACGACTGCGGCACTTCGCCGCGGACGCCAGTCACGAACTGCGCACCCCTGTCGCCAATATCCGCGGCCACGCCGAACTCGCCCTGCGCCACCACGGCCCCGTGCCCGCCGAGGTCGTGCGCGCCCTGGAGCGGATCGGGGCGGAGTCCCGGCGGATGAGCGGTCTCGTGGACGACCTGCTGCTCCTCGCCCGGCTCGACGCCAAGCAGCCCCTGGACCACGAACCCGTCGACCTGACCCTGCTCGTACTCGACGCGACGGAGGACGCCCGGGCCGCGGGCCCCGGCCACCGCTGGCTGCTCGACCTTCCCGAGGAGCCCGTGACCGTCACCGGTGACACGCACCGCCTCCACCAGGCGATCGGCAACCTCCTCACCAATGCCCGCACCCACACCCCCGACGGCACCGAGGTGACCGTGCGGCTCCGCGCCGGGGACGACGTCGTCCGTCTGACCGTCACCGACAACGGGCCGGGCATCCCCGGGGAACTCCGGCCCGAAGTCTTCGGCCGCTTCGTCCGCGCGGATCACAGCCGCTCCCGGAAGACCGGCAGTACGGGCCTGGGCCTGTCGATCGTCCAGGCCGTGGTCACCGCGCACGGCGGCACCATCGAGGTCGACAGCCGTCCCGGGCACACGTCCTTCGAGATGACACTCCCCCGCTGACCACGGGGATCAACACCCGACGGGCGCCCCGGCCGGACCGGCGGTCACGGTCCGGGGCATGACGGACCGTGCCGGGCCGGGGGCAGATCGAGCCAGCGGGCCGTACCGGGTGTGATCACATGGACGTGGCCTCCCAGCACGATCCGGACGGCCGCGTGGTGCGAATCCGGTACGGCGATCCGCAGCTGCCGGGCACGGATGCGCAGGTCCACGTCCCAGTGCCGGCGGAATCTGATGCGTACCCCGAATTTCGAGAGCTGGGGCAGCGTGGCGGGCGCGAGCCACAGCGCGTCGTCGCGGGTCTCCAGCCCCGTCATCCCGCGCTGCACGAAGTCGAGGGTGCCCGCCATCGCACCCAGGTGGATGCCCTCCTCGGTGGTGCCGCCCTGGATGTCGGCCACGTCCCCGGTCAGCGCCTCCTCGCAGTACCGCCACGCCTCGTCGCGGCGTACACGGGCCAGCACCCAGGCATGGACCAGGGAGCTGAGCGTGGATCCGTGGCACGTACGGGCGAGGTAGTAGTCGACGGTGGCGCGCCAGGAGTCCTCGTCCAGCACGTGTCCGAGCTGCCGGAAGAGGCCCGCGAGCTCCTCCGGCGAGAAGAGGTAGCCGAGCATCAGCACATCGGCCTGCTTGGACGCCTGGTAGCGGTTGACGGTGTCACCCTCCGCCTCCAGGATCCGGTCGAGCCGCCGGATGTCCCCGTACCGCTTCCGGTATCCCTCCCAGTCCAGCTCGTCCAGTTCCCCGTAACCGGCGAACTGGCTGATGACACCCCGGTGATACGGGACGTACAGCTGGTGGGAGATGTCCTCCCAGAGTTCCGGTTCGTCGCTGTCGAGCCGCATCCGGTCGAGGAGGTGCCGGCGTCGCGCCCCGGGCAGGGCCCGGAACAGCTCCGTCGCACGCGACAGGACCCAGGCCGCCGTCACGTTCGTGTACGTGTTGTCGTCGAGGCCCGCCGCCCCGCTTCCCGGATAGGCGTCGTGGTATTCGTCGGGTCCGACGACACCGCGGATGCGGTACCGGGCCAGGGACGCGTCCCACTCGGCGCTGTCCGCCCAGAACCTGGCGATCTGCAGCAGCATTTCGGCGCCCTTGGAGTACAGGTACTCCGTGTCCGCGGTGGCCTGGCAGTACTGCCAGACGTTGTACGCGACGGCCGAGCCGACATGGTGCTGCAGCCGGGAGTGGTCGGGCAGCCAGCGCCCCGAGCGGGGGTTGAGGTGGAGTTCCTGGGTCTCCTCACGTCCGTTGTCAGCGCTCTGCCAGGGGTACATCGCCCCGGCCCTGCCCGCCTCGCGCGCCGCCCGGCAGGCCGCGGGCAGCCGCCGGTAGCGGTAGTCGAGAAGGCCTCGGGAGACCTCCGGCAGATGCAGATTCAGGAACGGCAGTACGAACAGCTCGTCCCAGAAGACATGGCCCCGGTACGCCTCGCCGTGCAGCCCTCTCGCCGGTACGCCGACGTCGAGTTCGGCGGTGTGCGGGGAGAGCGTCTGAAGTACGTGGAAGAGGTGCAGCCGCAGGATGCAGCCCGCTTCACCGGGGACCTCCAGCCGGACCTGCCGCCACAGGTCGGCCCAGGCCCGCTCGTGCGAGGCCAGCAGACGCGCGAAGTCCGGAGCTCTTCGCACCCCGGCCACGGCTGCCCGCAGGGGGCTGCCGATCGCGGGGTCGCGCGAGGTGTACAGCGCCACCGTCTTGTCGACGACGGCCTCGGAGCCGGGGCCCAGCGCGAGCACCAGCCGCTGGAAGACCGCCTTCTCCGGCTGCGGGGAGCGGGGGCGCAGGCCGGGTGATTCTGCGCCTTGTCGCCCTTCACCGCCGCCGCACACCGCCCGCGTGCGGGCCGCCAGCGCGACCCCGATGTCCGACTCCACCGTGCGACACCGCAGCGACGCCACACCGTCCTCCTCCGTGCCGCTCACCCAGCCGGTGAGGTGCCGGTTCGCCAGATCCCGGTACCGCGCGACGCCGGAGTTGCGGACGTCGCCGTCGATTCCCGTCTCCACCTCGATCGCGCCCGCCCATCCCTCCGCCCGGAACGCCGTGTGCAGGGCGGCGAGATGGGGATCGCCCATGTGTACGAGGCGGCGCTGCTCCACGTGCAGCCGTCGGCCGTGCTCGTCCTCGTAGACGGACCGGCGGGTCAGTGTGCCGCCGCGCAGATCGAGTGACTGGCGGTGTTCGGCGAGGTGCTCGTGGTCCGGTGTGAGCCACGGGCCCGGGGTGGCGCCGGTGGTGTCCGCCGGATGGATGCGGTAGCGCAGCGGCAGCCAGTTCGGCAGGTTGACCAGGTCTTCGTTCTCCACCCGGTGGCCCCGGACCGAGGAGGTCAGCCGGTTGTAGCAGCCCGCCGCATAGGTGCCGGGGTAGTGCGACGGGCCCTCGGAGGCCTCGGGCGCGGCTCCGCGGGTGGCGAAGTACCCGTTGCCGAGCGTGCACAGCGCCTCGCGCAGCCGTTCCTCCTGCGGGTCGTAGCCCTCGTACGACCAGGTCCAGGCCCGAGCCATCAGTCGTCCCCGCCCGTCAGCAGGTCCCCCGGATCGGACACCACGACGTCGGCGCCGTGGCGGCGCAGCTCGGCCGCGCTGGTGGGGGTGCCTGTACGGTCCACGCCGACGACGAGCCCGAAGCCGCCGCGGCGCCCGGCCTCGACCCCGGCCTGCGCGTCCTCCACCACGGCGGTGTCCCGGACCGGAAACCCCAGGCGCCCCGCCGCTTCGACGAAGAGCGCGGGGTCCGGCTTCCCCGGCAGCCGCAGCCGACGCGCCTCGTTCCCGTCGACCACGGCGTCGAACCGGTCGATGAGGCCGGCCTGCGCCAGCAGTTCCGTGGCGTGCCGGGATGCCGAGACCGCGGCGCAGGGCACCCCTTCGCCGCGCAGCACGTCCAGGAGGCGGACCGTGCCGGGCCAGACGACGACCGGGTCGGTGCGCAGGCTCTGCGTGAACAGCTCGTCCTTGCGGGCGGCGACCGCCCACACCGTCGAGGTGCCGGGCGGGTCGTCGGGACTGCCTTCGGGGAGGTCCAGCCCCCTCGACGCCAGGAAGGCCGCCGCACCGTCCTGCCTCGACCGGCCGTCCACGTACCGCAGATAGTCGTTCACGGCGTCGAAGGGCGGCTGTTCTCCGACGGCCGAAAGACAGGCGTCGAACGCCTTCTTCCAGGCTGCGGCGTGACTGCGGGCGGAGTCGGTGATCACTCCGTCCGTGTCGAGGACCACGGCCCGCACGGAGCGCAGGCACGGTGCCAGGGACGGTGCGGCTGCCATGACCGGGGCGGTCCCTTCGTCAGGGGATCCTCTTCATGGCACCACGGTTCCGTCGGACGGGCGCGCCGTGGACTCCGTACGACGGCATCACGACGTACCACCTACGACATCGCGGCGTACGACGGCATCACGGCAGCGTGGCCTCACGGCCGAGCGCCCCTCCGGAACCACGCATATCGTTCACATCAGGCACCCGCGACCCGCCACGGACGGAGGATCCATGTCAACGACCAGGAGCCTGCTCGACGTGATCCCGCCCGAGAGCCGGGCACGGCTGCTCGACGACGCGGCCCGCGAAGTGCCCCTGGTCCCGGACGCGCGCCTCTTCGAGGAGGGCAGACGGGCCGACCGTTTCTGGATCATCCGCTCCGGACAGGTCGAGGTGGACATCCATGTGCCCGGCCGTCGTTCGGCGGTCATCGAGACGCTGGGCCCGGATGATCTGCTGGGCTGGTCCTGGCTGTTCTCCCCGCATGTGTGGCACATGGGCGCGCACGTGGTCCGGGCGGGGGAGGCCGTGGAATTCGACGCCGCCGCCGTCCGCTCGCTGTGCGAGACGGATGCGGTGCTGGGCCGGGCGGTGTACAAGTACGTCGCCGAGACGGTGGCCGCGCGGCTGTACGGGACACGGAAGAGGCTGCTGCAACTGTACGGTCCCCGAGCCGATCCCCTTGAGGACTGAACGACGGCCCGGAGCGGGGACCAACGGCCCATACCGCCCGGCCGGCATCTGTTCCATGCTGAAAAGACCATCGACCGTTCCCGATCTCCGGGAGTTCCGATGCCCAGCCAGACACTCGACGACGCGACGCTGGCCGACCTCGTCGCCGATGCCACCGCTGCCCCGTCGATGCACAACGCCCAGCCCTGGCGCTTTTGCTACGCACGCGGCGAGCGGACCCTCACACTCCTGGCGGACCTCGACCGCGCGTTGCCCGCGGCCGACCCGGCCGACCGCGCACTGCGCATGGGCTGCGGCGCGGCTCTGCTGAACCTGCGGGTGTCCGCCGCCCACCACGGCCTGGACGCGGCCACCACGCTGCTGCCCGAACCGTCGTCCCCGACCGTACTGGCCGCCGTCCGGCTCGCCGTCCGCCCCGACACACCGGACGGCCCCGCCGATGACACGGCGCTCGCCGCTCTCCACCCCGCGATCCGGGACCGGCACACCAGCCGCTACCCGTTCGACGACGAGGAGATCCCCGAGGACGTCCGCGCGCGGCTCACCGAGGCGGCCCGTGCGGAGGGCGCGGACTTCGCGTTCCTGGCCCCGCCGCACCTGCAGACCGTGCTCGAACTGATCCGGGACGCCGAGGGATACAACCGCGGTGACCCGGCACGGCAGGCGGAGCAGAAGCACTGGACCCGGAACACGAAGACCGAGGCGCCCGTCGACGGAATCCCGGACTACGCCTTCGGCCCCACCGACGCCTCCGGACGGGCGACCAACCGAGACTTCATGGGAACCGGCGTACTCCCGGGCCGGCCGCGCGTCGCGTTCGAGAAGCAGCCGCAACTGGGCCTGCTGAGCACCCTCGGCGACCACCCCATGGACTGGCTGCACGCAGGTCAGGCACTGGAGCGCGTACTGCTCACCGCCACGCTCCACAACGTGTGCACTTCATTCGCGACCCAGCCCGTCGAATGGCCGGACCTGCGATGGCTCCTGCGCGATCCGCTCTTCGGCACGGGACACCCGCAGATGATCGTCCGCCTGGGGTACGGACCCACGGGACCGCGCACGCCACGTCGCCCCCTGGACCAGGTGCTGACGATCGAACCGTAGGAACACCCTCACACAGCCGAGGCGGGTCGAACGCCGAGCACGGAAGGCGGTAGGAGCGATGCAGCTCCCGGTAGTCGTCGGAGTGGACGGGTCGGAGGGCAGCCTCCGTGCCCTGGACTGGGCAGCGGCGGACGCCGCACGCTCGGGGCACCCCCTGCGGATCGTCCACGCGTCGCTGTGGGAGCGCTACGAGGGCACGCGCCCCGCCTCCGACGCCGCGCGTCCCACCGAGCAGATCCTCGCCGAGCAGCTCGTCGCCGAAGCCCAGGAACGCGCGCAACGGCTCGGCCCCGACCTGCGCGTGGTGACCACCGTGCAGCCCGAGGACCCGGTGGCCGCCCTCGTCAGGGAGAGCCACGAGGCGGCCCTCGTCGTCCTCGGCTCCCGCGGCCGGGGCCGGATCGCCGGGATGCTCCTGGGGTCGGTCAGCCTCGCGCTCGCCAACCGGTCCCACTGCCCGGTCGTGGTGGTCCCGACGACTGCGCCGAGCACCCCTCCGAAGTCCGGCCGCGTCGTCGTCGGGATCGGCGACGCCGCGGGCCCCTCGGCAGCCGCCGCCTTCGCGCTCGACCAGGCGGCATCGCGCCACGGCGAGCTGATCGCCGTACGGGCCTGGCGCTCCCCCGCCCACGAGGCCATGAGCCATCCGCTGCTCGTCGGCTCCCCGGCCGCCGCCCGCCACCAGGAGGCCGAGGACCATCTCGACGAGGTTTTGGCGACGCTGGACCCGACCGGTTCCCCCGATGTCACCGTCCACAGGTCGGTGGTGCAGGGACCGGCGCACCAGGAACTGATCGAAGCCGCCGCGGGCGCGGAACTGCTGGTCGTCGGCGCCCGGAAGACCGGCGGATGGCACGGCTTCCACCTGGGCCCGGTGAACCACGCGATGCTCCACTACGCGCCCTGCCCGGTGGCCGTCGTCCCCGATGCGTACCTCTCGTCCCGACCGGAGCCGGACCGGCCCTGAGGCGGACCGACTCCGAGACGTACCGGCTCCGAGACGTACCGGCCCTGCGACGTACCGGACGTTCAGCAGCAGCCCACCGTGCGACGAGAGAGACCCCGATGTCCGAGAAGCCTTCTGTGCTGTTCGTCTGTGTCCACAACGCCGGCCGCTCCCAGATGGCAGCCGCCTGGCTGACCCACCTGGCCGGGGACCGCGTCGAGGTCCGCTCGGCGGGATCGGACCCCGGCGACGCCGTGAACCCGGCCGCCGTCGAGGCGATGCGCGAGGTCGGCATCGACATCTCCGCCGAGACCCCGAAGGTCCTCACGATCGACGCGGTCCGCGAATCGGACGTCTGCATCACCATGGGCTGCGGCGACACCTGCCCGGTCTTCCCCGGCAAGCGCTACCTCGACTGGAAGCTCGACGACCCGGCCGGCCAGGGCGTCGAGGCCGTCCGCCCCATCCGTGACGACATCAGGACCCTGGTGGAGGGCCTGATCGAGGAGATCGCCCCGGCGGCATCGGAGTAACCACCGTCCACGCGGCGACTGTCGGTCCCCGGCCTTACGGTTCTCCTCATACTGATGCACACATGTACGAGGGGGAGGGCCACCCATGGCCAACGCTGCTGCCGCACATCTTGTCACCACGCTCGCCGCACCGCTGGACCGCAAGCAGGAAGCAGCGGACGCCCCCCGCCTCCTGCACTGGCCCGCGCCCGGCGACGTACGCCCCCGCCGCCTGCTCCTCCAGCGCGGCGACGCCGAGTTGGCCGCCCTCGACCCGGACGCCGGCAACGCCCCGGCCACCCGTTTCCCCGCCCCCTGGCCCCGCCGCTTCGGTACGAGCACGGTGGCGCCGAGCGGTGACCTCGCGGTCTTCGCCGGGGTGCACGCGCTGCGCGCGGTGGACCCGACAGGCGCGGTGCGCTGGGAGGTCCGGCACGGCTGCTGGGACGGCAGTTGCCGCACGCTCCACACCACGTACGAGGAGTACGCGGCCGACCGTTCGCACCTGTACGCGGACAGCGGCTCGGCCGTGTTCTCGGCGGACGGAACGCTCGTGTGGGCGCACATCCGCGGCCCCGTCGCGGCGTCCGGCCCCGACCCGGAGGCACTGGACGAATGGCTGGTCGTCGACGCCGCCGACGGACGAATACTCGGCCGGGTGGACGCGGAGACCGTGGCAGCGGGATCCGATCACGTCCCGCACCCGGACCCGGCCCGGATGGGGCTGTCCGTCGGTGAGGGCCAGGACGGGGTGCCGATGCTGTGGGGCCGCTGGGACGGCGAGCGGCTCTCCGTCGAGCGCTTCTGCGACGACGAACGGATCCTGATGTCGGTGAGCCCCTCGGGCGACCGCTTCCTGACGGTGACTCATTACGAGGAGACGCTCGGCGTGCACCGGATCGAGGACGGTTCCGTGGTGTGCGAACTTGACACCGAGGACACCGTCCCCCGCCACCCCGGGGCCGATCCCGACGACAAGGAGGCCGACGAGACGCTCTGGGACTACGAGTGCGGCTTCCTCGACGAGGAGACCGTCGTCGCGGGCACGTCGGAGAGGGACGAGGAGTACGGCGAGCAGCGCCACTGGCTGGTGAGCACCGACGCGGCGCGGATGCGGGTGACCGCGCAGATCACCTACCCCTTCCCGATATCCGGCGCGCCCACGGCCCTCGGCGACGGCACCTGGTACACGGTGTCGGAGGCGGGCGACGCCCTGCATGTGTGGAGCCGGTAGTCGAGTCCCCGATCACCCTCATCCGGCCACTCATTGGCCGAAGAATGATCTCCAGCCGACCTGCGGGACCTGCCGATGCAGAAGGCATCCACGTTGTTCCGTGTCGTGAGGAGGGCTGCCGTGGGCGATGTTCTGCTGGCCCTGTCCATCCCCGTGCTGGTCTTCGCGACTGGCATCTACGCGGCGTGCGAGAGCTGGTGGCGGCGTCGCCATCCCGCGCCGCCTTCCCCCTACACCCATCGGGCGGCCCGGCTGGCCGAGCGCGCGATGCTGGTGGACGCCGAGGACGTCGTCGACGGCGCGTACGAGAGGCTGGGCGGCCTCTACGACAGCGACGACGGCGACGGCAGGCCCGGTGCGCCGGACACGCACCCTCCGGCTCCCGGTGTGACGCGCCGGGCGTCCACCGGTCCGGATTCAGGCCGATCGGCACCGGCACCTGCGCGAAGGGGCTAGACCCCGGACGGCATTTGCCCGAGCGGCATCCGGCTGTCAGTGCCGCGTCCTACAGTTTTGGCATGGAACGCCGCGCTTCGTCACCCGTACGGATCGAGCCCTGGTCGGACGCCGACCTGGAGCTGCTTCGCCGTGCCAACGCACCGGAGCTGATGGACCACCTGGGCGGTCCCGAGTCGGAGGAGCAGCTCATAACGCGTCACGAGCGCTATGTGGCGATGAGCGCGGACCGTACGGGCGCAGGAAGGATGTTCCGCATCGTCCTGGCCGACGGGGACGAGGCCGTGGGCACGATCGGCTTCTGGGAGCGGACCTGGCAGGGCCAGGAGGTGTACGAGACGGGGTGGGCCGTCCTCGCCGGACACCAGGGCCGGGGCATCGCGACGGCCGCCACGACGGCCGTCGCCGAACAGGCCCGCGCCGAGCACAAGCACCGCTATCTGCACGCCTATCCGTCCATCGACAACGGCGCGTCGAACGCGGTGTGCCGCAAGGCGGGCTTCACCCTGGTCGGCAAGTTCGACTTCGAGTACCCGCCCGGGCATGCGCTGCTGACCAACGACTGGCGGCTGGACCTCGACCCGGACGCAGGACACTGACCCCGGCCGTTCAGTCCAGGTCAAGGACCTTGTCGAAGTTGAACGCGACGATGCTCAGCCGCTCCCGCAGATAGAAGCGGTGGGCGTCGGTGCGCTGCGTGCCCGAGTCCAGGTTGAGGTGCAGACAGCCGGCCTCCCTGGCCCGCCCTTCGAGATGCCTGAGGAGCCGGCGGCCGACGCCGGTGGACCGGGCCCCTTCGGCGGTGACCAGGTCGTCGACGTACAGCATCCGGATCTGGCTGGTGTTGTCGACGATGCGCCACCCGGCCGCGCCCACGCAGGCGCCCTCCTCGTCGTAGGCGGCGCTGAACCGCAGCCCCTGTACGTACCCCTTCTCGTACACCTCCCGGAAGAGGTCCTCGGTGAGGTGCGGGCGCAGTTCGCGCAGGACGGGAAGCAGATCGGCGGCCAGTCGGGCATCACCGGGTTCGAGGTCGAGGATCTTCATGCGGGAACTGTAGGCGCCGGGGCCGTCCGGGCCCACGCCCGACCGCCCGGGTCTTGCGCGGGCTCCCCATCCATCGATCTAATGGTTGACAACAGCTCAACCATTAAGTCTGCCGACCGACGGAGGACAACCCGATGCTGCTGGCGCACATCAGCGATCCGCATCTCGACGGCACCGACCGGGCCACGGACCGCGCCACCCGGGTGGTGGCGTACCTCAACTCCCTGACACGGCAGCCGGATGCGGTTCTGGTCACCGGCGACATCGCGGACCACGGCGCCCCCGAGGAGTACGAGGAGGCGGCCCGGCTGCTGGCCGGGCTCACCGCGCCCGCGCTCCCCTGCCCGGGCAATCACGACGACCGGAGCGCGTACCGCAAGGTCCTGCTGGCCGGCGAGCCGGACGACGGGGAGCACCCGACCGCCCCCGTCAACCGGCTTCACCACGTGGCCGGTTACGCCCTGCTGCTCTGCGACTCGACCATTCCCGGCGAGGACGCGGGCCGGTTCGACGACGAGACCCTGGACTGGCTGGCCCGCACGCTCGACGACCTGGGCGACACCCCGGCGATCCCCGCGTTCCACCACCCCCCGGCCGCCGTTCACCACCCGTATCTGGACGCGACGAACCTGACGAACGCGGCCCGGTTCGCCGAGCTCCTCGCCGCCCGCTCCGTCGACGACGTCCCGGCGATCCTGACCGGACACGCGCACACCGCGATGGCGGCGACCTTCGCGGGGCGGCCCCTGCTCGTGGCGCCCGCAGTCGTGTCGACCCTGCGCCTGCCCTGGGAGAGCGGCGAGCGGCTGACCGACCCGGCGGCCCCGCCCGGGGTGGCCTTCCACGTCCTGGACGAGGGTGACCGGGGCGCGGGCGGGCAGAGCGCGGGCGGGCGCATCACCACGCACTACCGCGTCGTGCCGTAGCCACGACCGGGCCCCGAATCCCCCGGCCGCCAAGCCCCGACCTCCGAATTGCCTGGCTGACGCACCCCGCGCGGTGACATCCTGGCCAGGTGAACGGACCGGAGATCCACCTCGAAGTCGACCCCGAGCTGCGGCTCTTCGTCGCCCATGATCGCCGCCGGGGGCGCTCGTCCGTGACCACCGACGGCTCCTCCACCCTCGGCCATGTCGTGGAGTCGCTCGGCATCCCGCTCACCGAGGCCGGACAGCTCCTGGTCGACGGCCGCCCCGTGCCCGTCTCACACATCCCGGGGGCGGGCGAACTGGTCGAGGTACGCGCCGTGGAACGCCCCCAGCGCGTCCCCGGCGCACCCCTGCGGTTCCTGCTCGACGTCCACCTCGGCACGCTCGCCCGGCGGCTGCGGCTGCTGGGTGTCGATGCGGCGTACGAGAGCGAGGACATCGGCGACGCCGCGCTGGCCGCCCGGTCGGCGCACGAGCGCCGCGTACTGCTCTCCCGGGACCGCGGGCTGCTGCACCGGCGGGAGATCTGGGCCGGGGCGTATGTCTACAGCGACCGCCCGGACGACCAACTGCGTGACGTGCTGGAGCGGTTCACCCCGCATCTGGCCCCCTGGACCAGGTGCACCGCCTGCAACGGCCCGCTGAAGGCAGCCGACAAGGACTCCGTCAGCGACCAGCTGGAGCACGGCACCCGGCGCTCGTACGACGTCTTCGCGCAGTGCACGCAGTGCGACCGCGTCTACTGGCGCGGCGCCCACCACAGCCACCTGGACGCGATCGTCGCAAAGGCGCTCCACGGCTTCGCGCCCACTCCCCCGGAGCCGTCGAGCCCGTCCGGGGCCGGGGACTGACGGCCTCCTCCCGCAACGCACCCACGGTCCCCCTGCGGGTCTACGGCCGCTCGGCGGTCAGATAGCGCTGGACGGTGGGCGCGAGCCAGGCGATCACGTCTTCACGCGACATCGAGACGGCGGGCTCGATCCGCAGGACGTAGCGCGCGAGCGCCATCCCCAGGATCTGCGAGGCGACGAGCGCCGCGCGGCGCGGGGCGTCGGCCGGGTCGGGGCAGAGCCCGGCCGCTATGGGACCGAGCTGCCCGGCGAAGACCGCCCGCACCCGCTCGGCGCCCGCGTCGTTGGTGACACCGACCCTGAGCAGGCCCGTGAGCACGTCGTCACCCTCCCAGCGGTCCAGGAAGTGCGCGACGAGCACGGCACCGATGTGCTTGCCCGGTATCGCCCCCAGCTCCGGCATCCGCAGGTCGATCACGGACGCGGCGGCGAACAGCCCCTCCTTGTTGCCGTAGTAGCGCATGACCATCGACGGATCGATGTTCGCGTCACGGGCGATGGCCCGGATCGTCGCGCGCTCGTACCCGTCGGCGGCGAACCGCTCGCGCGCGGCCTCAAGGATCGCGGCCTTGGTGGCGTCCGAGCGGCGGGGGGCGGGCTTCGTCGTCATGCCAACAATTGTAGGCCAACGAGTGTTGACATGCCAGTCCGGGCGGAGCTACCGTTGCCAACAAGTGTTGACCAACGCTTGTTGGCACGAAAGTGACCGCTGACGAACGGGCCCAGGAGGCAGCCATGACCACCACCCCGAGCACCACACCCGGCACCAGCACCGACACCGTCGACGTACTCGTCGTGGGCGCGGGCCCCACCGGCCTGCTGCTCGCGGGCGACCTCGCCGCCCAGGGCCTCTCGGTCGCACTCGTGGAGCGCCGGCCGCACGAGACCAGCAACATGACGCGCGCCTTCGCCGTACACGCCCGCACGCTCGAACTGCTCGACACCCGCGGCCTGGCGGACGAGCTGGTCAAGACGGGCAGGCCCGTCTCCGCCCTGCGCTTCTTCGACAAGCTCTCGCTCGACCTCTCCCGGCTGCACACCCGCTTCCCTTTCGTGCTGATCACCCCGCAGTACGAGGTGGAGCGCCTCCTGGAGCGCCGCGCCCACGCCACGGGTGTCCGCTTCCGGTACGGCACGGAGCTGACCGCGCTCCACCAGAGCGCCGAATCGGACACCGTCACCGCCGAACTGCGCGAGGCGGACGGCCGCCGGACCACGCTCGGCGCCCGCTACCTCGTCGGTACCGACGGAGTGCACAGCCGAGTGCGCCGGACACTGGGCCTCCCCTTCCCCGGCAAATCCGTGATCCGGTCGATAGTCCTCGCCGACGTCCGGCTCACCGAGGAGCCCCCCGGCCTCCTGACGGTCAACGGCGTGGGGGACGCCTTCGCCTTCATCGTCCCCTTCGGCGACGGCTGGTACCGCGCGATGGGCTGGAACCGCGCACACCAGGCCGCCGACAGCGACCCCGTCGACCTCGACGAACTGCGCGAGATCACCCGCCGCGCCCTCGGCACCGACTACGGCATGCGCGAGGCGCGCTGGATCTCCCGCTTCCACAGCGACGAGCGCCAGGTGCCCGCCTACCGCACCGGCCGGGTCTTCCTCGCCGGGGACGCCGCCCACGTCCACTCCCCCGCGGGCGGCCAGGGCATGAACACCGGCCTCCAGGACGCCGCCAACCTCTCCTGGAAGCTCGCCGCCGTACTGCGCGGACAGACGGCCGCCCCGGAGGCGCTGCTCGACAGCTACCAGACGGAACGGCACCCGGTCGGCACAATGGTGCTCCGCTCCAGCGGCGCACTCGTCCGCCTCGCCATGGCCCACACCCCGCCCCAGCGGACCGTCAGGACACTCGCAGCCAAGGCGCTGTCCACGATCCGGCCCGCCTCCGACAAGGCCATCGGGCTGGTCTCCGGCCTCTCGATCGCCTACGCGGCCCCGCGCGGAGCCCACCCCCTCACCGCGAAGCGCGCCCCCGACCTGAGCCTGCGGGAGGGCCGCCTCCACCAACTGCTGCGCGGCGGCACGTTCGTCCTCGTCACCCCCGCCGACACCGCCGCTCCGGCATCACCGACGCCACTGGTGCACGCCCACTGGAAGGGCGACCGCACGACCGCCCTGCTCGTCCGCCCCGACGGCTACATCGCCTGGGCGAGCGACCACGCCGACCCGGCGGCCCTGCGGGCCGCACTCACCCGATGAGCACCCGCCCCGATGAGCACCCGCCCGACACCCGCAAGGCTCAGAACACGTACTCGTCCCCGGTGGCCGGAGCCAGCACCTCGTGCTCGTTGTTCTTCGGGTTCCGGTCGGTCGCCCCGCCGTTCCACAGGGTGTCGATCCGCACGACGACCTCGTCCGGCCGCCCCGCAAGCTGCAGTTCGAGGGCGAGCTGCTGCCCCTCCGCCGCGTCCGCGCGCAGCGCACCCGTCCGGCACAGCACGGTTTGCCGGTCGGACTGGAGACAGCCCTCGGAAAGCTCCTGCCGCCCGGAGAGCGACGTCGACGTACGCACCCGCACGGTCACACCGGTCAGGTCCGACGGGCCGCGGTTCTTGCTCTGCACCCAGACCCCGAGCCCCGTGCCCCACAACGAGACATGCCCGTGGTGCGACACATCCGCCTCGGGCGCGATCCCCCCGGCCCCGGGTGCGGCCGCAATCGCAGCCGGGCTCCCCATCCCCACCACCACGATCAAGGCCGTCGCGGCGGCGGCGAACAGCACCGGCACAGCTCTACGTGTCACTACCATGCCCCGAAGATACAGATCACCCCGAATTATCCGTATTTACCCACCGGTTCGGCGCGTCTCCCCTCTCATGGCCCATGGCACGCTGCTTCCATGGTCATCGCCCGCTCTGCCGTTCTGTTCGTCATCGCCGCGCTCTTCGAGATCGGCGGCGCCTGGCTCGTCTGGCAGGGCGTGCGGGAGAACCGGGGCTGGATCTGGATCGGCGCGGGCGTCGTCGCACTGGGTGCCTACGGCCTCGTCGCCACGCTCCAGCCGGACGGCGAGTTCGGCCGCATCCTCGCCGCGTACGGCGGTGTCTTCGTCGCGGGATCGATCGCCTGGGGCATGGTCGCCGACGGCTACCGCCCCGACCGCTGGGACGTCACCGGCGCGCTGGTCTGCCTGGCCGGCATGGCCGTGATCATGTACGCCCCGCGCGGCCACTGACCGCGAGCCTGCCTATCCTGACCCCGTACCGATCAGCTGCCCGAGGAGCCCGTCATGGCCGCCATCCCGATCGCCGTCATCACCGGGGCGAGCAGCGGCATCGGCGCCGCGACCGCCCGCCGGCTGGCCGCCGCCGGCTACCGCGTCGTCCTGACCGCCCGCCGCAAGGACCGCATCGAGGCGCTCGCCGCCGAGATCAACGAGGCGGGCCACCAGGCGACGGCCTACGCCCTGGATGTCACCGACCGCACTGCGGTGGACGAGTTCGCCACGGCGTTCCGGACCCTCGCCGTCCTCGTCAACAACGCGGGCGGTGCACTCGGCGCCGACCCCGTCGCCACCGGTGACCCGGCCGACTGGCGCCAGATGTACGAGACGAACGTCATCGGCACGCTCAACGTCACCCAGGCCCTGCTCCCCGCCCTCACCGAGAGCGGCGACGGCACCATCGTGATCCTCTCCTCCACCGCGGGCCTCGCCACCTACGAGGGCGGCGGCGGCTACGTGGCCGCCAAGCACGGCGAACACGTCCTGGCCGAGACCCTCCGCCTGGAGATCGTCGGCACCCCGGTCCGCGTCATCGAGGTCGCCCCCGGCATGGTCAAGACGGAGGAGTTCGCCACGACCCGCTTCCGCGGCGACACCGAGAAGGCAGCCAAGGTGTACGCGGGCGTCGAGGCCCCCCTCACCGCCGACGACGTGGCCGACACCATCACCTGGGCCGTCACCCGCCCCAGCCACGTGAACATCGACCTCCTGGTGGTCCGCCCCCGCGCCCAGGCCTCCAACGCCAAGGTCCACCGCACCACCACCTGAGACGGGACAAGAAGGGGTCCCGGACGCACCACCCGCGTCCGGGACCCCTCCGCTCAGCCGCGCGTGAAGAACCTCAGCCCTTCACACACACCACCTGCTTGAGCTTGGCGACGACCTCCACCAGGTCCCGCTGCTGCTCGATGACCTGCTCGATCGGCTTGTACGCGGCCGGAATCTCATCCACGACACCGGAGTCCTTACGGCACTCCACGCCCCGCGTCTGGTCCTCCAGGTCCCGCGTCGAGAAGCGCCGCTTCGCGGCGTTGCGGCTCATCTTCCGCCCGGCGCCGTGCGAGGCCGAGTTGAAGGACTTCTCGTTCCCGAGACCCTTCACGATGTACGAGCCGGTCCCCATCGAGCCCGGGATGATCCCGAAGTCCCCGGAGCCCGCCCGGATCGCGCCCTTCCGCGTGACCAGCAGGTCCATGCCCTCGTACCGCTCCTCCGCCACATAGTTGTGGTGGCAGGAGATGACCGGCTCGAAGGTCACCTTGGCCCTCTTGAACTCCTTGCGGACCACGTTCTGGAAGAGCGCCATCATGATCGCGCGGTTGTGCTTCGCGTACTCCTGCGCCCAGAACAGGTCGTTCCGGTAGGCCGCCATCTGCGGGGTGTCGGCGATGAACACCGCCAGGTCGCGGTCGACCAGGTCCTGGTTGTGCGGCAGCTGCTGCGCCTGCCCGATGTGGAAGTCGGCCAGTTCCTTGCCGATGTTCCGCGATCCGGAGTGCAGCATCAGCCAGACCGAACCCGACTCGTCGAGGCAGAACTCGATGAAGTGGTTTCCCGATCCCAGCGTTCCCATCTGCTTCGTGGCACGTTCCTGACGGAACTTGACCGCATCGGCCACTCCGTCGAACCGTCCCCAGAAGTCGTCCCAGCCCGGCGCCCGGAAGCCGTACAGCCGGTCCGGGTCCACGGCCTCGCCATGCATGCCGCGGCCCACCGGAATGGCCTGCTCGATCTTCGACCGCAGCCGGGACAGGTCGCCCGGCAGATCATTGGCCGTGAGGGACGTCTTCACCGCGGACATTCCGCAGCCGATGTCCACACCGACCGCCGCCGGGCAGACCGCACCGTGCATCGCGATCACCGAGCCGACCGTCGCGCCCTTGCCGAAGTGGACGTCCGGCATGACGGCGAGCCCCTTGATCCAGGGCAGGGTGGCCACGTTGCGCAGCTGCTGCATCGCGCCGTCCTCGACCGAGGCCGGGTCGGCCCACATCCGGATCGGGACCTTCGCTCCCGGCACCTCTACATACGACATATTTCCTCGATACCCCCGAAAAGCCTGAAAGCGCAAAACCGGTGCCAAGGTCGACAAATAAGCCGGTCGACCGGCATTCACAGCGGCGCGTGCGATACACATTGTGTCCACCGGTCGCCATCGAGCGACAACCGTTTTTCGCACGAAGGGAGCCCAGGACCGTGCGGCGAATGGCGTACGTACCCGGCACCGCGCTACTGGCAGCGCTTGTCGTCGGCTGCAGTTCCAGCACCGGAACGGGTGGCTCCGCCCCCGACAGCAAGCCCGGCGAGGCGACCGCCGCCGCGGCGGCCCCCGGCAAGTACCGCACCCTTCCCGACCCATGCCGCGCCGTTGCGTCATCCACGCTGAAGGAGGTGCTCCCGGGCGCCGCCGAACTCCCCGAGGACCAGCAGAAGAAGGTGTACAAGGGCGCGGCCACGGTCACCTACGACACCGACCGCCGGGTCGGCTGCCGCTGGAAGTCCGAGGGCCAGGACTCCTCGCACACCCTCTTTCTCGACTTCGAGCGTGTCGTGTCCTACGACCCCTCGGTGAGCGATGACGACCGCGCCCGCGAGGTGTACGCGAAGAAGGAGGAGGCGGTCGGCCTGTCCTCGTCCTCGGCCTCGCCCAGCAGCACGACGGACACGCAGACGCAGTCGCCCTCCGCCTCGGCCCCAGGGAACGACAACGCCGACGGCGAGACCACCACGGACGGCAGCACGGACGGCAGCACCGAAGACAGCACCGAAGACAGCACCGAAGACGGCACCGACGGCAACGCGGGCAGCTCCGGCGAGAGCCTTCTGCCCCGCACCCTCGACACGCTCGGAGACAGTGCATTTCTGGACGATCTGCTCACCCGGGCAGGTTCCACCGCACAGAACCGCACGGTGAGCGTGGTATTCCGCACATCGAACGTCATCGTGACCGTCGAGTACACCGAGCAGCCGAGTGTCTCCACCGTGGTCCCCGACAGCAAGGAACTGCAGGACAGGGCCCAGGCGCTGGCCCGCAAGCTGGTCGACAGGTTCAGCGAATAGCCCCGCCCGGAGCGCCCCGGACCGCCCTCGCCCGCTCCCGCCGAGCACCCGGCCGAGGCGGCATCCGGCCGCCGTCCGTCGTACCGTGGCCCTCCGGAACACCCGCCCGCCCGCCGACAGCGCGCCCGACCGCCTGGCACCCGCCCGACCGCCCGCCGCGCCACCCGAGTGAAGGAACCATGCACCGTTCAGCTCCGCGACTCTCCCGCATACTCGCCTGCGCCGCCGTTCCGGTGATGCTCGTCGTCGCCGGCTGCTCGTCGGACTCCGGCGACAAGAAGGACTCGGGCTCGTCCTCGTCCACCGCGCCGGGCGCGAAGAAGTCGGAAGCGAGCGTCGAGCCGGCGAAGTTCGCCGCGCTGCCCGACCCGTGCAAGTCGATCAGCACCAAGACGGTCACCTCCCTGGTCCCCAAGGCGAAGTCCAAGAACGGCACGCCCGCCAACTCCAGCGACACCGCGTACCGCGCGGGCTGCTCCTGGAACGGCCTCGACGACAACGGTGTGAAGGGTTCCCAGTACCGCTGGCTCGACGTCGGCTTCACCCGCTTCGACTCGGACCAGGCCCTGGGCAGCGGCGACAAGCGCGCCCAGCAGGACTTCGCGAAGCAGGTCGCCAAGGCCAGGGCGACCGAGGGCGCGAAGAAGCTCGCCGAGGCACCCGTCAGCGGAATCGGCGAGCAGGCGACCAAGATCACGTACGACCTCACCAAGACGGGTGAGGACTTCAAGTACGCAACGGTCGTGACCCGCACCGGGAACGTCGTTGTCACCCTCACCTACAACGGCGCGGGCTACGCGGGCGCGAAGGCTCCGTCCGCCGGCGACATCCTGAAGGACGCCGAGAAGGCGGCCAAGGAGGCCGTGGCCGCGGTCGCCGCCTCCGGCACGAAGTCGGACGCCCCGAGCGATTCGACGGAACCGAGCGCCGAGGCCACGAAGAAGACGAGCTAGCCGACGCATCGGCAGGGACACCCAACACCCCTGCCCGGAAGCGGTTTCACAAAGCCCGGTCCTCCCCCGAGTACCGGGCTTCGCCCGCCCCGCGCAACACACCGCGCCGTCATGTGCCAGGCTGTGCCCGCCAGAAGTCGAAAAACGGGGAGGGGAACGCGGGTGGCCGCGATGCAGCTGACACGCACCCACCGAATACTCATCGGGCTCGTGGTCGCCGGTGCGGTGCTCATCGCCGCGATCGGCTTCGCCGGTTCGTACGCGGCGGTGCGCGAACTCGCCCTGCAGAAGGGGTTCGGGGACTTCTCGCTGGTCTTCCCGATCGGCATCGACGCGGGCATCTGCGTCCTGCTCGCCCTGGACCTGCTGCTGACCTGGCTGCGCATCCCGTTCCCGCTGCTGCGCCAGACGGCCTGGCTGCTGACCGCCGCGACGATCGCCTTCAACGGCGCCGCGGCCTGGCCCGACCCGCTCGGCGTCGGCATGCACGCGGTCATCCCGGTGCTCTTCGTGGTCTCCGTCGAGGCCGCCCGGCACGCGGTCGGCCGGATCGCCGACATCACGGCCGACAAGCACATGGAGGGCGTGCGGCTCACCCGCTGGCTGCTCTCCCCCGTGCCCACGTTCCGGCTGTGGCGGCGGATGAAGCTCTGGGAACTCCGCTCGTACGAGCAGGTCATCAGGCTCGAACAGGACCGGCTGATCTACCAGGCCCGCCTCCAGGCCCGATTCGGCCGCAACTGGCGGCGCAAGGCGCCCATCGAGTCCCTGATGCCGCTGCGCCTGGCGAAGTACGGCGTCCCGCTGTCCGAGACCGCCGGAGCCGGCCTCGCCGCCGCGGGCATCGAACCGGCGCTGCTGCCCCCGGCCCCGGACCGGGCCTCGTCCGGATCGGTCGAATCGGCCGAGTTCCAGCCCGAGTTGCCGTACGCCGAGCCCCACCCCCAGCAGTACGAACAGCAGCAACAGCACTCCCACCCCTCGGCCCCCTCGGACCCCTCCGACCCCGAGGAGTGGCCCGAGGAGGGCCCCGGCTCGCACGAGAGCCCGTGGTTCGCGGCGCCCCGGGTGCCGGACGACGCGTACGAGAGTGCGTACGACCCGACGTACGTCGAGGGCCTGGAGCCCACGCCGGTCATGGTCCCGCTGGGCCCCGGCGGCCGCACCCGCCCCCTGGGCAACGTGGGCACCATCGGCGCCGTCCCGGGCCCCCGCTCCGCAGAGGCCGCAGAACCCCAGCCGGAACAGCAGCAGGAGCCCCAGCCCGGGCAGCCGGAGCCGGAACCCCAGCCGCAACGGACGCAACAGCCGCAGCAGCCGCAGGAGCCCGACCCGTCCGAATGGGCCGAGGCCGAAGTCGAGTTCAGCAAGATCGCGTACGAGGTGTTCACCGCGTACACGCACGCGCACCAGGACTACCCGAGCGCGGAAGTCCTCGACATCCACCTCTCGGACGGCCACAACGTCCGTCACCCCCGCAGCGCGGCCCTGCTCCGCCGCCTCCTGCCGGGGTTCAAGCAGCGCTTCGACAACGAGATGGCCGAGAACCACATCGCGTAGAACGGCACGACGGAGGGCCGTCACCCGAACCACCGGGTGACGGCCCTCCGTGCCAACAACCCCTTACGCGCCCAGCAGCCTGCGCACCCGCTCCGCCCCCACGGCCAGCAGCAGCGTGGGCAGTCGCGGCCCCGTGTCCCGGCTGACCAGCAGCCGGTACAGCAGCGCAAAGAACGACCGCTGCGCGGCCTTCAGCTCGGGCGTCGGCTTGGCGTCCGGCTCCAGACCCGCCAGGGTCTTCGGCACGCCGTAGACGAGTGTGGTGAGCCCGTCCAGCGACCAGTGCGAGTCCAGCCCGTCCACGAGCAGCTGCAGCGACCGGCGCCCCTGCTCGTCCAGCGAGCCGAGCAGCTCCTTGTCCGGCTCCTCGCGCACGATGGTGCGGGCCTCGGCCGGGACCTGGCTGGTGATCCAGTTCTCGGCGCGGTCGAGCCGCGGCCGGGCCTCCTCCAGCGAGGTCAGCGGGTTCTCCGGGTCCAGCTCGCTCAGAATGCGCAGCGTCTGCTCGTCGTGCCCGGCCGTGATGTCCACGACCGAGGCGAGCGTGCGGTACGGCAGCGGGCGCGGCGTACGCGGCAGCTCACCGGCGGCCGTGCCGATGGCCCGTGCGTACGCGGCGGCGTCGGCGGGCAGCACCGAGCCGTCGGCGACCTTGCGCGCCAGCGAGTCCCACTCGTCGTAGAGCCGCTGGATCTCCTGGTCGAAGGCGATCTTGAAGGACTGGTTGGGCCTGCGGCGCGCGTACAGCCAGCGCAGCAGCGGCGCCTCCATGATCTTCAGCGCGTCGGCCGGGGTCGGCACGCCGCCCTTGCTGGAGGACATCTTCGCCATGCCGGAGATGCCGACGAAGGCGTACATCGGGCCGATCGGCTGCACGCCGTCGAAGACCTCGCGGACGATCTGGCCGCCGACGACGAACGAGGAGCCCGGCGAGGAGTGGTCCACGCCGCTCGGCTCGAAGATCACCCCTTCGTACGCCCAGCGCATCGGCCAGTCGACCTTCCAGACCAGCTTGCCGCGGTTGAACTCGCTCAGCCGGACGGTCTCGGCGAAGCCGCAGGACGCGCAGGTGTAGTTCAGCTCGGTGCTGTCGTCGTCGTACGACGTGACGGTCGTGAGGTCCTTCTCGCAGTTGCCGCAGTAGGGCTTGTACGGGAAGTAGCCGGCGGAGCCGCTGCTGCCGTCGTCCTCGCTCGCCGCGCCGGAGCCCGCCTCGGCCTCCAGCTCGGCCTCGTCGACCTTCTTCTGCTGCTGCGGCTTCTTGCCGCCCTTGGCTCCCGCCGCCGGGTCCTTCTTCGTCCGGTACCGGTCGAGGACGGCGTCGATGTCGGCGCGGTGCTTCATCGCGTGCAGGATCTGCTCGCGGTACGCCCCCGCCAGGTACTGCTCCGTCTGGCTGATGCCGTCGTACTCGACACCCAGCTCGTCCAGCGCGGCGGTCATGGCGGCCTTGAAGTGCTCGGCCCAGTTCGGGTACGCGGACCCGGCCGGGGCGGGCACCGAGGTCAGCGGCTTGCCGATGTGCTCGGCCCAGGACTCGTCGACACCCGGAACGCCGTTCGGGACCTTGCGGTAGCGGTCGTAGTCGTCCCAGGAGATCAGGTGCCGGACGGTGTACCCCCGGCGGCGGATCTCGTCGGCGACCAGGTGCGGGGTCATGACCTCGCGGAGGTTGCCGAGGTGGATCGGGCCCGACGGGGAGAGGCCGGACGCGACGACGACCGGTTTGCCAGGCGCACGACGCTCCGATTCGGCGATGACATCGTCCGCGAAGCGGGAGACCCAGTCGGCCTCGGTGCTGCTCTGACTCTGAGCCACGGTCGGCACGTCCTTCTCTCTGGTAGGGCTCGTAGGGGCAGTCCCCATTCTCCCAGGTCCCACCGGCAGCGCGAAAACGGCTTTACAGTGCGTGGGATACTGGGCGTCTTCCCTTGTACCTCTACGGAAACGGCAGCCGGCTCATGGCCTCGGTCAATTCCCTCGCTTCCACGCTCCAGCAGCAGCTGGCGGACGCCCTGACGGCAGCTCTGCCGGATGCCGGCACCGCGGACCCGCTGCTGCGCCGAAGCGACCGGGCCGACTTCCAGGCCAACGGCATCCTGGCCCTCGCCAAGAAGCTCAAGGGCAACCCGCGCGAGCTCGCGTCCCAGGTCACGGCCACGATCCCGGCGGGCGGCCTGATCAAGGAGATCGAGGTCTCCGGCCCCGGCTTCCTGAACGTGACGCTCTCCGACAGGGCGATCATCGAGACCCTCGCCGCGCGTGACGCGGACGACGAGGGCCGACTCGGCGTTCCGTACAACAGCGCCGCGGGCACCACGGTCATCGACTACGCGCAGCCGAACGTGGCCAAGGAGATGCACGTCGGCCACCTGCGTTCCGCGGTGATCGGTGACGCGATGGTGCAGATCCTGGAGTTCACGGGCGAGACCGTGGTCCGGCGCCACCACATCGGCGACTGGGGCACCCAGTTCGGCATGCTCATCCAGTACCTCATCGAGCACCCCGGCGAGCTGAACCACGAGGGCGACGCGGCGGACGGCGAGGCCGCCATGTCCTCGCTGAACCGGCTCTACAAGGCCTCGCGTGCGCTCTTCGACTCCGACGAGGAGTTCAAGGCCCGTTCCCGGGACCGGGTCGTGGCGCTCCAGGCCGGTGACGAGCAGACGCTCGCCATGTGGCTGCGCTTCGTCGACGAGTCGAAGATCTACTTCTACTCGGTCTTCAACAAGCTCGACATGGAGATCCGCGACGCCGACATCGTCGGCGAGTCCGGCTACAACGACATGCTGGAGGAGACCTGCCGCATCCTGGAGGAGTCGGGCGTCGCCGTCCGCTCCGAGGGTGCGCTGTGCGTCTTCTTCGACGACGTGAAGGGCCCGGACGGCAACCCGGTGCCGCTGATCGTCAAGAAGTCGAACGGCGGTTACGGCTACGCGGCGACGGACCTCTCCGCGATCCGCGACCGGGTCCAGAACCTCAAGGCGAACACCCTGGTGTACGTGGTGGACGCGCGGCAGTCCCTGCACTTCAAGATGGTCTTCGAGACCGCCCGCCGGGCCGGCTGGCTGAACGAGGACGTCAAGGCCGTGCAGCTCGCCTTCGGCACGGTGCTCGGCAAGGACGGCAAGCCGTTCAAGACCCGTGCGGGCGAGACGGTCCGGCTGGAGGACCTGCTGGACGAGGCGATCGACCGGGCGTCCGCCGTCGTGCGCGAGAAGGCGAAGGACCTCACCGACGAGGAGATCGCCGAGCGTGGCGCGCAGGTCGGCGTCGGCGCGGTGAAGTACGCGGACCTGTCGACGTCGGCGGCCCGCGACTACAAGTTCGACCTGGACCAGATGGTCTCGCTGAACGGCGACACCAGCGTGTACATCCAGTACGCGCACGCCCGGTCCCGCTCCATCAAGCGCAAGGCGGGCGAGCTGAAGTCCCGGCCGCACCCGGAGCTGGAGCTGGCCCCGGCCGAGCGCGCGCTGGGCCTGCACCTGGACCAGTTCGGCGAGGTCGTGGCCGAGGTCGCCACCGCGTACGAGCCGCACAAGCTGGCCGCGTACCTCTACCAGCTGTCCTCGCTCTTCACGACGTTCTACGACCAGTGCCCGGTGCTCAAGCCCGAGGTTCCGGGCGATGTGGCGGAGAACCGCCTCTTCCTCTCGGACCTCACCGCCCGCACCCTGCACCAGGGCATGGAGCTGCTCGGCATCAGGACCCCCGAGCGCCTCTGAGTCCCGTAGGCGCCCCGGCTGGTGCCGTGACCGGCAGAGCTTGCCGGTCACGGCACTAGCATCGGCCGCATGGCGATGTTCGTGCACCTGACACCCACAGCGAACGCGGCGCGCATCCGCCGCTCCGGGATACGGGCCGCCGGCCACGGCCGCGACGGCTCACGGGGCCTGTACTGCTTCCCCGTCCTCCCCTCGTACACCCTCACCCACCAGTGGCTGCGCGAACTGGCCCGGCACGGCGGACCGCGCGGGCTCGTCGCCGTACACATCCGTCTGCCCGACGACGAACCCGTCACCCTGGGCCGCTACAACGCCGCTCCCGCATCCACCACAGCCGCCGAGGCCGTCCGCCGTACGGCCGCCCTGGACGACCCGCGCGGCTGGGAAGTGTTCGTCCCCCGCGCGGTCACAAAGCGCGAAGTGCACCGCCTCCGCACCGTCAGCCAGGTCACCGGCTGGCGCTACTTCCCCGGTTCCAACGGCAGGACGCCCTGCACCTGCTTCGGTTGCCGGGTGCGCGGCGAGTACGGCTCACAGCGCCTGCGCCAACGGCGTCCGCACCCCCTGGACGGCCCGGCACCCGCAACCCCGGTGCTCCTGCGCCGGATCGCCGCAGCGGGCGACCCCGGCTATCCCTCACAACTCACCGAGACCCTCCACTGGTTGGGCATGCGCCGGCGCGGTCCGCTCGGCCAGCTGGCCCACCTCGCCGACCACCCGGATCCCCAGGTCCGCGTGGCCCTCGTCGAGGCCGTCGCCAACTGGTCGACACCGGGCGTCAAGGAACTCCTCCGACGCCTCTCCCAGGACCCGGACGAAGAGGTCCGCGAGGCCGTCGAGTTCGCCGCGCCCGAGGACCAGGACCAGGACAGGGACCAGCCCTAACCGAACTCGCACCACACCACCTTGCCCGGGCTCCGCTCCCCCACCCCCCACAGATCCGCCAGCGCCGCCACGATCACCAGCCCACGCCCGGACTCCCCGTCGGGCTCGCGCACACCCGGCTGCCCGCCCCCGCTGTCATGGACCTCGACCCGCAGCAACTTCCCTTCCTCGCGCAGCAACAGCCGCACCAGAAACCCGCGCCCCGGCGGCACCCCGTGAACCAGTGCGTTGGTGGCCAGCTCGCTCACACACAGCAGTACGTCATCCAGCCGCGCACCGAACCCCCAGTCGGTGACAGCTCCTCGTACGAACTCCCGTGCAGCAGGCACCGATCGGCGTTCGCGCCGGTAGAACCGCTCGCGCAGCAGCGAGAGTTGCATCGTCTCGTTCATGGGACGAGAGTCACACTCTGTGACTACGCTGCTGCAGTACGCGCACCCGTACAGATTTCTTGTACGGGTCGCGCGCGCGTGAAGCAGGCACGTAGGTGGGAGTTCGAACCGTATGCACCCCAGGAAGCGGCAGCGCAAGAACGCGTCGGCGATGAAACTCGTGGGCAAGCTGGTCGGCGTGTTCCGCGTGGCGGCCGGCCTGACCCAGGCCCAGCTGGCGGACCGAGTGGGCCACCAGGTGGAGACGATCGCCTCCATCGAACAGGGCAGGCGCGCGCTGCTGCCGGACCTGGCCCGCCAGTTGGACCAGTTACTGGAAACGAAGAAGGCACTGGAGACGGCGGTGGACAACATGCCGGAGATCGACCTGATCCCGGCGTGGGCGGAGCAGTACATGGACTTGGAGCGGTGCGCACTTGCCCTCTGCTTCTTCGCAAACCAGGTTTTGCCGGGCCTGCTTCAGACCGAGAACTATGCCCGCGCCGTCTTCGACAGCCGAGTTCCCACGTTCAGCAGGGAAGAGATCGATTACCACGTCGGCATGCGCCTGGAGCGTCAGGAGATCCTGCACCGCAAAGTGCCCCCGACCACCAGCTTCGTCATCTCCGAGGCTGTCCTCCGAGACCGGCTCGGAGGCGACGAGGTGTACCGGGAGACCTTGCGCCACCTTCGCGCATGCGCCGACCTGCCGGGCATCACCCTCCAAGTCATCCCGCTCGGCCGACAAACTCACGCGGGGCTCGACGGGCCGTTCATCCTGCTGGAGACACCGGACTACCAGCACATCGCCTACACCGAAACTCAGCGCGGCAGCCAACTCATCTCCGACCCGGACGAGATCAGCATCCTCGCGCAGAGGTATGCGATGCTGCGGACGCAGGCCCTCAACACCGAGGAAACGAGGGACCTGTTGGACCGGCTGCTAGGAGAGCAATGAGCACCGCACGTGAGTGGTTCAAGTCCAGCTACAGCGGCAGCGATGGCGGCGAGTGCCTCGAAGTCGCCTACGAATGGCACAAGTCGAGCTACAGCGGCAGCGAGGGTGGCGAATGCGTCGAGATCGCCGCGCACCCCGCCGCCGTGCACGTCCGCGACTCCAAGAACCCCGACGGCCCCGCCCTCACCCTGGCCCCCGCCACCTGGTCGGCCTTCGCCGCGCACGTCGGAGGCTGAGCGCCGGGAACGAACCGGGCCGGACGGCCGATTGTCAGTGGCGGCCCGTACGCTCACCGGCATGGCGACGCTTCCGAACCCGCTCCCGTCCCTGGCCACGTCAGGGCTTCAACTCCCGCCAGGATCACTGGTGGACGCCACGGCCGACGGCCCGTGGCACGAACCGCTGCTCTGGTACGCGGACGGCCCCGCGTCCCCTGGGACGTGGGCCGGGCTGCGTGCGGCAGGCCGGGCGGTCGGGCTCCTGCCCGTACTGATCGACGGCGGGAGACGCGACCAGTGGCCCGACACCTGGGACCTCGCCCCGGACCGGACGTCCTACCCGGGTGATCACGACGCCGAGGAGGTGCTCGGCGAGTACTGGGCGGATTGCGCACCCGACGAACTCGACGCCGAGGACGGCGAATGGCCGGGCCTGGCACCCGCTCCTGCCGCCGACGGACCCGACACCCCGGACGACCTCGCGGCCGAGGTGGCCGACCAGTCCACCGGCCCGGAAGGCTGGTTCCCCGGCGCACGCCTCGCGCTCGTCCCGGCGCGGCGCAGCGCGGACATACCGGCGGCGATCGGCTGGTCGGGACCGGTCAACCACGAGGACGACACCGCCCGGCTGTGCGCAGTGCTCCGCTCCTGGGAGGACCGCTTCGGCATACGGGTCGTGGCGCTCGGCTTCGACACCCTGACCGTCTCGGTCGGGCGCCCGCCCACGACCCCGGCGGAGGCACGGGCGCTCGCCGCCGAGCACTTCGCGTTCTGCCCGGACAACATCAACCAGAACCCGCCGTACGACCTGGATGTGTACGCCGAGAAGATTCTGCTGAACCAGGAGACCTGGCACTTCTGGTGGGACTGAGTACGACAGCTCATGCGGCGTCCCCGGACGCCGAGTTGACTCGTACGCATGGCCGAAGCAACCCCACAGCCCCGTCCCTCGCACGCCTGGATCGCGTCACTGATCTCCACGGTCGTGACGCTTCCGCTCGCGTTCGTCGTCCTGGTCTTCGGCGGGCTCTCGCCGATGGCCTGCGACTCCTGCTCGGAATCCGGCTCCGACCGGTTCGACACCAGTTTCGAAGCCGCTTGGGCCGTTCTCAGCTGCGGCCTGGTCCTGGCCCTGATCGTGCTGATCGCGAGCTGGGTGTTCAAGAGGCGCAGGCCGCCGACCTGTGTCTCGCTCGCCGTGCTCGCCCCCGGCACGGTCGTCATCACGTGGGCGGCGTTCATGGCCCTGATCGACTGGCCCTGAGCAACCCTGGAGGCCCCGGCCATCCACCCCGCCCCCGCGGGGAGTTCGAACAATCACCGACCGGACTCTACCCATCGGTAACCAAGGGTTGGCACGATGCGCACGACGCAACGGCCCCACCCCTCACCCAAGGAGACCGACATGGCGGCATTCGGCCGGCTCAAAAACATCGCCACAACCGCGCTCCTCACCGCGGCACTCGCCACGGGCACCGCGCTCCCGGCACTGGCCGCGACCCCCACCGCAGCCCCCGCCCCCGCGACCACCACCGCGACCGCGTCTGCGACTTCGGCTTCGGCGAAGCCGGACTACGCGACCTGGCAGGCAGACATCGCCGCCGTCCTGGACCAGGCGGACGCCTACGTCGACGGACGCACCGCCTCACTGCCCGCCGGGGAGAAGCCCGCCATCGTCCTGGACATCGACAACACGTCGCTGGAAACGGACTACTCGTGGGCCTTCCCGACCCCGGCGATACACCGGACCCTCGCCCTGACGGAATTCGCCCACGCCCGGGGCGTCAAGATCTTCTTCGTGTCGGCCCGTCCGAACTTCATCGAGTCGATCACCCGGTACAACCTGACGTCGGTCGGCTACCCGGTCGACGGCCTCTACGGCCGGTCGATAGGCGACCTGTTCTCCGAGGTCAGCGCGTTCAAGACGGCCCAGCGGGTGAAGATCGAGAAGAACGGCTACACGATCATCGCCAACATCGGCAACAACACCACCGACCTGACTGGCGGCCACGCCGAACGCACCTTCAAGCTCCCCGACTACAACGGCGAACTCTCCTGAAGACGCTCTCACCGCGTCCTCGCCCTGCCCAGGACCCCGGTCCGGGCAGGGCGGGCAAGGGGGGCGACGGCCCGCACCCTCACTCAGCCGCTACGCGCGGCCCAGCCGCTGCGCGACCTCCGTCGCCCAGTACGTCAGGATCATCTGCGCACCGGCCCGGCGGATGCCGGTCAGGCTCTCCATGATCGCCGCGTCCCGGTCGATCCAGCCTCGCTCGGCGGCGGCCTCGATCATCGCGTACTCGCCACTGATCTGGTACGCGGCGACCGGCACGTCCACCGAGTCGGCGACCTTCGCGAGGATGTCCAGGTACGGTCCGGCCGGCTTGACCATGACCATGTCGGCGCCCTCTTCGAGGTCGAGCGCCAGCTCGCGCAGGGACTCGCGGGCGTTCGCCGGGTCCTGCTGGTACGTCTTGCGGTCGCCCTTGAGCGAGGAGCCGACGGCCTCGCGGAACGGCCCGTAGAACGCCGAGGAGTACTTGGCCGTGTAGGCGAGGATCGAGACGTCCTCGTGGCCCGTCTGGTCGAGCGCGTCGCGGACGACGCCGACCTGGCCGTCCATCATGCCGCTGGGGCCGACCACATGGGCGCCCGCGTCGGCCTGGACCTGGGCCATCTCGGCGTACCGCTCCAGCGTCGCGTCGTTGTCGACGCGGCCGTCGGCGGTCAGGACACCGCAGTGGCCGTGGTCGGTGTACTCGTCCAGGCACAGGTCGGACATGACGACGAGCTCGTCACCGACCTCGTCGCGCACCGCGCGCAGGGCGACCTGGAGGATGCCGTCCGGGTCCGTGCCCGCCGTGCCGCGGGCGTCCTTCTTCTCGTCCAGGGGGACGCCGAAGAGCATGATCCCGGAGACCCCGGCCGACACCGCCTCGACGGCGGCCTTCCGCAGGGTGTCCAGGGTGTGCTGCTGGACGCCGGGCATGGCCGAGATGGCGACGGGCGCGTCGATGCCCTCGCGTACGAACGCGGGCAGGATCAGATTCGCCGGGTCGAGCCGTGTCTCGGCGACCATGCGCCGCATCGCCGGGGTAGTCCGCAGCCGCCGGGGCCGGGCGCCGGGGAAGTTTCCGTACACAGTCATCCTTCGAGATTAGACCCGTACACATCACCGTCTTACCGACACCTGCGCCGGGAAAACGGCCGCGGAAACGGGCAGGGGCCCGGCCGCCGAAGCAGCCGGGCCCCTGACACCGTCAAACAGGCCGGTCAGGTCGTCGTACGACGCCGCCGTGCGCCGGGACGCCGCTCGCTCGGCCGCGTCACCGGGTCACCGGCCTCCTTCGCCGCCTCCCGGCGCTGCGCGCCGAACTCGGCGAGGGCCGCGGCCAGCTTGTGCACCGTAGGTTCCGGCGACAGGACGTCGACGCGCAGGCCGTGCTCCTCCGCGGTCTTCGCCGTCGCCGGGCCGATACACGCGATGACCGTCACGTTGTGCGGCTTGCCCGCGATGCCGACGAGGTTGCGCACGGTCGAGGACGAGGTGAAGAGCACCGCGTCGAAACCGCCGCCCTTGATGGCCTCACGCGTGTCGGCGGGCGGCGGCGAGGCGCGGACCGTGCGGTACGCGGTGACGTCGTCGACCTCCCAGCCCAGCTCGATGAGCCCGGCCACCAGCGTCTCGGTGGCGATGTCGGCGCGCGGCAGGAAGACCCGGTCGATGGGGTCGAAGACGGGGTCGTACGGCGGCCAGTCCTCCAGCAGACCGGCGGCGGACTGCTCGCCGGACGGCACCAGGTCCGGCTTCACACCGAAGTCGACGAGCGCGGCGGCGGTCTGCTCGCCGACGGCCGCGACCTTGATCCCGGCGAAGGCACGGGCGTCGAGCCCGTACTCCTCGAACTTCTCCCGGACGGCCTTCACGGCATTGACGCTGGTGAAGGCGATCCACTCGTAGCGGCCCGTGACCAGGCCCTTGACCGCGCGCTCCATCTGCTGGGGCGTACGAGGCGGCTCGACGGCGATCGTCGGGACCTCGTGCGGCACTGCACCGTACGAACGGAGCTGGTCGGAGAGCGACGCCGCCTGCTCCTTGGTACGCGGGACGAGCACCTTCCAGCCGAACAGCGGCTTGGACTCGAACCACGCGAGCTGGTCGCGCTGGGCGGCGGAGCTTCGCTCACCGACCACGGCTATGACGGGCTGGTGCCCCTCCGGCGACGGAAGGACCTTCGCCTGCTTCAGGACCTGGGCGATCGTCCCGAGGGTCGCCGTCCAGGTGCGCTGGCGGGTGGTCGTACCGGCCACCGTCACGGTCAGCGGGGTGTCGGGCTTGCGGCCCGCCGAGACCAGCTCACCGGCGGCCGAGGCCACCGAGTCCAGGCTCGTCGAGATGACGGCCGTGGCATCGCTCGCGCCGACCTCGCTCCAGCAGCGGTCGGAGGCGGTACGCGCGTCGACGAACCGGACGTCGGTGCCCTGCGCGTCACGCAGCGGCACACCGGCGTACGCGGGCACGCCCACGGCGTTGGCGACGCCCGGCACGACCTCGAAGGGGATGCCGGCGGTGGCGCAGGCGAGCATCTCGGCACCGGCGTTCCCGTCCAGTCCCGGGTCGCCCGAGACGGCACGGACGACCCGCCTGCCGCCCTTCGCGGCCTCCATGACAAGATTGGCCGCGTCCCTGAGAACGGGCACACCGGCGGGTGTTGACTGCGCGTCAACAACCGTCAGCTCGGGCGTGCTTACGCCTGCCCGCGCATGGCAGCGAACGACGCCTAGGACGTCCGGTTCGGCGACAAGGACGTCCGCGCTCGCGAGCGCCTCGACGGCGCGCAGAGTCAGCAGTCCCGGATCGCCGGGACCGGCGCCGAGGAAGGTGACGTGCCCTTGTGCGGACAGGGCCGGAAAGTCGGATGCGGCGGGGCCGGTGGGGCTCAAAGTGCTCGCTCCCCCATAAGACCGGCCGCACCCTTGGCGAGCATCTCGGCCGCGAGTTCGCGACCGAGGGCCGCCGCGTCGTCGTGCGACGTGGGGACGGGACCGGTGATGGACATCTGTACCAGCGAGGCGCCGTCGGTGGAACCGACGACACCGCGCAGGCGCAGTTCATTGACAGCCTGTCCGTCGACCAGGAGGTCGGCCAGCGCACCCACAGGTGCGGAGCAGCCGGCCTCCAGGGCGGCGAGCAGGGAACGCTCGGCGGTCACGGCGACCCGGGTGTACGGGTCGTCGAGCTCGGCGAGCGCGGCGGCGAGGTCCGCGCTGGTCGCAGCGCATTCGATCGCCAGTGCTCCCTGGCCGGGAGCGGGCAGGACGGTGTCGACCGACAGGAAGTCGGTCACCTCACCGGTCCGGCCGAGGCGGCTGAGACCGGCCGCGGCGAGTACCACCGCGTCCAGCTCCCCGCTTCGTACAAATCCGATACGCGTATCGACGTTCCCCCGGATCGGCACGGTCTCGATGTCGAGGCCGTGGCTGCGGGCGTACGCGTTGAGCTGCGCCATGCGGCGCGGCGAGCCGGTGCCGATGCGGGCACCGGACGGCAGCTGCTCGAAGGTCAGCCCGTCCCGCGCCACCAGTGCGTCGCGCGGGTCCTCGCGCACCGGTACGGCGGCCAGCACGAGGCCCTCGGGCTGAGCGGTGGGCAGGTCCTTGAGCGAGTGGACGGCGAAGTCCACCTCGCCGCGCAGCAGCGCGGCGCGCAGCGCGGCGACGAACACGCCGGTGCCGCCGATCTGCGCGAGGTGCTCACGGGAGGTGTCGCCGTACGTGGTGATCTCGACGAGTTCGACGGCGCGCCCGGTCACCTCACTGACCGCGTCGGCGACGAGGCCGGACTGCGCCATGGCGAGCTTGCTGCGCCGGGTCCCCAGTCTCAGCGGCCGGGTGGCCCCCGCGCCCTGGGGTGAGTTGTCGGTCATGACCGCCCTCGATTCGGGTCGTTCAGGTCTGCCCGGGAGACGGCGGCGACCGTCTGCGGGTCGAGGTCGAAGAGTTCCCGCAGCGCATCGGCGTACCCGGCGCCGCCGGGCTCGCTGGCGAGCTGCTTGACCCGCACGGTGGGCGCGTGCAGGAGCTTGTCGACGACGCGGCGCACGGTCTGCGTGATCTCGGCGCGCTGCTTCTCGTCCAGGTCGGGGAGGCGTCCGTCGAGCCGCGCGATCTCGCCCGCGACCACTCCGGCGGCCATCGTGCGCAGGGCGACGACGGTCGGGGTGATGTGGGCGGCGCGCTGGGCGGCACCGAAGGCGGCGACCTCGTCGGCGACGATGGTGCGCACCTGGTCCACATCGGCGGCCATCGGGGCGTCCGCGGACGCCTCGGCGAGCGACTCGATGTCGACGAGGCGCACGCCGTCGAGGCGGGCGGTGGCGCCGTCGATGTCACGCGGCATGGCGAGGTCGAGCAGGGCGAGGCGGACGGGGCCGGTGCCCTGGGCGGGCACGGTGGTCCGGCGGACGGCCTGGCGCACCGTGCCGGAGGTGCCGTTCTCCACCCAGGCGGCGTGCCGGTCGGAGTCGGCGGGCGGCGCGGGCACGGACGCGGCGGGTGCGGCGGGCGCCTCGGCGGCGGGGTCGAAGGCCAGGCCGAGCGCTCCGGCGACGGCCTCGGCGGTCAGCACGAGCCCCGTCGCGCCGGTGCACGAGACGACGACGTCGGCACGTGTCAGTTCGTCACAGACCGCGGCCATCTCCACGGCGCGAGCGGTCACTCCGGTGCCACCGGGCTGGGCCAGGATCTCGACGAGCCGGTCCGCGCGGGCCCGGGTCCGGTTGGCGACGGTGATCTCGGAGACACCGGCGCGGGCCAGGGTGGCGGCGGCCAGCGAGGACATCGAACCGGCGCCGATCACCAGGGCGCGCTTGCCCCTGGCCCAGTCGGCGACGTCCGCACCGGCGGCGAGCTGTTCGAGACCGAAGGTGACGAGCGACTGCCCGGCCCGGTCGATCCCGGTCTCGCTGTGGGCGCGCTTGCCGACCCGCAGGGACTGCTGGAACAGGTCGTTCAGCAGCCGGCCCGCGGTGTGCAGCTCCTGCCCCAGCGCGAGCGCGTCCTTGATCTGCCCGAGGATCTGGCCCTCGCCGACGACCATCGAGTCCAGCCCACAGGCCACCGAGAAGAGGTGGTGGACGGCCCGGTCCTCGTAGTGCACATAGAGATACGGAGTGAGCTCGTCCAGTCCGACGCCGCTGTGCTGGGCGAGGAGCGTGGACAGCTCGGCGACGCCCGCGTGGAACTTGTCCACGTCGGCGTACAGCTCGATGCGGTTGCAGGTGGCCAGCGCGGCCGCCTCGACCGCGGGTTCCGCGGCGAGGGCGTCCTGGAGGAGCTTGGCCTGCGTCTCGGCAGCCAGCGATGCCCGCTCCAGTACGGAGACGGGGGCGCTGCGGTGGCTCAGCCCTACGACGAGAAGACTCATGCCGGCATCACGGCGGGCATGTCCCCGTCAGGTCCTTTTCTGCTGGCTGCGGCCGCGCGCACGGGGGGTGCGCCCGGGTCGTCCGAGCCGCTCTCGGCGGCGTCCTCGCCGGCCTTGCGCTGCTCGTGGAAGGCGAGGATCTGCAGCTCGATGGAGAGGTCGACCTTGCGGACGTCGACGCCGTCGGGCACGGAGAGCACCGTCGGCGCGAAGTTCAGGATGGAGGTGACACCCGCGGCGACGAGCCGGTCGCAGACCTGCTGCGCGGCACCGGCGGGGGTCGAGATGACGCCGATCGACACCCCGTTGTCGCTGACGATCTTCTCCAGATCGTCGGCGTGCTGCACGGGGATGCCGGCGACGGGCGTTCCGGCCATCGCCGGGTCGGCGTCGATCAGTGCGGCGACCCGGAAGCCGCGGGAGGCGAAACCGCCGTAGTTGGCGAGCGCGGCGCCGAGGTTACCGATACCGACGATCACGACCGGCCAGTCCTGGGTGAGCCCGAGCTCGCGGGAGATCTGGTAGACGAGATACTCGACGTCGTACCCGACTCCGCGCGTTCCGTAGGACCCGAGGTAGCTGAAGTCCTTGCGCAGCTTGGCGGAGTTGACCCCCGCCGCCGCGGCGAGCTCCTCGGACGAGACCGTGGGGACCGAGCGCTCGGAGAGCGCGGTCAGTGCGCGCAGATACAGCGGAAGCCGGGCGACGGTGGCCTCGGGAATTCCTCGGCTACGGGTCGCCGGTCGGTGATTTCGGCCAGTTGCCACGGTGCTCCTGCGGGATGAGCGGGGCTGCAGGCGGCCGTACGTCCCAAGGCCGCCCCGTCGAATGCAGGCTATGTCTTTGTGAACGCGTGCACAAAGATGGTGTCCGTTTTGTCCGGTCAAAGTGACCGGGGTCACGCGCATCCGTTGCGCGATCCCGGAACCAAGGATCGCATCAGCCCGTTGCAGGTCCGAAGGGGGCAAAGCGGTACACACTCCTCACAGCCACTCCCCCGAGACCACTCAAAACGCCCACGATGGTAACCGCGTTCGCCTAGGAGCGCAGTGCGTCGCGCAGCCTCACGGGATCCACCCGCCAGAACGTGTGCTGTTCGTCATCGATCAGGACGACCGGAATCTGCTCCCAGTACGCCCGGTGCAGCTCCTCGTCCTGGGTGATGTCCTTCTCCTCCCAGGACGCACCGGTCTCCGCACACACCTCCCGCACCACTGCCCTCGCGCCGTCACAGAGGTGACATCCGGGCTTCCCGACCAGGGTCACCACCCGGTCCGCGGGCTTCTTCTTCATACGTCGCAACAGGGCACTCATGCCCCCATTCTGCGCCGCGCAGGACCGGCAGTCCGCGCCGGAACGGGCCGGAACAGGACAGGTTCCCCCTCGATCCGCGACACCTCACCCAATACGCCCCGAATCGCCCGTTTAACACATCCGCAGCCGAGAGTTCACGGCACGGCATCCCGGCAGGTCCGGAAGGGCCGAACCGACTGGCTATGCTCACGCCATGGCCGCTCTTGGATGGCTCACACCCCGTAGGCGCCCCGCGACAGCACGGAGCGTGCTGGCAGGCGAGGCAGCAGCTGAGGCAGCGCGGAAGTCCTCCCTCCCCACCGGCACGTCCGAGGAGGCGCCCTTCCCCGTCGTCGGCGACGAACGGGCCGCCGCCTTCTTCGACCTGGACAACACCGTGATGCAGGGCGCAGCGATCTTCCACTTCGGCCGCGGTCTGTACAAGCGGAAGTTCTTCCAGCGCCGCGAGCTGACCCGGTTCGCCTGGCAGCAGGCCTGGTTCCGACTGGCCGGCGTCGAGGACCCGGAGCACATGCAGGACGCCCGCGACAGCGCCCTGTCCATCGTCAAGGGCCACCGCGTCTCCGAGCTGATGTCCATCGGCGAGGAGATCTACGACGAGTACATGGCCGACCGCATCTGGCCCGGCACCCGCGCCCTCGCCCAGGCCCACCTCGACGCCGGACAGCGCGTCTGGCTGGTCACCGCCGCCCCGGTGGAGACCGCCACGATCATCGCCCGCCGCCTCGGCCTGACCGGCGCGCTCGGCACGGTCGCCGAATCCGTAGACGGCGTCTACACCGGCCGCCTGGTCGGCGAGCCGCTGCACGGCCCCGCGAAGGCCGAGGCGGTCCGCGCCCTGGCCGCGGCCGAGGGCCTGGACCTCGACCGCTGCGCCGCGTACAGCGACTCGCACAACGACATCCCGATGCTGTCCCTGGTCGGACATCCGTACGCGATCAACCCGGACTCCAAGCTCCGCAAGCACGCCCGCGCGCTCGACTGGCGGCTGCGGGACTACCGGACGGGCCGCAAGGCCGCCAAGGTCGGCATCCCGGCCGCGGCCGGCGTCGGCGCACTCGCGGGCGGCACCGCCGCCGCCGTCGCCCTGCACCGCCGCCGTCGCTGACGCACATTCGTTCGCGCCACGCCCGGCGGCCTGCCGCCAATCGGGACCCCTTACCCACCGACCGCTCCCGCCAGTCGGATTGCTCGCACCCGACCACAACCCGTCGCGCTCATAGGCAGATCACGAAGTAATCCGATCAATAACCGGTCACGATGTGCTACTTGATGCATCGAATAGTCGCTACAGAAGCGACGTAATCGATGATTTGAGCAACTGGGTGTAGCACTGCCTGTACGAAGCGTTATTCTCCTCAGACGCATTCCGGAACCCCCCACTCACTACGACGAGTGACGGTTTCGCACTGCACGTGATGGAAGCTCTGCCTCTGGGAGTCCCGTGTACCCACACGTCGGGGTTGACGCCTCGGGCCTGGCTACGCTGCGCGCAACGGTCGCCGACCGCTTGCGCGGCTTCGTCCCCACCGCGTACGCCGTACCCGCATTCGCCGCCCCTGCACCTGTCGGCCCTTGCTACGCCCTGGCCGAACGCGGTGCAGCGGTCGGAAGACGCAGCAACCGCGGCGCAACAACCACGTCCACCGTTCGTCGGCCGACCGCCGACAGCGACAGCGCGCGCATGATGGATCTCGTCGAGCGCGCACAGGCCGGCGAGGCCGACGCCTTCGGCCGCCTCTACGACCAGTACAGCGACACCGTGTACCGCTACATCTACTACCGCGTGGGCGGCAAGGCGACGGCGGAGGACCTCACCAGTGAGACCTTCCTGCGCGCCCTGCGCCGCATCTCCACGTTCACCTGGCAGGGCCGCGACTTCGGCGCCTGGCTGGTCACGATCGCCCGCAACCTCGTCGCCGACCACTTCAAGTCCAGCCGCTTCCGGCTGGAAGTGACCACCGGCGAAATGCTCGACGCCAACGAGGTCGAGCGCAGCCCCGAGGACTCCGTCCTGGAGTCCCTCTCCAACGCCGCACTGCTGCAGGCCGTGCGCCGACTCAACCCCCAGCAGCAGGAATGCGTGACCCTGCGTTTCCTGCAGGGCCTCTCGGTCGCCGAAACCGCCCGGGTCATGGGCAAGAACGAGGGCGCGATCAAGACCCTGCAGTACCGCGCCGTCCGCACCCTGGCCCGGCTCCTTCCGGACGATGCCCGCTGACCTCACCCCCGGCCGAATCACTCTCGGCGATATGCTCAACACGCACTGGTCCGATCATCCTTCTTGCGTAACCCAAGTGCCGCGCCCCTCGTTGTGCCGGTTGCAGGCCCCCTGTCGTCACCCCATGTCCGCCGACACTCACTCTTTCGTGTGGAGGCGCTCAAGGTGTGCAACCTTCCGGACCCTCAGGGGAGTCGACCGTCATGACGAGAGGAGGTGCCGCCAGTGATCGCAAACGTTTCGGCACACCGGCGGGCGAACGCCTTCGCCCAGGCCGTGGAGGAGCAGTCGCTCCACGGTGCGGCGGCCGTACAGCCCGAGGAACCGGCCGAACAGGCCGACCACGGACCGCTGTTGGCCCTGGCGAACGGCCTCGGCGAGCTACCGCGGCCGGAGTTGGATCCCGAAGTCAAAGTGGTGCAGCGAGCCCAGCTCGTCGCCGCCATGGAGGCCATGTTCGCCGAGGGCGGTGCGTCCTCGGGCCCTACGGTGCCCGAACAGCGGACCAAGGGGGCCCACCGGGCCTCCCCGCTCCGGAAATTCCGTCCGCGTTCACGCTGGACGAAGGGTCTCGCGGCCGGCGGGCTCACCGTCGGTGTGGCCGCGGGAGCCTTCGGCGGAGTGGCCGCTGCCAGTTCCGACGCCCTGCCGGGTGATTCGCTGTACGGGCTCAAGCGCGGCATGGAGGACATCCAGCTCGGCATGGCCAGCGGCGACGCCGACCGGGGCGAGGTCTACCTCGACCAGGCGTCGACCCGGCTCAGCGAAGCCCGCAGGCTGATGGAGCGCACCCGCTCCGGCGATCTGGACCACGAACAGCTCGGCGAGGTCAGGCGCACGCTCAACGGCATGACGCACGACGCCACCGAGGGCCACCGCCTGCTCCACGCCGCCTACCAGCGCAACGGCGCCATCGGCCCGATCCAGACCCTGGAATCCTTCTCCCGCTCGCACCGCGGCAGCTGGAGCAGCCTGCGCGACCGGCTGCCCGTGCAGCTGACCGATGTCGGCGAACAGGTCAGCTCGGTCTTCGACGCCATAGACGAAGAGGTCGGACCGCTGCAGTCGCTGCTGCCCCGCACCCCGGACAGAAGCGGCGATTCACAGCAGTCCGACGGTTCGGAACAGGGCACGGGATCGTCCCCCACGGACCGGTCCGAGCCCTCGTCACCGGACGCCTCACAGGGCCCGGGCGACAGCGCCTCGCCCCACCCGTCGACCTCCGGCAGCAGTCCGTCCGACGGCCTGATCACCGGCGGTACGGACGGACTGCTCGACACCCCGCCGCCGGGCAGCACCCCGTCCGACGACGGCCGGATCAGCCCCCCGTCCCCCCCGGACGTCACACTGCCCCCGCTCCTCCCCGGCCTGCTCCCGGGCCTGGGAATCCACGGCGAGGACCTGGACGACTGACGAACGCGATCGCCGGACGGGCAGAACCAAGCCCGTCCGGCGATTGAATCAAGCCCGTGCGGCGTCAGAAGAACACCGACCTCCGCTGCACCAGCAACTTGTACAGCGTGTGCTGAATCTGCTCCCGCACCTGATCCGTCAGATTGAACATCAGCATCGGATCCTCCGCCGCCTCCACCGGATACCCACTCGTGGAAATCGGCTCCCCGAACTGAATCGTCCACTTCGTCGGCAACGGCACCGCCCCGAGCGGCCCCAGCCAGGGAAACGTCGGCGTGATCGGGAAGTACGGAAAGCCCAGCAGCCGCGCCAGCGTCTTCGAGTTGCCGATCATCGGGTAGATCTCCTCCGCCCCCACGATCGAGCACGGAACGATCGGCACCCCGGCCCGCAGCGCCGTGGAGACGAAGCCGCCCCGCCCGAAGCGCTGCAGCTTGTACCGCTCGCCGAACGGCTTGCCGATGCCCTTGAAGCCCTCCGGCATCACGCCGACGACCTCGCCTTGCCGCAGCAGCCGCTCCGCGTCCTCCGCGCAGGCCAGTGTGTGACCGGCCTTGCGGGCAAGCTCGTTGACCACCGGCAGCATGAAGACGAGATCGGCGGCGAGCAGCCGCAGATGCCGCCCCGCCGGATGGTTGTCGTGCACGGCGACCTGGAGCATCAGCCCGTCCAGCGGCAGCGTCCCCGAGTGGTTGGACACGATGAGAGCCCCGCCCTCGGACGGAATGTTCTCGATGCCCTTCACCTCGACCCGGAAGTACTTCTCGTACACCGGCCGCAGCATCGACATCAGGACCTGATCGGTCAGCTCCTTGTCGTATCCGAACTCGTCGACCTCGTACTCACCGGTGACCCGCCGCCGCAGGAACGCGAGCCCGCCCGCGATCCGCCGGTCCCAGCCGCCGCTCCCGGCCCCCTCCAGGGGCTGCCCGGCCTGCTGGGGCTCCTCCTGCGGCAGCGAGGCGTCCTGCTGCCCGGGAAGCGCGCTGACGGCCGCAGTCCCGACCACAGAGGCCGCCGCGGGCCCCTGGCCCCGGCTGCTGCCGCCCCCCGCGGACCGGCGTCGCGCGGAGCGCGATGAGCCGCCCGACCGCGAACGGTCGTCGTCGAACGGAATGACCTTGGCATCCGCCATCGTCGATGCGCTCCTCTACCTGGCGCTGGGGGCCGGGCGTGTGTCGCCCGCCCCGGTGATCCCCGGGACTTCGCCACCCGGCCGGGCGAACGGCATCGCGGCCAGCCGGTCGACCGCCCTGCCCACCGCCTCGGGCGGCAGCAGTCCCGGCCCCTGACTGCGCGCGAACTCCGCGAACGTCTGAGCAGTACTGAACTCCGGGTGGAAACCGAGGGTCTCGCGCATCTGCACGGTGGAGACCACCCGGCCGTGGGTGAGCAGCCGGATCTGCTCCGGCGAGAAGTCCGTCATGCCGACCGTACGCAGCGCCTGGCCGACCCAGGTGACGGCGGGCAGCAGCAACGGCATCGTGGGCCGCCCCAGCCGCCGCGAGCACTGCGAGAGCAGCAGCACGCCGTCCCCCGCGATGTTGAAGGTGCCGCTGTTCAGCGTGGAGCGCCTCGGTTCGCGCGAGGCGATCCCCAGGACGTCGACGACATCGTCCTCGTGCACGAACTGGAGCCGGGGGTCGTATCCGAACACCGTCGGCAGCACGGGCAGCGACAGATAGTCGGCGAGCGGAGAATCGGCCTTGGGCCCCAGGATGTTCGCGAACCTGAGCACGCACACGGCGACGTCCGGCCGGCGGCGGGCGAAGCCCCGTACGTACCCCTCGACCTCCACCACGTCCTTGGCGAAGCCCCCGCTCGGCAGGGACTTGGGCGGGGTGGTCTCGGTGAAGACCGCCGGATCGCGGGGCGCGGAGCCGTACACGTTCGTACTGGACTTGATCACCAGCCGCCGCACGCTCGGCGCCTTCTGGCAGGCCCCGAGCAGCTGCATGGTGCCGATGACGTTGGTCTCCTTGACCGTCGTCCGGCCGCCCGTGCCGACCGACTTGGCGGAGACGTCCAGATGGACGACCGTGTCGACGGAGTGCTCGGCGAGGACTCTGGCGATCGCGGGCTGACGGATGTCCGCGCGGACGAAGTCGGCGTCGCCCAGCTGGTGTCCGGGCGCGACCGCGTCGACGGCGATCACCCGGTCCACTTCCGGATCACGCTGGATGCGCCGCACGAAGCGGCCGCCCAGCTGCCTGGCCGCTCCGGTGACCAGCACGACCTTCCCCAAGATCAGCGCCTTCCGTCGAAAGGTTTCCCCTGGCCGTCACCGTAGCGGGTGGATGTTGCCCTGTGATGACTGCGCGGCGGCCTTCTGCCGAGTCTTTGGCCCGAATGCGCGTACGCACCGCCCGCGACGTACCGCCCCGCAACGCGCCGCAGCCCTCCCGCCAGGTCGGCGGGAGGGCTGCGGATTCACGAACTGCGTTCGCCTACTTCTTGTTGCGACGCTGAACGCGCGTGCGCTTGAGCAGCTTGCGGTGCTTCTTCTTGGCCATCCGCTTACGCCGCTTCTTGATAACAGAGCCCACGACTACCCTCGCTCACTTCTTCTTCACTGGTGCGGGGCGTCTGGGCCCACACGACCTACGTCGGCCTAGCCTACCCGCCACCGCGTGAGGGGCGTAATCCGAGGTGAACCTCAGGCGGACTCCACCCCCACGAAGGACTCGCGGAGATACTCGTGAACCGCTTGCTCCGGAACCCGGAAGGACCTGCCCACCCGGATCGCCGGCAGATGACCGCTGTGCACCAAGCGGTACACGGTCATCTTCGACACCCTCATGACCGAGGCGACTTCCGCCACAGTCAGAAACTTGACCTCGTTGAGAGGCCTCTCGCTGCCAGCAGCCATGACCCACCTGTACCTTCCGCACCGGACGCGCACCGGCTTCCCCTCCGGTGACTCTTCGTCGCTGTGCGCTCACTGCCCAGATTAGGGGCGTGTGATGCGAGTGGGGAAGAGGAGAGACGATCGGCCGCCTACTGTGACAGACGCGCCCGATTGAGTACATAGCGCGTGAGCGGCCGGTAGTAGGCGGACCGGACGGCGTCGTCGAGCGGAACGGCGACCGACACCCGCCCCTCGGCCTCCCCGACGAACAGCGCGGGATCATCCGTATCCGCGAGCCCGATCGCCTCGATGCCCAGCTGACCTGCCCCGCAGACCCATCCGTGGTCCCCGACCACCAGCTCCGGCAGCCGCCCCCGGCCCTCCGCGGCAGCCTCCAGAGCGACCCGGACCGGAAGTGGCGAATGGGTATGTGCGCCGGTGTCACCACCCGGAGCCCGCGCGCCGGGTTCACACACCATCGCAACTCCTCCTACATAGTCCAGGCGGCGCGTGCGTACGCCGAACCGGGTCGTTATGTCGATACATCGCCCCTGCGCGGGGGTGAGAACAGGACATCCGGCCGACGACATGGCGTCTGCCAGCTCTGCGTAGAAACCGAGCAGCCGGTGCGGATGGCCTGTCCCGAACAGCACCGGCGCCCGCCGGGCCGCGGCATGCGACAGTCGCTCGGCAAAGGCAACCAGACCCGCCAGAGTCCGCTCCGGATCGATCACATCAAAGCCCGAGACATGAGCAGGATCGTCCGAAACCCCGCACTTGTCGGCCATCAGACGAAGAAGATCGGGCTCGTTCCAGCACCGTTCGGGGGCCAGTCCGAGCATCGCCCGCGGGTCACGGGCCGCGAAGAGCCGATAGCTCCGCAGGCTCACTTCCCTCGTCGTGGCCACGGGCCCGGCAAGCCGGGCCGCCAGCAGATGCGCACGCAGCGCTCCGGTGCTCAACACTTCACCGATGCTCCCCCAATCACCCGGACGGGGGGCCAGAAGCCCGGTTACGCCCCACAGTTGGCGTAACCATTCCTCACCGCCGTACAAAAACGGCCGCATCGCGACCACCCCCGCCCGCTCAGGTCAGCAGCCCCCGCAACGGGAACGCCGCCCGCCTGGTCGCCAGCACCGCCTGGTCCAGCCGGTCCGCGGGGTCGTACCCCTCCTCCCACGACTTCCAGGAAGGAGTACGCCCATCCGTCATCCGCCCCGGCCCCAGCTGCCGCGTCCGGGCATAGACCTCGTCCCGCCAAGAAGCAGGAATCACCGACTCCGGATCCACCGGCGCATGCGCCGCGATCCCCACCAGATGCGTCCAGGACCGTGGCACCACATCGACCACCGCATAACCGCCCCCGCCGAGCGCCACCCAGCGCCCGCCCTCCGCGTACTCATGGGCGAGATCGTGACAGGCCGCCATCACCGCCCGCTGCGCGTCCAGCGACACCGCGAGATGGGCAAGGGGATCGTCGAAATGCGTATCGGCCCCGTGCTGACTGACCAGCACCTGCGGCCGGAAGTCCGCCAGCAGTTCCGGCACCACCGCATGGAACGCCCGCAGCCACCCCGCGTCCCCCGTACCGGCCGGCAGCGCCACATTCACCGCACTGCCCTCACCCGCCCCCGAACCGGTCTCCTCGGGCCAGCCGGTCTGCGGGAAGAGTGTGCGCGGATGCTCGTGCATGGACACGGTCAGGACCCGAGGATCCTCCCAGAACGCCGCCTGCACCCCGTCCCCGTGATGCACATCCACATCTACGTACGCGACCCGCTCGGCACCCAGTTCCAGCAGCCGCGCGATGGCGAGCGCCGGGTCGTTGTAGATACAGAACCCCGCTGCACCGCCCGGCATGGCGTGGTGCAGCCCGCCCGCGAAGTTCACTGCATGCGCGGTGTCCCCGCGCCACACCGCCTCGGCCGCCGCCACCGACTGCCCGGCGATCAGCGCCGACACCTCGTGCATCCCCGCGAACGCGGGATCGTCCACCGTCCCGAGCCCGTAGTTCTGATCGGCGTGCTTCGGATCCGTGGAGGCGGCCCGCACCGCGGCCACATAGTCCTCACGGTGCACCAGCCGCAGGGTCGACTCCCCGGCGGGCTTGGCCGCCACCACATCCACCGCACCGTCGAGGCCGAACGCCCGCACCAGCCCCATCGTCAGGGCGAGTCTCACGGGGTCCATCGGGTGGCTTTCCCCGAAGTCGTATCCCGTTACTGCGTCATCCCACATCAGCTGTGCGCGGCCGCTCATGCCCGCCACCGTATCGGGCAGGCTCCGCACCGAACGACTTGGCGTACACGAGCGTCGCAAGCACCAGCACCATCGGCACGAGCATCGCCCCCCGATAGCTCCACGCGTCCCCGAGCGCCCCCACCAGCGGCGATCCCACCAGGAATCCCACGTAGTTGAAGACATTCAGCCGCGCGACGGCCGTGTCGCTCGCCCCGGGGAACATCCGCCCGGCGGCGGCGAACGTCTGCGGCACGATCACACACAGCCCGAGCCCCAGCAGAGTGAACCCGAGCATCCCGACCCACGCCCCACCGGCCACCGCCACCACACCGAACCCGGCAGCAGCCAGCACGCTCCCGCACCGCACCACGGCCACGGCCCCGAACCGCCGGACCCCGAAGTCCCCGACCGCCCGCCCCAGCAGCGTCGTCACCATGTAGACGTTGTACGGAACGGTCGCCAGCTGCTCCGAACTCCCCAGCACATCCTGCAGATACTTCGCGCTCCAGTTGGAGACGGTCGAGTCACCGATGTACGCGAAGCTCATCACCAGACAGAGCGGCAACAGCAACGTGAAGGGGACCGAAACGGCCCCCTTCCCTTGCGCCCCCTCCGGGTTCTCCTGCGCCGACCGGCCCTCGACGTACCACCTGCTCCCGATGAGCGCGATGGGCAGGAGCACGACAACCGCCGGCAGATAGGAGACCAGCAGCGACAGATCCCAGTGCGCCCCGGCCCACGCCATGGACGCCCCGGCGATCCCACCCAGGCTGTACGCGGCGTGGAACCCGAGCATGATGGAACGCCCGTACGCCCGCTGGAGACTGACCCCCATCATGTTCATGGAGGCATCGAGCGCCCCGACGGCCAGCCCGAACACACCGAGCGCCAGCGCCGCCTCCCACAGCACGCTCCCGGCCCCGACGCCGAGCAGCGCAAGCAGCACAACGGGCTGAGCCCACCTCAGTACGCCCCTGGGCCGCACCCGCGCGACCACCTTCTCGGTGACCACGCTGCCCACCCCGGCCAGGATCGGCACCGCGGCCAGGAACACCGGCAACAGCCCGTCGGATATCCCGTAGCGGTCCTGAATGGCGGGAATCCGCGTGACGAGCAGAGCAAAGGTGACGCCCTGCACGAAGAAGCTCAACGCGAGGGAGGCCCTGCCGTGCCGCAAGCGAGCATCTGTCATGGCCGCGAGCGTAGGGCCAGTCTCTACCCATGGGTAGATGGATCAGGCGAGCAATTCCCGCAGTTGGCCCATGTCGGAGAAGTGCCCGTTCACCCCGGCGAGCCGGTCCGCCGGCATCATCGAAGTGAACCCGTACACATCCATCCCCGCGGCCCTGGCCGCCTCCACTCCGAGCGGGCTGTCCTCGATGACGACGCACCGCTCGGGAGGAACCCCCATCCGCTCGGCGGCATACAGGAACAGATCGGGAGCCGGCTTCCCCTGCCCCACGTCCTCCGCGCTGAAGATCCACTCCTCCTCGAACCACTGGTCGAGCCCGGTCTTGCGATGCCCGACCCGGATCCGCTCATGGCTGCTGGAGGACGCGACGCAGTACGCGATCCCGTCGGCGACAAGCTTCCCCAGCACATCCCCCACACCCGCCACCGGCTCCAGCTCCTGCCGGAACCCGGCGAAGACCCGCGAGTGAAGCGTCTCGTCGAAGTCCGCGGGCAGCTTCTCCCCGGTCCTCTCCTCGACGAGATCGTGCACCCGGTGCACGGCAGACCCCATGTAGTCGCGAAGGCACTCCTGGTACGAGGTGGGGTGACCGAGCTCTGTGAGGTACTCGGCCAGGATGGTGTTGGAGATCGGCTCGCTGTCCACGAGCACACCGTCGTTGTCGAAGATGACCAGTTCGTAGCGCATGGTTCGAGCCTAGACGCTCAGAACGCAGAAAAGCCCCGTGCCACAAGGGCACGGGGCTTTCCCGTAAAAGGAGTTCGGCGGCGTCCTACTCTCCCACAGGGTCCCCCCTGCAGTACCATCGGCGCTGAAAGGCTTAGCTTCCGGGTTCGGAATGTAACCGGGCGTTTCCCTAACGCAATGACCACCGAAACACTATGAAACAAACAAACACCGGAACAACACGGCCGTTCGTTATTTCAGAACTAACACAGTGGACGCGAGCAACTGAGGACAAGCCCTCGGCCTATTAGTACCAGTCAGCTCCACCCGTTACCAGGCTTCCACATCTGGCCTATCAACCCAGTCGTCTACTGGGAGCCTTAACCAATCAAGTTGGTGGGAATACTCATCTCGAAGCAGGCTTCCCGCTTAGATGCTTTCAGCGGTTATCCTTTCCGAACGTAGCCAACCAGCCATGCCCTTGGCAGAACAACTGGCACACCAGAGGTTCGTCCGTCCCGGTCCTCTCGTACTAGGGACAGCCCTTCTCAATATTCCTACGCGCACAGCGGATAGGGACCGAACTGTCTCACGACGTTCTAAACCCAGCTCGCGTACCGCTTTAATGGGCGAACAGCCCAACCCTTGGGACCGACTCCAGCCCCAGGATGCGACGAGCCGACATCGAGGTGCCAAACCATCCCGTCGATATGGACTCTTGGGGAAGATCAGCCTGTTATCCCCGGGGTACCTTTTATCCGTTGAGCGACAGCGCTTCCACAAGCCACTGCCGGATCACTAGTCCCGACTTTCGTCCCTGCTCGACCCGTCGGTCTCACAGTCAAGCTCCCTTGTGCACTTACACTCAACACCTGATTGCCAACCAGGCTGAGGGAACCTTTGGGCGCCTCCGTTACTCTTTAGGAGGCAACCGCCCCAGTTAAACTACCCATCAGACACTGTCCCTGATCCGGATCACGGACCCAGGTTAGACATCCAGCACGACCAGAGTGGTATTTCAACGACGACTCCACAACCACTGGCGTGGCCGCTTCAAAGTCTCCCACCTATCCTACACAAGCCGAACCGAACACCAATATCAAACTATAGTAAAGGTCCCGGGGTCTTTCCGTCCTGCTGCGCGAAACGAGCATCTTTACTCGTAGTGCAATTTCACCGGGCCTATGGTTGAGACAGTCGAGAAGTCGTTACGCCATTCGTGCAGGTCGGAACTTACCCGACAAGGAATTTCGCTACCTTAGGATGGTTATAGTTACCACCGCCGTTTACTGGCGCTTAAGTTCTCAGCTTCGCCGACCCGAAAGTCAGCTAACCGGTCCCCTTAACGTTCCAGCACCGGGCAGGCGTCAGTCCGTATACATCGCCTTACGGCTTCGCACGGACCTGTGTTTTTAGTAAACAGTCGCTTCTCGCTGGTCTCTGCGGCCACCCCCAGCTCACCGAGTAAATCGGATCACCAGTGATGGCCCCCCTTCTCCCGAAGTTACGGGGGCATTTTGCCGAGTTCCTTAACCATAGTTCACCCGAACGCCTCGGTATTCTCTACCTGACCACCTGAGTCGGTTTAGGGTACGGGCCGCCATGAAACTCGCTAGAGGCTTTTCTCGACAGCATAGGATCATCCACTTCACCACAATCGGCTCGGCATCAGGTCTCAGACTTAATGTGTGACGGATTTGCCTATCACACGCCCTACACCCTTACCCCGGGACAACCACCGCCCGGGCTGGACTACCTTCCTGCGTCACCCCATCGCTTACCTAATACAAGTCTGGTCCGTCGGCTCCACCACTACCCTCAACTCCGAAGAGATCGGGCCGGCTTCACGGACTTAGCATCGCCTGATTCAGTACTGGGCGTTTCAAAGCGGGTACCGGAATATCAACCGGTTGTCCATCGACTACGCCTGTCGGCCTCGCCTTAGGTCCCGACTTACCCTGGGCAGATCAGCTTGACCCAGGAACCCTTAGTCAATCGGCGCACACGTTTCTCACGTGTGTATCGCTACTCATGCCTGCATTCTCACTCGTGAACCGTCCACAACTCGCTTCCGCGGCTGCTTCACCCGGCACACGACGCTCCCCTACCCATCCACACTCCCGTTGGGGATATATGTGTGAATGACACGACTTCGGCGGTACGCTTGAGCCCCGCTACATTGTCGGCGCGGAATCACTTGACCAGTGAGCTATTACGCACTCTTTCAAGGGTGGCTGCTTCTAAGCCAACCTCCTGGTTGTCTCTGCGACTCCACATCCTTTCCCACTTAGCGTACGCTTAGGGGCCTTAGTCGATGCTCTGGGCTGTTTCCCTCTCGACCATGGAGCTTATCCCCCACAGTCTCACTGCCGCGCTCTCACTTACCGGCATTCGGAGTTTGGCTAAGGTCAGTAACCCGGTAGGGCCCATCGCCTATCCAGTGCTCTACCTCCGGCAAGAAAC